>NZ_JAHLEM010000767.1 GCF_018883605.1 Streptomyces niphimycinicus | reverse complement strand
GTACGCCGACTACAGCCTCTGGCAGCGGGCGGTCCTGGGCCGGGAGGACGATCCCGGCAGCAATCAGGCGCTGTACGGGCTGGCCCGCGAGACCCGCTCCAGCCTGTTCATGGTGTTGCAGGCGGGGCTCGCGGCGCTGCTGACCCGGCTCGGCGCGGGCACCGACATCCCCATCGGCACCCCGATCGCCGGCCGCACCGACACCGCGGTCGAGGAACTGGTCGGGTTCTTCGCCAATACGCTGGTGCTGCGCACGGACACCTCGGGCGATCCGACGTTCGGCGAGCTGATCGAGCGGGTCCGGGAGCGGAGCCTGGCGGCGTACGCCCATCAGGACCTGCCGTTCGAGCGGCTGGTCGAGGTGCTCAACCCGGAGCGCTCGCTCTCCCGGCACCCGCTCTTCCAGGTGTCGCTCTCGCTCCACCACACCGACCCCCGGGCCACGGTCGCCGAGGTCGCCCGGCTGCCGCGGCTCGCCGTGGAGCTGGAGCGGCTGCCGATCGAGGACACCAAGTTCGACCTCAACTTCGAGCTGACCGAGCGGTTCGACGACGCGGGGAGGCCCGCGGGAATCGCCGCCGACCTGGAGTTCGGTGCCGAACTCTTCGAGCCGGACACGGCGCGCACCCTCCGGGATCGCTACCTGCGGCTGCTGGCCGCCATGGTCGGGGAACCGGACCGGCCGGTCTTCGCGGCGGAGATACTCGACGCCGCCGAGCGGACGGCCGTCCTCGAGGAGTGGAACGACGTCCGGCGCCCGGGTGTGGCCGCCGTGCTGTCCCGGGTGGAACTGCCCGAGGCGGTGAGCGGCACTCGGGCCTATGTCCTGGACGAGACCCTCCGCCCGGTGGCCCCCGGCGTCCCCGGACAGCTCTACGTGGCGTACCCGAGCCCGGCCCCGGGCGGCGCGGACGCCACCGGCACCGATACCACCGACGCCGACCGGCCGCTCCCGTGCCCCTTCGACCAGGGCAGCGCGATGCACCGCACCGGCCGGGTGGCCCGCTGGTCCCGCGACGGGGAGCTGCGGCTGGTCGAGACCCCCGCCGAGCGGCCGGACGAGGCCGCCGTACCCGACCGGCGGGCCGAGCCGTCCCGGGCGCCGCGCAGCCTGCGGGAACAGATCCTGTGCACCCTCTTCGCCGAGCTGCTGGGCGTCCCCGCCGTGGGCATCGACGACGACTTCTTCGCCGGCGGCGGCCATTCCCTGTCCGCCGTACGGCTGCTCAGCCGCGTACGCTCGGTGCTCGGCGTGGAGATCTCCATCCGCCGGCTCTTCGAGAACCCGACCGTCGCGGGACTGTCCGCGGTGATCGACGAGGCGTCCGGCGCCCGGCCTCCCGTGACCCCCGCCCAGCGCCCGCCCCGCCTTCCGCTGTCGTACGCACAGCAGCGGCTGTGGTTCCTGCACAACCTGGAGGGACCCAGCGCCACCTACAACATCCCGGTCACCCTGCGGCTCGTCGGCACCCTGGACCGCACCGCGCTGCGCCTGGCCCTCGGCGATGTCGTCGCGCGCCATGAGAGCCTGCGCACGCTGTTCGCGCAGGAGACCGAGGAGGGGACCGGCGCGCGGCAGGTCATCCTGCCCGCCGCGCAGGCCCGACCGGAGCTGATCGAGGAGACGGTCACCCCCGAGGAACTGGACGACAAGGTGCGGGCCGCGGCCTCCCACCCGTTCGACCTCACCCGCGAACTCCCCGTCCGCGGCTGGCTGTTCACCACGCACACCGGCGAGTGCGTTCTCGTCCTCGCGCTCCACCACATCGCGGGCGACGGCTGGTCGCTCGGCCCGCTGGCCCGCGATCTGTCGTCCGCGTACACGGCGCGCGTCGAGTCGGGCCAGGCCCCGCGGTGGGAGCCGCTGCCGGTGCAGTACGCCGACTACACCCTGTGGCAGCGACAGGTGCTCGGGGCCGAGGACGACCCCGACAGCGAGATCTCACGCCAACTCGCCCACTGGAAGCAGGCGCTCGCGGATCTCCCGGCGGAACTGGAGCTGCCCACCGACCGGCCCCGGCCGCCGCGCCAGTCCCACCAGGGCGGGCGGGTCGCCTTCGAGGTCCCCGCGGAGCTTCACGCGGGCCTGGCGGACCTGGCGCGCGACACCCGGTCGAGCCTGTTCATGGTGGTGCAGGCGGCCCTGGCGACGCTGCTGACCCGGCTCGGGGCCGGTACCGACGTACCGATCGGCAGCCCCATCGCGGGGCGCACCGACGCCGCCGTGGAGGACCTGGTCGGATTCTTCGTCAACACGCTGGTGCTGCGCACCGACACCTCCGGCGACCCCGCCTTCAGCCAACTCGTCGGCCGGGTCCGCGAGACCAACCTGGGCGCCTACGCGCATCAGGACCTGCCGTTCGAGCGGCTCGTCGAGGTGCTGAGCCCCGTCCGCTCGCTCGCCCGGCATCCCCTGTTCCAGGTGCTGCTCGGCTTCGACAACAACCAGGACGCCCTCGAAGTGCTGAGGCTGCCGGGCCTGACCATGGACGTACGGGCCCCGGAGACCGGCCGCGCCAAGTTCGACCTCGCGTTCTTCTTCGACCAGACCTACGGGCCCACGGGCGAGCCGACCGGTATGCACGCGGCAGTCGAGTACAACGCCGACCTCTTCGACCGGGAGACCGCCGACGGCTTCGCCGCCCGACTGCTGCGGGTGCTCGAAGGCGTCGTGGCCGACCCGGAGGCCCCCATCGGGCGGCTCGACATTCTGACGCGCGCCGAAACCCGGCACATCCTGGACGACTGGATGGGAACCCCGCGCGAGGTGCCGCCGCACACCGTGCCCGCACTGTTCGAGCGGCAGACCGCCGAGGTGCCCCGTGCCACCGCGCTGATCTCCGAGGACACCACCCTGTCCTACGCGGAGCTCAACGCCCGGGCCAACCGGCTGGCCCGGCTCATGGCCGCCGAGGGAATCGGGGGCGAGGACATCGTGACCATCGCCCTGCCCCGGTCGGCGGAGATGATCGTCTCCCTGGTCGCCGTCCTCAAGACGGGCGCCGCCTACCTCACCCTCGACACCTCGGCCCCCGAGCAGCGGCTGCGCGCCATTGTCGAGGACTGCGCGCCCCGCGCCCTGATCACCGACACGGCCACCCGCCCCCTCCTGGACACCGGACCCGCCCGCTGCCTCGTCCTGGACGACCCGGCGACCGTGGGGGCGCTCGCCGACGCCCCGGCCACCGACCTCACGGACGACGACCGCGTCCGCCCGCTCGACCCGCGCCATCCGGCGTACGTCGTCTACACCTCGGGCTCCACCGGGACCCCCAAGGGTGTGGTGATGCCGATGGCGTCGCTGATGAACCTGCTCGCCTGGCACACCGACACCTACAGCGGCGGCGTCGGCACCCGCACCGCCCAGTTCCTCGCCCTCGCCTTCGACTTCGCGGTACAGGAGATCCTCCAGGCGCTGGTGGCGGGCAAAACACTCGTCCTGCCCGAGGAACACGTCCGGCGCGACGCCTACGAACTCGTCGGCTGGATCGCCCGCCACGGTGTCAATGAGCTGTTCGCGCCCACCTTGATGATCGACGCGGTGCTCGCCGCCGCCGAGGACCGCGGCGAACCACTGGACTCGCTCACCGACATCTTCCAAGGCGGCGAGCAGTTCCGGCTCAGCGGCGAGCTCCGCCGGTTCTGCGCCGGCGACTGGCGCCATATGGCGCACAACATCTACGGCCCGGCCGAGACCCACGCGGCCACCTCCACCACGCTCCCCGAGGACACCGACGAGTGGCCCTCGGCCGCGTCCATCGGCCAGCCGCTGTGGAACGCCCAGGTCCATGTGCTCGACGCGAACTTGCGGCCAGTGCCGCCCGGTGTGCGCGGGGAGCTCTACATCGGCGGCGCCCAGATCGCCCGCGGCTATCTGCACCGGCCCGGCCGTACCGCCGAACGCTTCGTCGCCACTCCGTTCGGCGCCCCCGGCTCCCGGATGTACCGGACCGGTGACATCGTGTGCTGGAACCGCCTGGGGCAACTGGAGTTCCTGGGCCGCGTCGACGACCAGGTGAAGATCGGCGGTTTCCGCGTCGAACCCGGCGAGGTCGAGGCCGTGCTCGCCGACCATCCGAGCGTGGACACGGCGGTCGTCGTCACCCGCGAGGACACCCCCGGGACGACCAGGCTGGTCGCCTACGTCGTACCGGAAGGTGTCCACGACGAAGCCGACCTCGTGCCCACCCTGCGCGGCCACCTCGAACAGCACCTGCCGCACTACATGGTCCCCTCGGCCGTGACGGTCCTGCCCGAACTGCCCCTCACCGCCAACGGAAAGCTCGACCGGCGCGCGCTCCCCGCCCCCGCCACCGACCGCGACGGCACCGGCCGGGGCCCGCGCACCGAGCGCGAGAAGACGCTGTGCGGGCTGTTCGCCGAGGTGCTGGGGCTGGACGGGGTCGGCATCGACGAGGGCTTCTTCGACCTCGGCGGCGACAGCATCATGTCCATCCAGATGGTCGGCCGGGCCCGGCGCGCCGGACTCGAACTGTCGGTCCGCGACATCTTCGAGCACCGCACCGTGGCCGCGCTCGCCGAGGTCGTCACGGAGGTGGCGGGAGTCGCCGCCGAGGAGCCGGGCGCCGGTATCGGCGAGGTGCCCCTCACCCCGATCGCGCACTGGCTGCTGCGGCGCGGCGATGACCTGGACGGGTTCAACATGTCCGTCGTCCTCCAGACCCCCGCGGCGCTGCGCCTCGACACCCTCACCCAGTCCCTCCAGGCGCTCCTCGACCACCATGACGCCCTGCGGGCCCGGCTCACCGCCGGACCCGAACGCCGAATGGAGATACGGGAACCCGGCACGGTCGACGCCGCGCCCCTGGTGCGCCGGGTGACGGTCGACGGACAGGACGGCCGGAATCCCGACGAAACCGCACTCGGCGCGCTGGTACGGGCGGCGGGCGAGAGCGCCAGGGACCGGCTCGACCTGGACCGGGGCACGGTCGTACAGGCCGTGTGGTTCGACCGTGGCGCGGACACCCCGGGCCTGCTGCTCCTCCTCGTCCACCACCTGGTCGTCGACGGAGTGTCCTGGCGCATCCTGGTGCCCGACCTCGCGGAAGCCCACGAGGCCATCGCCGCCGGGCGCACCCCCGAACTCCAGCCCGTGGGCACCTCGCTGCGCCGCTGGGCCCAGCGGCTGACCGAGGAAGCGGCCGCACCGACCTGGGTCGCCGACGCCGCCTGGTGGCAGGAAACCCTCCGCAAGGAGGACCGCGGACTCGGGCGCCGGGCGCTGGACCCCGCCCGGGACACGACCGCGGCCGCCGGCCGGATCAGCGTCACCCTGCCGGTGAACGTCACCGAAGCCGTGCTGACCCGAGTGCCCGCCGCGTTCAACGCCGAGGTCAATGACGTTCTGCTGACCGCGTTCACCCTGGCGTGGGAACAGTGGCGCGGGGACACCGGCCTCCTCCTCGACCTGGAGGGCCACGGCCGCGAGGAACACCTCGTGCGCGGCGCCGACCTGTCCCGCACGGTCGGCTGGTTCACCAACCTCTACCCCGTGCGCCTGGAGACGGGCGCCGCCGACCTCGCCGAGGCGTTCGCGGGCGGGCGCGGCGCCGGAGACATCCTCAAACGCGTCAAGGAACAACTGAGGGCGGTGCCGGACAAGGGCATGGGCTACGGCCTCGTCCGCCACCTCAACCCCGCCACGGCCGAGGGGTTCGACGGGCTGCGGGACCCGCAGGTCGCCTTCAACTACCTGGGGCGCTTCTCCACCGCCGCCGGCGGCCAGAACGCCGACTGGACCCCGCTCATCGGCATCGACGGCGTCGCCGGCGACCCGCCGCACCTGCCGCTCGCCCACGCC
Organism: Streptomyces niphimycinicus; assembly: GCF_018883605.1. Taxonomy (GTDB): domain Bacteria; phylum Actinomycetota; class Actinomycetes; order Streptomycetales; family Streptomycetaceae; genus Streptomyces; species Streptomyces niphimycinicus. The sequence continues at coordinate 1,816 of NZ_JAHLEM010000767.1, read as the reverse complement.
CTGGAGGTCAACGCCCGTACACACGACGGCCCCCAGGGATCGCGGCTCGTCGCCTACTGGAGCTGGGCCGCGGGGATCCTCGACGAGGACGAGGTCCGCGAACTGGCCGACCTGTGGTTCCGGGCACTCCACGCTCTCGTGGCCCACGCCGAGAACCCCGAGGCCGGTGGGCTCACCCCCTCCGACGTCTCCCTGTCCTCGATCACCCAGGACGAGATCGAGGCGTTCGAGGACGAACTCGGCGACCTTTTCGACGACCTGCCGGACGACGAAGAGCCGGCCGCATACGACGACGTACACGCTCCTGAAGACGAAGAAGAGGCCCGCAAGTGAGTCGCACCCCGCGGAAGATCGAGGACATCCTGCCGCTGGCCCCGCTCCACGAGGGCCTGCTCTTCCACAGCGTCTACGACCAGGGCGAACTCGACCCCTACGTCGTCCAGGCCGCCTTCGACATCGAGGGCCCGCTGGACACGGCCACCCTGCGCACCGCCGCCGAGGCCCTCCTGGCCCGCCACGCCACCCTGCGCGCCGCCTTCCGCCAGCGCAAGAACGGCGACTGGGCGCAAGTGGTGATGCGCACCGTGCCGCTGCCCTGGACCGAGACCGACCTGACCGCGCTGCCCGAGGACGAGCGGACCGCTGCCGCGGCCGAGGCCATGACCGCCGACCGGAGCACCCGGATCGACGTGACCCGGCCCCCGCTGCTGCGCTTCACACTCCTCCGGCTCGGCCCCTCGCTCCACCGCCTGGTGCTGACCAACCACCACCTGGTGCTGGACGGCTGGTCGCTGCCGGTCCTGATGGCCGAACTGTGCGCGCTCTACGACGCCCACGGCGACGACAGCGCCATGCCCCGGGTACGCCCCTACCGCGACTACCTCGGCTGGCTGGCGGCACAGGACCGCGAGGCGGCCCGCACCGCCTGGCGCGAGGCGTTCGCCGGCCTCGCCGAACCCAGCCCGGTGGCCCCCGGAATCGCCCGCACCACGGTCGCGTCCGCCGAGGTCCTCGCCTCCTTCTCCCGGTCCGACACCGCCGCCCTGACCGAGATCGCCCGCAGCCGCGGCATCACCCTCAACACCGTCGTACAGACCGCCTGGGCGATCACCCTCGCCCGGCACACCGGCCGCGACGACATCGTCTTCGGCACCACCGTCTCCGGGCGCCCGCCGCAGATCGACGGCGTCGAACGGATGGTGGGCCTCTTCATCAACACCCTGCCCACCCGGATCCGGCTGCGAGCCGCCGAACCGTTCGCCGAACTCCTCACCCGCGTCCAGGCCGAGCAGACCCGCCTCACCCCGCACCAGCACCTCGAACTCGCCGAGATCCAGCGCGCGGTGGGCCACGGCGAGCTCTTCGACACCTCCATGGTGTTCCAGAACTATCCCGTCGACCGTGCCGCCACCGCCGAAGAGGGCATCGCCGCTGCCGTCCGCCTCGTCCCCGGCAAGGACCGCGAAGCCACCCACTACCCGCTGATGCTGGTCGGCTCCGCACGCGACACCATGCTGTTCAGGCTCAACTACCGGCCCGACGTCTTCGAGGAAGCCGCCGCCCAGCGCATCCTGGACCGCTTTGTGCGGATCCTGCACGCCCTGGTCGCCGAGCCCGAGCTGCCGCTCGGCCGCATCGATGTGCTGGATGAGGCCGAGGCGCGGTCGGTGCTGTGGGATTGGAATGACACGGCGGGTGAGGTGCCGGGTCGTTCGGTGGTGGAGGTGTTCGAGGAGCGGGTGGCGCGGACGCCGGATGCGGTGGCGGTGGTGGCGGGTGGTGTGTCGCTGTCGTATGGGGAGTTGGATGTCCGTGC
>NZ_JAHLEM010000766.1 GCF_018883605.1 Streptomyces niphimycinicus | reverse complement strand
CTCCGGCGGCGCCTGGGCGGCGGCCTCCGTACGCTCCTCGGCGCCCTCCGCCGCGTCGCTCGGCCGGTCGCCGGGTCGTGCGGCGCCCGGGCGGCTCCACCACTTCGGCTTGGGAGCCTTCGGCTCGTCCATGATCTCCCCTTTTTTGAGGGCTCGGTTCGCCTCCGGGGCGCATAAGTCTCCCCCAGCTACCGCTGGGAGATACCCCCTGTCGACGCGCCCCTTCGGATCGCCCCAGCTAACGCCGGGACGCCGGGAGGTGCCCCCGGCCGGTAAGCCCAAACACCCGGACACACTACGGCGCCCTTCGGCTTACCCCAGCCGCCGCTGGGAATGCCCCCCGGCCGGTAAGGCCAAGCATCCGGGACCAAGGCACCGCCCCTCGGCCCATCCGCCCAAGCCGCGCCGCCCGGAGCCGATTCAATCAGGTCCGCCATCGCTCGCGCACGGCGGACGAAAAGACCTTGTCATGATCGGCAAAGAGACGGGCGGCCGGCGACATCGCGCCGTCACCGCCGTCGTACTAGTTCGGGGGCTCGACCGTCGTACTACTTCGGGGGCGCGGCCGTCGTACTACTTCGGGGGCGCACTGAACCCGAGATACGGCGAGCCGCCCGACGTGGGCCGGGACGGGACCTCCAACTGGGTCGGCGCGGGGGCCGGGGGCGTGGAGTTCGCCGTCCGCAGCAGCTCGGTGACCGAGAGAATCGGCTGTATCAGCGGATTCAGGGCCGCCCCGACGGGCTGGCGCAGGGCCGGTGGATGCGGGGTGGCCGTCGGGGACGGGGTGCCCGTCCGGGTGTCCGTGGTGGCCATCAGCCCCACCTCCTGGCGGGCCCGCTCCCGGACGCCCATGCTCACGGCGGCGTCGGCGTCGACCGGGGCGACCGCGGTGTCGGCGCCGTCGGCCGAACTTCCCGGGGGGTCGACCGCCGCGTCCAGCGGAAGGGCCGCGCCGAGCGCGAAGGCCGCCAGCGAGACCGCTCCGGCCGCCGCGAAGGCGAACCTGCGGCGCGGGGCGGGGCGCTCGACCTCATGGATCCTGAAGCCGCGCTGACGTGAGGCACGGGCCGATGCCGCCGGTGCGATCGCGGTGCCCGGGGGCATCGCGGGCACGAAGGCGAACGCCCGCTCCCGTCTCTCCTCCGGCTCCCGGACGTCGCGCACCTCACGGATGTCCCGTGGGGCGCCGCGCATCTCGCGCGGGCCGAAGACGCTCGGGCCCCCGAAGGGGGAGCCGCCCATACCGTCGTCGCCGCCCGCGGCCGGAAGGGCCTGGAGACGCGCCAGAAAGCCCTCGGACGGTGCCGGAGGCGCCGTCTGGGCGAACACGTTTTTCAGCCGACGCTGAGCATCGGCTTCCGCCTTGCACTTGCAGCAGGTGGCGAGATGGGCGAGGACGCGCTCACGCGCGTCATGCCCCAGCTCACCGTCGACCAGAGCCGCAAGGCGGTCGCCGAGATGCTGCTCGGCGGGGGACGGACCGCCTGATCGGGTCACGCGATTCCGACCTCCCCGCTCAGCCGGGGGGCCGTGACACGCGGCGCCACCGAGGCGACCTCATGCTGCTGACCGGTCCGCGCCGCGGGGGCACGGTGCTGGAGCGCCTTGCGCAGATGCGAGCGGCCGCGGTGGATGCGGCTGCGCACGGTGCCCAGCTTGACGCCCAGGGTGGCCGCGATCTCCTCGTACGACAGCCCCTCGATGTCACAGAGCACCACGGCGGCGCGGAACTCCGGGGCCAGGGTGTCCAGCGCCTGCTGCACATCGGCGTCGAAGTGGGTGTCGTTGAAGTGCTGCTGGGGAGAGGGCTCGCGGCTGGGGAGCCGCTCCGCCGCGTCCTCGCCGAGGGCGTCGAAGCGGATGCGCTGCCGACGGCGGACCATGTCGAGGAAGAGATTGGTGGTGATGCGGTGCAGCCAGCCCTCGAAGGTGCCCGGGGTGTACGTCGACAGCGAGCGGAAGACGCGGACGAACACCTCCTGGGTGAGATCCTCGGCGTCGTGCTGGTTACCGGTGAGCCGGTAGGCAAGGCGGTAGACCCGTGCGCTGTGCGTGCTGACGATCTCCTCCCAGGTAGGAGGCGTCCACGCCGGGGCGTCCGCGTCCGTGGCGAAGGTCGCGGTGGTGGCGGGCTCGGCGAGCGGCGCACCTCCCGTGCCCTTTGGGCTACGGGGGCGAGAACGGTCAGCAGTGTTGGTCACGGATTTCGGCTCGCCCGCTGACCTGCGAAAGCGCTTCAGCACTCGCCGGTCACCGGCCGCAGCCGCACCTCCCCTGTCGGCTCTGGTGGTCTCCAGTAGAGCCCCTACCATATCCACCTCGCCCGTTAGCTCCGGATAAGCATTTTTGACCTGCATTTGGTCGTGATCCATACGGTCCCCCCGGCTTCTACAACGCCTGGTCCCATCTGCGGGTTCCCGTGCGCAGCGGATACAGTCACCGTTGCGCCAACTACGGGGACAGGAGAGGGTCATTACCGGCAACCGGCAGACGAGCTGGGCGTTCGCCGACGCGTTCGTCGCCGAGGACGAAGCCCTTCACTGGGCCCGTGACCGGGCCCGGGAGGCAGGGCTGCGCTCGGTGTCGGCGGGCACCGGCGCCGCGCTGCGGCTGCTCGCTGCCGCCGCCGACGCCAAGGTCGTCGCCGAGATCGGCACCGGGACGGGCGTCTCCGGGATCCATCTGCTGCGCGGAATGCGCCCGGACGGCGTGCTGACCACCGTGGACACCGAACCGGAGATGCAGCAGTTCGCCCGGCAGGCGTTCCGCGCCGCCGGGTTCACCGGGAACCGGGCGCGCTTCATCCCCGGCCGCGCCCTGGATGTGCTGCCCCGGCTGGCCGACGGCGGATACGACCTGGTCTTCTGCGACGGCGACCGGCAGGAGTGCCTGGACTACCTCGACGAATCGTTGCGTCTGCTGCGGCCCGGCGGGCTGGTCTGCTTCGAGGGGGTCTTCACCAACGGGCGGACCGTGGACTCCGCCGCCCAGCCCACGGAGGTGCTGCGGGTGCGCGAGCTGCTGCGGACCGTACGGGAGTCCACCGTGCTCCAGTCGTCCCTGCTGCCGGTCGGCGACGGCCTGCTCTGCGCGGTCAAGCGGGGCTGACGCGACCTGCCCGGCCGGTCCCCCGGCTCGCCTGCTCTGCCCGGCCGGTCCCCCGCCTCGTACCGCGACCCCTTACATGCGCTGCCCCGGCGGTCGGTACCTGACGTACCGGCCGCCGGGGCAGCGCGCGGGTGATGGTGGGCCGCAATCCGTCAGCCGACGACCTTCTTCAGGGCGTCGCCGAGGGCGTCGGCCTCGTCCGGTGTCAGCTCGACGACGAGCCGACCGCCGCCTTCGAGCGGAACGCGCATGACGATGCCCCGCCCCTCCTTGGTCACCTCGAGCGGGCCGTCGCCCGTCCGCGGCTTCATGGCCGCCATGCTCGTTCCCCTTCCTGAAACCAGCTCATCGCAGCCGACAACCCAGGTGTCACCGGCATCGAACACGTTGCTTCACACTCATTATCCCGCATGGCATGACCCGATGACCAACATCGGTCGGCAACGCCTGTACGAGGCGCTCCCCCAAAACCACTCAATTCGGGGAGGGGGCCGCGATAGCGTACGCCCGCCGTCACCGAACGAAGGGTCGGTTCTTTGACGCAGGTCACATGTCGGTCGGTCATGATCTCCGGCATGCTGTGCGCTGACCGCCGCCGTAGGTCCCCTCGCGGGCCCACCGGTACGGCCGCCGCCCGAGCCACCCGCCAACCCGCCCCGCCCCACCGCCGGAGGACCGCCATGGCCGACACCGTGCTCTACGACCTCGCCGAGGGTCTCGCCACGATCACGCTCAATCGTCCCGACGCGATGAACGCCCTGAACATCGACACCAAGGTGGCGCTGCGCGACGCACTGCTCCAGGCCGCGGAGGACCCGGCGGTGCGGGCGGTGCTGCTCACCGGCTCCGGGCGGCGGGCGTTCTGCGTCGGCCAGGACCTCAAGGAGCACATCGGTCTGCTGGCCGCCGACCGTGACGGCAGCGGCGAGGGCTCGACCATGAGCACGGTGGCGCTGCACTACAACCCGATCGTCACCGCCATCGCCGGGATGCCGAAGCCGGTGGTCGCCGCCGTCAACGGTGTCGCGGCGGGCGCCGGGGCGGGCTTCGCGTTCGCCGCCGACTACCGGATCGTCGCCGACACCGCCTCCTTCAACACCTCCTTCGCCGGGGTCGCGCTGACCGCCGACTCGGGGGTCTCCTGGACCCTTCAGCGGCTGATCGGATACGGCCGCGCGGCGGAGCTGCTGCTCTTCCCGCGCGGTATCGACGCCCAGGAGGCGCTCGACCTGGGCATCGCCCACCGGGTGGTCCCGGCCGACGAGTTGGCCGACCAGGCGGCGGCGGTCGCCCGGCGGCTGGCCGAGGGCCCCACCGCCGCCTATGCGGCGCTCAAGGAGTCCCTGGCCTTCGCCGCGGGCCACACCCTCACCGAGTCGCTGGCCATGGAGGACGAACTCCAGCGCCGGGCGGGGGCCTCGGAGGACCACGTGATCGCGGTGAACGCGTTCGTGAACAAGGAGAAGCCGAGGTTCACCGGCCGCTGACCGGCTCGCCCCGGCCGCCGGCGGCCGGGGCTCGAAGCGCCTCGCGGCCGTGACGATCAGACCGCCTCACGGCCGTGGCGATCAGACCGCGTCGCCGCCGTGCCGATCAGACCGCCTCACGGCCGTGGCGATCAGACCGTGTCGTGGCTGTGGCAGTCGGCCAGATGGTCGTTGACCAGGCCGCATGCCTGCATCAGGGCGTAGGCCGTGGTGGGGCCGACGAAGCGGAAGCCGCGCTTCTTGAGGTCGCGGCTGAGGGCCGTGGACTCCGGGGTGATCGCGGCGACATCGGCGAAGGTCCGCGGGATGGGGCGGCCGTCGGGGGCCGGGGCATGGGACCAGATCAGCTCGTCCAGCTCACCGGGGGCCAGGGCCGCCGCGGCGCGGGCGTTGGAGATCGTGGCGGCGATCTTGGCCCGGTTGCGGATGATCCCGGGGTCGGCGATCAGCCGCTGCTCATCGGCCTCGGTGAACTCCGCGACCTTCGCGATCGAGAAGTCGGCGAAGGCGGCCCGGAACCCCTCCCGGCGGCGCAGGATCGTCAGCCAGGACAGCCCGGACTGGAACGCCTCCAGACTGATCCGCTCATAGAGCGCGTCATCGCCGTGGACCGGGCGGCCCCACTCGGTGTCGTGATAGACGCGGTAGTCGGCCATGGTCTCGGCCTCCAGCCCCCAGGGACAGCGCAGCAGACCGTCCGGCCCCGGAACCACACCTTGCCCGCTCATGCGCCCTGCCCTCCGTAGCCGTGTCCCTCATTGCCGCGCCCGTCGTAGCCGCGCCCCTCGAAGAGGTTTCCCTCGAAGCCGTCCTCGTCGAAGCCGGGCCACTCGGGGCCGGGGCCCTCGCGGCCGCCCCGCCCGAAGCCGTGGTCGCTCTCCGGGGCCGACAGCGGATCGGGGCCGGGCCCGGCGGGCGACGACGGCTTCGGCTGCGGGCCCGCGAGCGCCGCCTCCAGCTCGGCGATCCGGGCGTCGCGCTCGGCGAGCTCGGCACCGAGGCGGCCCAGCACATCGTCGACGTCCGCCATCCGGTAGCCCCGCAGCGTCATGGGGAGGCGCAGCGCCTCCACATCGGCGCGCGCCAGCGGCCGGCCGGCGGGCAGCGGCTCGTCCAGCCGGTCCGGGGGCGCCTCGGCGAGCGGGCCGTCACCGCCGCCGACGACGGCGAGCGTGACCCCGCCGACCACCACGACCAGCGCGATCAGCAAGAACAAGAACACGGTGATCGTCTCCCCGTCAGATGCATGGTTGAGTCTGTGTCCGTCGGCCTCGATAACTGTCTGCACCGATCGTGCCATGCCCCTCCGACAGTTATCGTCGCTGCCCGCAACCTGGAAGAAGACATGAAGGAAGTTCGGATGCTGCGGCTGGGACGACGTGAGTTCGGCGAGAACGAGCGAGTGATCATGGCGATCGTGAACCGGACACCGGATTCCTTCTACGACCAGGGTGCGACCTTCGGCGACGAGCCCGCCCTGGCCCGCGTGGAGCAGGCGATCGCGGACGGCGCCGCGATCATCGACGTCGGCGGCGTCAAGGCCGGACCGGGGGACGAGGTGAGCGCCGAGGAGGAGGCGCGCCGCACGGTGGGCTTCGTGGCCGAGGTGCGCAGGCGCCATCCGGACGTGGTGATCAGCGTGGACACCTGGCGCCATGAGGTCGGCGAGGCGGTCTGCGCGGCGGGCGCGGATGTGCTCAACGACGCCTGGGGCGGGGTCGACCCCAAACTGGCCGAGGTCGCCGCCCGCCATGGCGCCGGGCTGGTGTGCACCCACGCGGGCGGGGCCCGGCCGCGCACCCGCCCGCACCGGATCGGCTACGACGATGTGGTGGAGGACATCCTGCGGGTCACTCTGGATCTCGCGGAGCGCGCCCTCGAACTGGGGGTGCGGCGCGACGGGATCATGATCGACCCGGGCCATGACTTCGGTAAGAACACCCGCCACTCACTGGAGGCCACGCGCCGGCTGGGCGAGCTGACGGAGACCGGCTGGCCCGTCCTGGTCTCGCTGTCCAACAAGGACTTCGTCGGCGAGAGCCTGGACCGGCCGGTCAAGGAGCGGCTGATCGGCACGCTCGCGACGACCGCCGTATCGGCCTGGCTGGGGGCCCAGGTCTACCGGGTGCACGAGGTGGCCGAGACCCGTCAGGTGCTGGACATGGTGTCGTCCATCGCGGGCCACCGGCCCCCGGCGGTCGCCCGCCGGGGACTGGCCTGAGGGAAGCCCGCCGGGGGGCCGGCCGGGCGGGGTGCCAGGAGCGCGCGCCGTCAGACGCCGGACTCCTTGGTCACCAGGTCGATCACCTCGTCGATGTCGTCGGTGAGGTGGAACAGGTCCAGATCGTGCGGGGACGCCTTGCCCTCCGCGATCAGGGTGTTCGTGAGCCAGTCGACCAGGCCCTTCCAGTAGGCGCTGCCGAAGAGGACGATCGGGAAGCGGGTGACCTTCTTGGTCTGGACGAGGGTGAGCGCCTCGAAGCACTCGTCGAGCGTGCCGAGCCCGCCGGGAAGCACCACGAACCCCTGGGCATACTTCACAAACATCGTTTTTCGCACGAAGAAGTAGCGAAAGTTGACCCCGATGTCGACGTACGGGTTCAGACCCTGCTCGAACGGCAGCTCGATGCCCAGGCCGACCGAGACGCCGCCCGCCTCGGTCGCGCCGCGGTTGGCGGCCTCCATCGCGCCCGGGCCGCCGCCGGTGATCACCCCGAAGCCCGCCTCGACGAGGGCCCGGCCGATCCGCACCCCCGCCTCGTACTCCGGGGACCCCTCGGGCGTACGGGCGGAGCCGAACACGCTGATCGCCGGGCCCAGCTCCGCCAGGGTGCCGAAGCCCTCGACGAACTCCGACTGGATGCGCAGCACCCGGAACGGGTCCTCGTGCACCCAGTGCGTGGCCCCCTGGGTGTCCAGGAGCCGCTGATCGGTCGTCTCCGGTCGCATCTGGTGGCGGCGGCGCACGACCGGGCCCAGACGCTGCTCGTGCAGCGCTCGCTCTTCTTCGGCGTTGCCCACTGTGTGCTCCCTTCGCCAAGACCAAGATCTGGTCAAAGATCTGTGGTTCAGAGTAGGCCCCTCGGACGGCTTGGAGCCGAAATCCCGGCCACGCTCACCCACCGAACCGCTGATCACACAGGGGCGACGGCCCGCCGGCGCCGCTCGGGGGTGTCCGACGGATCTTGCCGCCCGCGGCGGGCTGCTCCCCTCCCCTTCTCACAACTGGGGCTCCGCTCCTGGTGACGCAAT
>NZ_JAHLEM010000765.1 GCF_018883605.1 Streptomyces niphimycinicus | reverse complement strand
CTCACCCACCGAACCGCTGATCACACAGGGGCGACGGCCCGCCGGCGCCGCTCGGGGGTGTCCGACGGATCTTGCCGCCCGCGGCGGGCTGCTCCCCTCCCCTTCTCACAACTGGGGCTCCGCTCCTGGTGACGCAATCCAGCCCCTCCGGCGTTTGAGGAGCGGGGTCCAGGGGCGGAGCCCCGGCGGCGCTAGCCGGCCAGCCAGGTGCGCAGTCGCTCCTCGGCCTCCAGCACTGCGGCGACCGGTACGTGTTCCTCGCGGGTGTGGGCCAGCTTCGGATCGCCGGGGCCGTAGTTCACGGCGGGCACGCCGAGCGCCGAGAAGCGGGCGACATCGGTCCAGGCGTCCTTGGGGGCCACCTCCACCCCGAGCGTCGCCACGAGGGCGGCGGCCGACGGGTGGCCGAGACCGGGCAGGGCGCCGGGCGCGCTGTCGGTCAGCTCGATGTCGAAGCCGGTGAAGACCTCGCGGACATGCGCGAGCGCCTCCTCCTCCGAGCGGTCGGGGGCGAAGCGGAAGTTCACCGTCACCGTGCAGAAGTCCGGGATGACATTGGTCGCGTGGCCGCCGTCGATCCGTACCGCGTTGAGGCCCTCGCGGTAGGTGAGCCCGTCGATCTCCGCCCGCCGGGGGACATATCCGGCCAGCCGGTCCAGGATCGGCGCGGCCTTGTGGATGGCGTTCTCACCGAGCCAACTGCGCGCGGAGTGGGCGCGCCGCCCCTGCGTGCTCACCCGTACCCGCAGGGTGCCCTGGCAGCCGCCCTCGACCTTGCCGTCGGTGGGCTCCAGCAGCACGGCGAAGTCTCCGGCCAGCCACTCGGGGTGGTTCCTGGCCAGCCGCCCCAGCCCGTTCAGCTCGGCGGCGACCTCTTCGTGGTCGTAGAAGACGAAGGTGAGGTCGCGGTTGGGCTCGGGCACGGTCGCGGCCATGCGCAGTTGTACGGCGACGCCGGACTTCATGTCGGAGGTGCCGCAGCCCCACAGCAGGCCGTCGTCGTCGAGGCGGGAGGGCACGTTGTCGGCGATCGGCACGGTGTCCAGATGGCCCGCCAGCACGACCCGCTCGCCCCGCCCGAGGTTCGTACGGGCGACGACGGCGTCCCCGTCCCGGTCGACGGTCAGATGCGGCAGGGCCCGCAGGGCCTGCTCCACGGCGTCGGCGAGCGCCTTCTCCTCACCGCTGACCGAGGGGAAGTCGACGAGCCGGGCGGTGAGCCGGGCCGCGTCCAGGGACAGGTCGAGTTCTGGATGTGCCATACGGCCGACCCTAGCCGGTCGCCCCGAGCGTCCGGCTGCCCCGGTCCGGGCGGCCAGAGGGCCTCGGACCGACGGCCGAGGCGGCCCCGGCCCCAGCCCCAGCCCCACACCCCGGCTCAGGCTCCGGCTCCGGCTCCGGCGGCCCACGCCGCCCC
>NZ_JAHLEM010000764.1 GCF_018883605.1 Streptomyces niphimycinicus | reverse complement strand
GGGGGCGGGCGCGGGGGCCGGGTCCCCGGGCCGCAGCTCCGCCGCCGGGCGGAAGGCCAGCACCGCGAGGCCCACGGTCAGGGCGGGCTCACCGGCCACCGTGGAACCGCCCTCGATGATCACGGTGTCGTCCACCACCCGGGTGATGGACGCCCGGTGTTCCAGTACGTCCCCCGGCAGCACCGGCCGGTGGTACTCGACCCCGGACACGCTGCCGAAGAGCATGACCTGGCCCTCGAGCACATCGGGATCCGGCGACTCCCAGGTGGCCAGCAGCCCGGCCGACTGGCACCAGGACTCCAGGAGCAGCACCCGCGGATAGCCGTACGCCTGTGCCGGCGCGTCCGGTCCGAGCCCCTGGTACCAGGGCTCATTGCAGGTCACGGCCTTCACGGCGGTCACCCGCTCGCCCGGCACCACTTCGGTCACCCGGTCCAGCAGCAGCATCGGGAACCGGTGCGGCAGCACCTTTCTGATCTCCAACTGGCCCATCATCACGCCTCCTCGGCGGCGAACCGCAGTCTGACCTGGGCGGCGGGCCCACGCTCGGTGGCCACCTTGGCGGCGCACTTCCACACCCCGGACCCGCCGGTCCACACCAGGTCCACCGAAAGCCGGTCGCCCGGGAAGACGGGGCTGAGGAACCGGGTGCTCTCCACCGCCACCAGCTCCAGAGCGGCCGAGCCCGGCGGCGGGGTGCGCAGACCGCTGAGGTGCACGCACTCGATCACGCAGACCCCGGGGAAGATGGGGAAGCCCGGGTAGTGCCCGGGGAAGACCGCCTCGTCCTCGCCCACCGTGACGGCCGTCGCCGCACGCAGCTTGCCCCGGTCGTCGGGGGCGGCCGGACGGACCACCTCCACCCGTACGGCGACCGGACTGCACGGCCGGGTGTCCGGCACCGCGGCACCCTCGATGATCCCGGCGGCCCCGGTCATCGCGGCCCGGCCAGCCGCAGCAGGGCGCAGCCGACCGCGCCGTCCCGGTCGACGGAGGTCACCAGCGCCACCCGGCCGGCGGCCTCGGGGGTGGTTTCGGCGTGCACCAGCACCCCGGCGATCTGGAACGCCGCCGCGGCGGCCCCGGTGTCCCCGATGAGGGCGGCCTGGGTGAGCTGGACCAGCTCCGCCCCCTCGGCGGCCTCGGCCACGGCGGCCCGCTCCTGCTCCCCGGACGGGCCGGGTGCCTCACTGGTGGAGACCGCCCAGATCTCCTCCGGGCGCACCTGCGCACGGTGCAGCGCCCGGCGCAGACAGGCCGCCAGCGCGGGGCGGACCCCGCCGTCCAGCGCGATGCCCATCTCCACCGCGAGGATCTCCGCCAGCACCGGCTGCTCGGCGTCGCCCCCCGCGTCGGGTCCGCGCTGCTCCACCAGCAGCAGTCCGCAGCCCTCACCGGGCAGTTGCGCGGGCCCCTCGGTGCCCGGCTGGTGGGCGTGCCGCTCCAGCCAGGAGCGGGAGTGCGAGAACTCCTCGACCGCACCGCACAGTACGGTCCTGGCCCGGCCGAAGGTGAGCAGCCGGCGCGCGTAGTTGAGGGCGTACAGCCCCGCCGCGTGGCCACCGGCGATCGTGGTGTTCGGCCCCTTGAGCTGGTGCCAGATCGCGCTCTGCCCCGCGGCGCAGTTCATGACGGCGTTGGGAAAGCGCGCCGGGTCCACCAGATACGGCTTCTCCCCGGTGAGCGAGTCCCGGGTGAAGTCCATCTGGCTCTGCACACTGCCGGTGGTGGTGCCCAGGACGAGGGCGGCGTCCTCGCCGGTGGCCACCCACCGGTTGCGCGGCGCGTCGTCGAGCAGCCGGGCGACCGTGGTGACCGCGAGGCCGGTCACCCGGTCCATCGAGCGGACCCCCTTCTTCCCGAGCACCGTGCGCAGGTCGAAGTCGGGCACCAGACAGGCGCGGTCCCCGGCCGCCTGCCACCGCTCGTCATCGAGCGGGGCCGCCGCGGGCCGGCGCTCCCTGATCCCCTCGGTGAAGGCCGCGCGGCCGATCCCGAAGGGCGATACCGCGGACCAGGCCGTGATGACCGGTCGATTCACAAGAGCTGTGCCGCCACTCATGTCTGCTCCGTCGCTCGTCGCCGTCGTCGGTCAGGACTCGCCGCGCAGCGCCTTGGAGACGCGCTCGTCGAAGGTGATCAGGTTCCAGTCCCGCCGGTTCTCGATCAGGGCGTAGCCATGGGTGACCTTGCCGGTCGCGGTCGGCACCAGCTTGCCGTCGCGCACCACATAGCAGTCCATGCGGGAGGTGTAGGTGAAGTCCTTGAAGACGTTCTCGACGGTGTAGACCGTGTAGAGGTCCTCCTCCATCAGCGCCTCGTCCAGGATCTGGATCCGGGAGTGCGGGCAGGCGGGGATCCACCGGCGCTCGTCCAGCAGGGTCTTCACCGAGATGCCCCGGTCGGCCAGGAAGAGGTCCACGACCTCCTCCATCTGCCGCAGATAGCTGGACATCTGGAGCCGCTCCGAGAAGTGGCAGTACGGGTAGGGGATCCGCCACTTCCAGCCGAACGCGTTCTTCCCCGAGGTCAGCAGGTCGAGCACCGGGTCGGGGCCGGAGGTGCCGCGGCCGGCCGACAGCGAGGTGGTGACGGCCGTGAGGTCGGCGCCGGTCAGCTCCGGCGGCTCGGGGGCGACGGCGCCGGGGGTGCTCAGCCGGCCGGTGACGAACCGGGCCAGCTCGGCGGGGGGTTCACCGGCCGCCTCGACATAGCTGTCCGAGCGCAGCACCACCTTGGCGTTGGCGGCCACCACCTTGGTGTCCTCGCCGTCCCGGTCGGCGTGCAGGGCCACCGTGAAGGAGAGGAAGGAGTCGTCGTCCCCGGCCGTCGGCACCACCCGCGCCTGGACCGTCTCGTCCATGTAGAGGGCGTGCAGGATCCGGGTGTCCAGGTCGACGATGTCCACACCGAGGCCGTGCTCCGCGTACAGCGCCCGGGCCGGCAGGTCCGCGTCGGCGAAGTGGCAGAGGATGGCCTCCTCCACCAGGTAGTTGATGTGCTTGAACCCGATCCAGGTGCAGATGTTGGAGCCCTCGTACCGGGTGCGCAGCGACGCGGTCGTCTCGCTGGTGAGCAGCCTCTTGACGGCGCTTTCGGCCACTGTGGTCATCGATCGTGCTCCCATGGGAATCCGAGGCCGGGACCGCCGTGCGGACGGACGGCCGAACAGGTCGTGCTGACGAAGCGATCGAGCAGGGCGGCGAACTGCCGCGCCCGCTCGATCATCAGGAAGTGCCCGCAGTCGGGCAGCAGGCGGTACTCGGCGTCGGGAAGGCCGTCCGCGAGCGTGCGGCCCTCGGCCGGTGGCGCGGCGAAGTCGTCCGCACCGGAGAGCACGAGGCACGGCACGGTGAACCGTCCCAGCCGCAGGGCGGGGGTGCGCAGATAGATCTCGAAGAACCGCATCCAGCCATAGGGGCCGACCCAGTCCCGGATGCGCTCGGCGAGCTGGTGGCGGGTCGCCCCGGGGACCCGGTCCCCGGCGTGCACCCGGATGCCCTCGGCGATCAGCGGGGCCATGGTGTCCACGGAGTACGCCAGGCTCGCCCAGTCGAACTCCTCGGCGGTGCGCCGGTAGAACGGGGCCACCAGCACCATGCCGTGGATGCCGAACTCGGCGAACGGGTCCTGGCCCGCCTCGATCCGGCGGCCCAGGAACTCCATCAGGACGTTCGCGCCCATCGAGTGGGCGACCACCACACCGGCGCCGCCCGGCACCGCGCGCAGGGCGTCGCCCATGTACGGCACGAGATCGCCCCGGGCGCTCCACCCGGCGACGCTCCGGCCCCGCCAGGGCAGATCGGCGGCCCATATCTCGGGCCCGCCGGCCTGGCGGCCGTGCTCGACACAGGCGTCCCACACCGAGCTGCTGTTGGACAGTCCGTGCAGGAGGAGCGCCCGGCCCCGCCCCGGTTCGCCCGGGGCGCGCCGGGTCACCACCACGGGGCTGTCCTTGTCGCCACGTACGGACTCCACGGCGGGCCCGCCGTCCTCCTGGGCGAGCCCCGGCACGAGGCGGTCACCGGTGGACATCAGGCCGCTGCCCGCCCGTGCAGCGCGATGCCCGCGCTGGCGTCGTCGGCGTCGGTGCCCGCGGTGGCGTACACCGGACCGGCGCCGCCCTGGGCGAACCAGCCGACGGCCGCGGCGCACTGGAGCACTCCCAGCGCACCCGAGCCCAGGCCGAAGACCTCGGCCAGATCGTGCCGGTCCACGCCCGCCAGCAGGGTGTCCGGCACGGCTGCCGCCCGCTGTTCGGGCACATGCCACAGGGCCGGCCGGTCGCCGGTTGCCTTGGCCAGCCGGTCCAGCGTGCGGCCGAGGCCGGCGCCCCGGACGTAACTGCCGAGCGCGGCGGGCGCGTTCGCGCCCCGTTCGGCGGCCGACTGCCCGCTCTCCACCACCAGCGCCGCCGCCCCGTCGACGGTCCGCGCTCCGCCGGTGAAGGCGCGTACGGCCTCGTTGTCGGGTTCGACGCCGAGGACCAGCGCCCGGGAGGCCCGGCCGCCGCGGATCAGCGTGGCCGCCCAGTGGACGGCGTCCAGCCCGGAGGTGGCGCCGTTGCACAGCATCAGATTGGGGCCGCGCAGCCCGAAGCGGATGGCGACGGAGGAGGCGATGACATTGCTCGAGGCGTTCGGCAGATCCATGGCGCTGCCCGCCGCCGCCGTCTGCTCGGTGATGGTGTCCATCGCCCGGCAGATGGTGTCGAGATTGCCGTAGTTGGAGCTGGCGACCACCGCGACGCTGCCGCCGGGGACCCGCAGGCCGCCGTCGTCGTCCAGCAGACCGGCGTGGCGCAGGGCCGCGTCGGCCGCGCAGTAGGCGAGCTGGGTGGCCCGGTCCTTGTATCGCAGGCCCTTGCGGCCGACCAGGTCCTTCGGCTCGACCGGCGGGGCCTCGGCCACCGGTGCCATCAGCTCCGGTGCCGTCCTCGCGCGGGGCAGCACCACGCCCACCCCGCTCACCACCACGGTCATCGAGCCGCCTCCAGGATCGCTACGGCGTTGATCCCGCCGAAGCCGAATGCGTTCAACTGGGCCACGGTCAGCGGCCGCCGAGCCGCCTCGCCGGTGACGAAGCGGAATCCGGCCGCCTCGTCCACCGGGTTCTCCAGGCCCACGGTCGGCGGCACCCGCCCCTCGGCGAGGCAGCGCAGGGTGACCACCAGGTTGAGCAGCCCGGAGGCGCCCGAGGTGTGCCCGGTCATCGACTTGGTGGCGGTCACCAGGGGCTTGTCCCGGTCCGGGCCGAAGACGTCCGCGAGCGCGGTCGCCTCCGCCTCGTCGTTGAGCAGCGTCCCGGTGCCGTGCACCATCAGCAGGTCGATGTCCGCGGGCTTCACCCCGCCGCGGGAGTGCGCCTCCCTGATCGCCTCGGCGATCCCGGCCGGGTCCGGCGCCGTCACATGGAAGGCGTCGCAGTTGACCGCGACATCCCGGACCAGGCCGTGCACCGGACGTGTGCCGGGGACCCGGCTGAGCACGACCGCCGCCGCGCCCTCGCCCATCAGGACGCCGTCCCGGTCGCGGTCGAAGGGCCGCACCCGGGTCGGGGGCACCGGCTGCACCCGCTCCAGCAGGCCGTACATGGTCTCGGTGAGCACATCGACACCGGCCACGACCACCGTGTCCGCCCCCTGCGCCAGCAGGTCCACACCCAGCGCCAGGGCGTACAGCCCGGCCGAGCACGCGTTGGACAGGGTGTGGGTGTCATCGGCCCGGAACGCCTCGCGCAGCGCGGTGCCGAAGTGCAGCTCCGCAGCCGGGAATTCGGCGCCCTGGGTGCGCCACAGCTCCACCGAGCGCAGCTCGCGCAGCCCGGTGCCGACCAGGACCGGCACCCCGCTCAGATCGCTCTCGTCCAGGCCCGCGTCGCGGACCGCCTGGCCGACCGCGTCCAGCAGCAGCCCGGTCGCCCGGCGGGTGACGTCCACCCCGGGTGCGGGGCGGTTGTCCACCTCGTACGCATGGTGGGCCGTGTGCCGGGCGTGGTCGAAGCCGCGCAGTTCGGCCACCGCCGAGCGGCCCGCGCACAGGTTGTGGAAAACCTCGTCGACATCGCCGCCCACCCCGGCCACGGCGCCCATGCCGGTCACCGCCCGACTCATGCCGGCACCCCGACCGCCCAACCCGGCCACGGCCCCCATGCCGGTCACCGCCCGACTCATGCCGGCACCCCGTCGTACCGGCCGAGCAGCACCACCGCGTTGTTGCCGCCGAAGGCCAGGCCGTTGTTCTGCACGACCTTCAGCTCCGCCTCGATGGCCACGTTGGGCACGCAGTCCACATCGCACTCGGGGTCGGTGGTCGTGTGGTTGATGGTCGGCGGAATGAACTTCTCGGTGATCGCCAGGGCGCAGCCGATGGCCGACAGCGCGCTGGCTGCGCCCATGGTGTGGCCGATCATCGACTTCATCGAGATGGTCCTGGGCGGACGGCTGCCGAAGACCTCGCGGATGGCGCGGGCCTCGGTGACGTCGTTGGCCTTGGTGCCGGTGCCATGGGCGGAGATGAGGTCCACCTGGTCGGCCTTGACCCCGGCGTTCTCCAGGGCGAGTTGCATACAGCGGCCGACGCTGTCCTGGTTCGGCGCCACCTGGTGGTAGGCGTCGCAGTTCAGGCCGTATCCGAGCACCTCGGCGTAGATCCGGGCGCCCCGGGCCAGCGCGGACTCCAGGCTCTCCAGGACCAGCACCCCGGCGCCCTCACCGGTGAGGATGCCCTTGCGGTCGACGTCGAACGGCCGGCACCGGTCCGGCGCGATGGTGCCCAGCCGGTAGAAGCCGGAGAACGTCTTGCGGCACATCGCGTCCGCGCCGCCGCACAGCGCGTACTCCGCGTCCCCGGAGCGGACGGCGTCATAGCCGTAGCCCAGGGCGTAGTTGCCGGCCGCGCAGGCGGTCGGAATCGTCACCGCCTCCACATCGGAGAGCTGGAGCTCCTGCGCGATGGCCGCCGACAGACGGCCGGCCGGAACGCGGCGGGCGAGTTCGGGCGACATATGCTCGGGACCGTGGGTGATCTCGGCCTCGACCAGGTGGTCCAGATCCCGCGATTCACCGTCGGTGGTCCCGATGGAGATCAGACCCGGCAGCGACCGCCAGTCCGCGATGGAGACCCCCGCGTCCTCGATCGCCATCCGGGCCGCGGCGACCGAGTACTGCGTCGCCCGGCCGAGCTGCTCGACCGCGAGGTGGCGTATCCACCGCTCGGGGTCGAAATCCTCCACCTCACAGCCGTTCGCGTGGTCGAACCCCGCCACGTCGAACACCGTGATCGGCTTGGCCCCGCTGCTTCCGGCGCGCAGTCCGCGCCGGAACTCATCGACGCCCATACCGATACTGGAGACCACACCGAGACCGGTGATCACCACTCTTCGCGGGCTCGCATGCCCCGACTCCGCCATCCCGTCCCCCTCGTCCGCTGTTCCGGCCGTGTCCGCGATTACGAAAGCGCCGCTTTACCAGCCGGCGGACTCGGCGACTACCTCGTAGACGCCCTTGAGGTGCACCATCCGGGGAAGCTCCGACTGGTCGATGGTGACGTGGAATTCCTTCTCGAGATTCGCGAGAATTTCGATGGAACGCAGCGAGTCAGCCGAGTGGTCCTCCTTGAAGAGGCTGGTCTCCGTAACCTCGTCCTCTTCGATCTCCAGAACGTCGCAGACGATCTCCTTGATCTTCTGCACCCGCTCCTCGTGCACCGAACTCATGATGGATCCCCCACTTTCGAACAAGGCCGACCCGCAGGCCGTTTCCATTTCGGACTCGGATCTTTCTATGGCACCCCGCCATACCGCGCAATGCCCACTGCATAAAGCTGCCACAACCCGGTCGGCAGACCTGCCCGCTACCCGGATTCCCGCTCGACGGCGGTTATTTATCGGCGCTTCCACCAGAACTATCCGCGCGGCCGGAACCGCGCAACAGCCGGTACAGGAAGCTGCCAGCGAATGGTTCTCGTCCGCCGTCATCCCCTGATCAGGGGCTCGGTTCCGTGGTCGGTTCGCACGGTGTGTCCGGGCCCCTGATCTCCTCCCCGGGCATGCCGCGGCGGGTGCGCGAAGCACCACGGGCGCGCCGAAGGGAGGCACCGGCGGTCGTTCGGGGGATGACCACCGCCGGAGTCGAATCTCCCGCCGTCCACGTACTGGACACGGGGTGTTCCGCCAACTGACTGGATTTCTATCCGAGTCCGTTGATCTTCCACAATGGCGCTAACAGGAAGGTGCCAGCACAGGGCCCGCCCCGGCCGCGGGCCGGCGGAACACCATGACACCATCGGTCGGTGATCGAGCTCGGCTACTCCCTCTCCCACCGCTTCCCGGACCCGCCGCAGACGGACTACCGGAGCGCACCGGTCCAGGCCCTGCGCCACGACCTGTTCTGCGGTGACGTCTATCTGGCGGACACCGCGACCGACCGTGAACTGTCCACCGCCTGGGGCTGGTTGCCGGTGCTGGACTTCGCCTGGGCGCTGTGCGACATCGTCGAGCTGCTCGACCGGGATCCGCGCGGCAGCCGCTCGGCCACCCCCGTCCACGCGGAACTCGACTTCACCGAATCCACCGACCGGCTGCGCTTCGAACGGCGCTTCGGATGGGTGGACATCACCGCCGACTGGGCACCGGCCACGGAACCACCGCTGAATTTCTCCCACACCGCGCTGCGCCGCGAGGCCCGGGACTTCCTGCACGATCTGATCGCGGATCTGGTGGATCTGCACGACGGGCTCGCGGACAACCCCGCGATCTGGAATCTCCAGGCCCGTTTCCCGCGCGTCTAGCCGGACGCCGTACGACCCGCCGAACCGTCTATCACCGGCCTATAGCCACGGACCTCCTTTGGAATAGGCCGACCATAGGCGGGCATTCCATCCTGGTCCCGCGGACATGGATGCCGGTCCGCACGAACCAGGGAGGTGCAGTGGAAAACATATCGACCACTGAGATTCCGGCCGGAGTGGAACTCGATTTCACGGCCTGGCTCCAGCACCTGGAACGCCGGGATCTCAGTGATCCGGCGGAGTTCGCCGCGGTCGTCAGGGAGCTGGCGCTCGACCCGCACCGCGCGGAGTACGCCGAGTACATCGGGCCCCGGCAGTCGCTGATGAGCGACGCCGGGGCCCGCTGGGCCAGCCTGGTGGGCATGCTCATCAACGCCGTCCACAGCACGACCATGGCGGACAGGCCCTGAGGCGTACGCGCCGGGATCGGCCACGCGCATCGGCCGCATGCGGCGGCCACGCGCATCGGCCGTACGCAGCGGCCACGCGCATCGGCCGTACGCAGCGGCCACGCGCATCG
>NZ_JAHLEM010000763.1 GCF_018883605.1 Streptomyces niphimycinicus | reverse complement strand
CTCCAGGACCTACTACGACAAGAAGATCGCCCAGGGCAAGCACCACACCCAAGCCCTCCTCTGCCTCGCCAGACGCCGAGCCGACGTCCTCTTCGCGATGCTTCGCGACGGCACCTTCTACGACCCGCAACCTGCCCCCACAGCTTGACGAAACCCATAGGGGCACCCCCCGGGGGGACCGGGGTGGGGCCCCGATTTCAGCCCCTCCGGCGTTTGAGGAGCGGGGTCCGGGGCGGAGCCCCGGTGGGGGTGCGGGGGCTTGCCCCCGGTTCTAGGGCCGGGTGGGGAAGGTTCAGTGGGGTGACAGGGGGCGATTCACTCTCTAGGGTGCCTGAATATGGATATGCACTCTGTGGTCGTGGGGACGTCCGGAACGACCGCCGACGATGTCATCGCCGTGGCCCGCGGCGCCGCGCGCGTAGAGGTCTCCGAGGCGGCGCTCGAAGCCATCTCGGCCTCACGGCAGGTGATCGACGATCTCGCCGCCAAGCCCGAGCCCGTCTACGGCGTCTCCACCGGCTTCGGCGCGCTCGCCGTACGCCACATCAGCCCCGAGCTCCGCGCCCAGCTCCAGCGCAACATCGTCCGGTCGCACGCCGCCGGCATGGGCGCGCCGGTCGAGCGTGAGGTCGTACGGGCGCTGATGTTCCTGCGGCTGAAGACGCTCGCGTCCGGCCGTACCGGGGTCCGGCCCGTCGTGGTCGGGACGATGGCCGCGCTCCTCAACGCGGGGATCACCCCCGTGGTGCACGAATACGGCTCGCTGGGCTGCTCCGGGGACCTCGCGCCGCTGTCCCACTGCGCACTGACCCTGATGGGCGAGGGCGAGGCCGAGGGCCCGGACGGGGTTGTGCGGCCGGCCGCCGAGCTGCTGGCCGAGCACGGCATCGAGCCGGTCGAGCTGCGCGAGAAGGAGGGTCTCGCGCTGCTCAACGGCACCGACGGGATGCTCGGCATGCTGATCATGGCCTGCGCCGATCTCGCCCGGCTGTTCACCGTCGCCGATGTGACCGCCGCCCTCTCGCTGGAGGCGCTGCTCGGCACCGATCGCGTCCTCGCACCCGAGCTGCACGCCATCCGCCCCCACCCGGGGCAGGCGGCCAGCGCCGCCAACATGCTGCGGGTGCTGGAGGGTTCGGGGCTCACCGGGCACCACCAGGACGACGCGCCGCGCGTCCAGGACGCGTACTCGATCCGCTGCGCCCCGCAGGTCGCGGGCGCGGGCCGGGACACCCTCGCGCACGCCCGGCTGGTCGCCGACCGCGAGCTGGCCTCCGCCGTGGACAACCCCGTCGTCCTGCCGGACGGACGGGTGGAGTCCAACGGCAACTTCCATGGCGCCCCCGTGGCGTATGTCCTGGACTTCCTGGCCATCGCGGCGGCCGACCTCGCCTCGATCGCCGAGCGCCGCACCGACCGGCTGCTGGACAAGAACCGCTCCCACGGCCTGCCGCCCTTCCTGGCCGGTGACCCGGGCGTGGACTCCGGGCTGATGATCGCCCAGTACACCCAGGCGGCGCTGGTCAGCGAGCTGAAGCGGCTGGCGGTGCCCGCCTCGGTCGACTCCATCCCGTCCTCCGCGATGCAGGAGGACCATGTCTCGATGGGCTGGTCGGCGGCGCGCAAGCTGCGTACGGCGGTGGACAATCTGGCCCGCGTGCTGGCCGTGGAGCTGGTCGCCGCCACTCGCGGCGTCGAGCTGCGCGAGGGGCTGGAGCCCGCGCCCGCGAGCCGGGCGGTGCTGGCGGCGGTGCGCCGGGCGGGCGTCGAGGGGCCGGGCGGGGACCGCTATCTGGCGCCCGACTTGGCGGCGGCGGACGCGTTCGTACGATCCGGAGAGCTGATCGAGGCCGTGGAGTCGGTGACGGGCCGCCTGGACTGAACCGGCGGCGTGAACGGAGGAGTCCACGAGGCTTGAACGGCCCGCGCCCGCGGTGTCAGTACGCCTCCGGGCGGGTCCGCCGCACGGAGGCCGTCACCATCGCGACGCCCAGGCCCAGAAAGGCCGTGCCGCCGAAGAGATACGGGGTGACGTCCACGCTGCCGGTATCGGCCAGATCTCCGTCGGGCACGGCCTCGGTCCTGGCCTCGGATCCGGTCGGTCCGGGTGAGGTCCGCGAGGGCGCCGATGACGACCCCGGGTCCTCCACCGTGGCGTTGGCGGACGGAACGAACCACAGGGCGCACAGCAGCGAACCGGCAGCGGCGGCCGTCAGCAGCGGTCGGCGTGCGGACAACGGCATCCTCCTTGAGGCTGCGGCAAATTGACCCCGTGCGCCGATCGTAGTGACAACTGCGGGTCGTGCGGAAGCGAGACGGGTAGGAGCCCTAATCTCCGTCGCATGACGAGTACCGAGACATCCCAGTTTGTCCGGCTTCGCGTGGAGCTCGTGGTGGAGATCACCGATCCGGACGTGCTGCGGCGCGCGACATACGAGCGGATCGACGGCGATGCGTCCCTGGCCGCGGAGGAGCGAGGACACGCGCGCCGCATGGTGGAGTCGGACGAGGCCGAGGCGCTGGCGTATCTGGTCGATCCGTTCGAGATGGTGGAGGAGGTGCCGGGGGTCGAACTGGCCCAGGCGTCCTGGAGCAGCGAGCACATCGACTACGATCCTCGCGCCGCCGAGTGGTCCGGGGCCTTCGTCGAGCTGGACGAGGACGACGAGGAGTACTAGGGCGATGAGGGCGATGAGGGCGACTAGGACGAGTGAGCCGGGTGGCGGCGCACGCGGCGGCTCAGAGCGGCACTGAGGGGGCTCAGGGCGGCGAAGACGGGGCGAAGACGGCTGAGCCGTACGGGTCCGGGTGTCGACGGGTCTTAGGCTTGTCCGGTGTCTTTGCTCAGTGGCCTTGCGCACAGTTTTACTGTGCGTGGAACCGGCCAAAAGGTACGGGCGTTCTTTTCAGGCAGGTCCGGGGTTTCTGGGGTCCAGATCAAGATCCAGATCAAATGGAGAAGCGTGTGATGACGGACGGCAAGCGCCGTAAGGGGCTGGTGGCCGCGGCCGCCGTGCTCGGCGGCGTACTCACTCTCGCCGCATGCGGCGGGGATGGCGGCGGCGACGACGCCAAGAACGACGGGAACAAGTCGCAGTCGCAGGTCGACGAGGCAGCGGCCAAGGACGCGTCGGACGCCCACATCAAGATCACGCCGAAGGCCGGTGCGACGAACGCGGGCATCAACAGTGACACCAAGGTCACGGTCAGCGGGGGCAAGCTCAGCTCCGTCACGATGAAGTCCGCGTCGACCGGCGACACCGTGGCCGGGACCATATCGCCCGACAAGACGTCCTGGAAGCCGAGCGCGCAGCTCGAGCGGGCCACCCAGTACAAGATCGCCGCGTCCGCCGAGGACTCCAAGGGCCGTAAGGCGACCGAGAACTCGTCCTTCACCACCGTCTCGCCCGCCAACAGCTTCATCGGCAACTTCACGCCGGAGGACGGCTCCACGGTCGGCGTGGGCATGCCGGTCTCGATCCGGTTCGACAAGGCGGTGACCAACAAGAAGGACGTCGAGTCCCACATCAAGGTCACCTCCAGCAGCGGCCAGCAGGTGGTCGGCCACTGGTTCGACGGGAACCGGCTGGACCTGCGCCCGAAGGACTACTGGAAGGCCAACTCGACCGTCACCCTGAAGCTCGACCTGGACGGCGTCGAGGCTGCGCCCGGTGTCAAGGGCGTCCAGGAGAAGACCGTCAACTTCAAGATCGGCCACTCCCAGGTCTCCACGGTCGACGCCGAGTCCAAGGAGATGAAGGTCGTCCGCGACGGCAAGCTGCTGAAGACCATCAAGATCTCGGCCGGCAGCCCCGACAACACGACCTACAACGGTCAGATGGTGATCTCCGAGAAGTTCAAGGAGACCCGGATGAACGGTGCCACGGTCGGCTTCACGGACGATGACGGCAAGGGCGAGTACGACATCAAGGACGTGCCCCACGCCATGCGGCTGTCCACCTCGGGCACCTTCATCCACGGCAACTACTGGGGCGCCAAGTCCATCTTCGGCAGCGCCAACACCAGCCACGGCTGTGTCGGCCTGTCGGACACCAAGGGAGCGGGCGACCCCAACACGGACGGCGCCTGGTTCTACGACAACTCCCAGGTCGGCGACGTCGTCGTCGTGAAGAACTCCAACGACGAGACCATCCAGCCGGACAACGGCCTCAACGGATGGAACATGGACTGGAGCAAGTGGGTGGCCGGAAGCGCCGTCGGCGCCTGACACACCCTCTTCTCACCACCGCCGGGCGGCGGTCGGCCTTCGGGCCGGCCGCCGCCCGGCGGTTTCACGGCGGCTTCGGAACGGCCGGAGAGCCGTGTCCAGGACCGGAGAGCCGTGTGCACGGCCGGTCACGGACCGGTGCGCGCCGTAGCGATCCCCGTCGAGTGGCGGGCCGGGCCGGCCGGAGGAGAATGGGCCGAAGGGGGCCATCCCATCCGGCCACGCCCGGCCGGAGGTGGCGATACGGAGGCGGCCCCATGCCCGAAGTCACGTCCTATCAGCCCGGAACACCCTGCTGGATCGATCTGATGATCCCCGACCAACAGGCCGCCCTGGACTTCTACTCCGGGCTGTTCGGCTGGGAGGCGGAGGTAGGCCCTCCGGAGACCGGCGGCTATGCGATGTGCACCCTGAGGGGCAAGCCCGTCGCGGGGGCCATGTCCGCGCAGTCGATGTCCGGGGAGGGCCCGCCGCCGACCGTGTGGACCACCTACTTCTGCTCCGCCGACGCCCAGGCCACCTCGGAGGCCATCAGCCGGGCCGGCGGCACCGTGCTGCTGCCGGTCATGGATGTGATGGACCTCGGGCGGATGCTGGTGGCGGCCGACCCGCTGGGGGCCGTCTTCGGCATCTGGCAGCCGCTCAGCTTCTCCGGCGCGGGCCTCGTCAACGAGCCGGGCACGCTGATCTGGAACGAGCTCAACACCACCGACCGGGAGGCGGCTTCGGCCTTCTACGCGGAGGCGCTGGGCGTGGAGTCGGCCCCGATGGAGGGCGCCGAGGGCTACTTCGCGCTCTCCGTCAACGGCCGTACGGTCGGCGGGCTCCAGCCGCTGCGGGAGGGGACGCCGCCGGAGGTGCCCCCGCACTGGCTGGTCTACTTCGCCGTCGAGGACGCCGACCGCTCCGCGGCCAAGGTGTCCGCGGAGGGCGGCACGGTCCTGCGCCCGCCGTACGACATGGTCGCGGGCCGGATGTCCCTGGTGAAGGACCCGCAGGGGGCGCCGTTCGCCCTCATCGCGCCGAAGCCCATGAGCTGAGCCGCGGGCCGGACCGGTGCGGACCCCGTCCGGCCCCGCTCGAGGATCTCAGCCCCGCTCGAGGATCTCAGCCCCGCTCGAGGATCTCAGCCCCGCTTGAGCACGAAGTAGCCCGAGGCGAAGCCGACGGGGGTGTACCGCGTGTCCGGGTGCAGTTGCCCCGCGTAGTCGACCACCTGCCGCACGGTGCGCTCCGGCGGCTCCTGAAGGGCTATGTAGTCCGGCTGTATGTCCTCGGTGGCGCCGACCCACAGCACCCGGCAGCGGCTGGTGAGCCGGCTTATGGGCCCCACGTTGGCCTCCACCGTCGCCCCGTCCGGGATCCGGTCCAGCAGCCGCTCCACCGCGCCCGCCTGCGGCGGCCTGTCGTAGGTGGCGCCCTGGGTGAGGCTGTACAGCGGCATGGAGGACGACAGCGCCAGGGCCGCGCCGCACACCGCGGCGGGCATCTGGCGGGCGTACGAGGCGAGCCAGGGCCGCCGGGTGGTGCGGGTGCGGTCCAGGGCGTCCACCAGGGCCAGCAGGACGACCGGCATCAGCACCGCGTTGTAGTGCCAGTCGGTGCCCCAGTAGTGGTCGTCGTGGGAGAGGAAGCGCCAGCCGAGGGTGGGCACGGCGGCCAGCAGCAGTGGGGAGCGCAGCGCCAGCAGACCGGTGGTCGGCAGCAGGATCCACAGCAGGGTGCGCAGCGCGGTGCCGAAGGGGATCGTGCCCGTCTGCTCACCGCCGCTGCCGACCTTGTCCCAATAGTCGTACGAACCCCCGCCGTTGAAGCCGGGGATGACGACGCCGAGCGCGAGCGCCGAGACGATGACGCCGAAGCCCATCAGCACGACGGCGAGCGGTACGGCGCGGGGGCCGCGCTCGGGGTCGTGCCGGGCGCGGAGCCATACGACCGCGCCGATCGCGGCCACGGTGGCGCCCATGTCCTCCTTGACGAAGACCAGCGGGGCGGCCCACAGCATCGCCGGGTACCAGCGCCCCCGGATCACCGCCTCCAGGGAGAAGGCGATGAGCGGAACGGCGAAACATATCTCGTGGAAGTCGAAGTCCACGGCGCGCTGGATGCCCCAGGAGACCCCGTAGGCGATGCCGATCGCGAGCCCCCGGCCGCGGCCCAGCAGCCGGGCGGCGACGCGGGTGACGGGCACGGCGGAGACGGCGAACAGCGCCGCCTGCGCGACCAGCAGCGTGACGGGCCCGGGAAAGAGCCGGTAGACGGGGCCGAGCAGCGCCGTGATGGGGCTGAAGTGGTCGCCGAGGATATTGGCGCCGGGGCCCTTGAGATCGGCTATGGGGGCCTGGAAGTGTGCGTACGCCCGTATCGCCTGCTCGAAGATGCCCAGGTCCCAGGACATGGTGGCCATGCGGCGGAAGCGGCAGACCGACAGCGCCGTGAAGGCGGCGAAGAGGGCGAGGGCCAGCCAGTACGGATCGGCCCGCGGCTGCCGCAGCGCACCCGCTCTCGCGACGAGCCGGGTACGCCCCGCGGTGACGGCGGTCGCCCCCTCGGCGCCGGTGCCGGGCGGAGCGGTTGCGGCCGTGTCCATCCAGGGTCCTTATCGTGTGGGCGGTCTGTGCGAAAAGATACGCGAAGGGGGCGGGAAGGTTGCAGGGACGGATTCGCATACCGATGCGGAGTTCTGTGGCGGTGCTGGCCGCGCTGTTGGCGGTCGGCGGCTGCAAGGCCGGTGACCAGGGCGGCGGTAAGGGCGGTGGTACTTCGAGCGGGCCCGCGGCGTCCGGATCGGCCCTCGCGGCTGTGTCCTCGCTCACAGTCAAGGGGCGTGCGCCGAAGACGGGTTATGAGCGGAGCGAGTTCGGCAGCTCGTGGGTGGACACCGACGACAACGGCTGCGGGACCCGCGACGACATCCTCAAACGGGACCTGAAGGACGTGAGGTTCCGCGACGGCCACTGCCTGGTCGCCTCGGGCACGCTCACCGACGATCCGTACACCGGCCGCGATGTGCGGTTCGTCCGGGGCCACAGCAAGGTGGACATCGACCATGTGGTCGCGCTGTCGGACGCCTGGCAGAAGGGCGCCCAGAAGTGGGACCGGGACAAGCGCCTGGCGTTCGCCAACGATCCGCTCAATCTGATCGCCGTGGACGCGTCCGCCAACCGCCGTAAGGGAGACGGCGACGCGGCGACCTGGCTGCCGCCCAACAAGGCGTACCGCTGTGACTATGTGGCGCATCAGGTGGCCGTGAAGAAGGCGTACGGGCTGTGGGTGACCGAGGCCGAGAAGGGGGCGATGAAGCGGGTGTTGGGCTCCTGCCCCACGGCGAAGCTGCCCGCGCGCTCCGGCGGCCGCTAGGGGCCTGTCGTTTGGATCAGGCCGGGCTCGCGGGGTCTGATCCAAACGACAGACCCTGGGCCCGCACCGGCGGATGGCGGCCGGGCGCTGACCAAGACCGCGGTGAATCGTTGTCCAAGCAGTGGCCTAGGCCGCGCCGACTCCCTACCATCGATCAACGCCAGATCGTTTGTCGCGCCGCACGATCTCTGCCGGGAGGCTCCATGATCCGCCGCCATACTGCGCTCTCCGTCTCCGCCGCGTCCGCGCTCCTCCTCTGTGCGCCGCTGCTCACCGCGTGCGGCGAGGCCCCGCGGCCCGGCGCCGCGGCGGTCATGGACGGCGGCCGGATCACCGTGTCCGAGCTCCAGGGGCAGGTCAAGGCCGTCCGGGAGGCGCAGCGTCATGATCCGAGGGCGGCTCAAATGGTCGCGGGCAGCGGTCGGCTGAGCCAGGACACACTGATCCGGATGATCCAGTTCCGGGTGATCGAGCGGGCCGGCAAGGACAACGGGATCAGCCTCACCCGCCGCGAGATCCAGCGCGCCCGCGCCGCCGCCGAGGGGCAGAGCGGCGGGGCCACCGCGCTGCGCGCCCTGTATCTCCAGCAGGGCATCGCGCCCGGCGGCATCGACGAGGCCGTCCGGATGGACCTCACGCGCAACGCCCTGCTGCGCAAGCTGGGCACCTCCAAGGTCAACCAGGTGTTCGCCCGGACCTCCAAGGCGCTCGACATCAAGGTGAACCCCCGCTACGGAAAGTGGGACAACACCCAGGGCACCGCCGTCCTCGCCAAGGAGGCATGGCTGCGCACCTCCGGCGGCACCCCCGAGCAGGCGTAAGTTACGTTGCAAGGGTGACCGAAGCCGACTCGCCCGCCCCCGCCGACGCCGCCCCCACCGGCCGTATCGTCCTCCTCACCACCACCCACCGGGTGGCGCCGGGGCTGCTGTCCTGGCCCGCCTGGCAGGCGCTGCACGGCGCGGACCGGGTGCTCTCCGGCGATCCGGACCATCCGCAGTTGCCGTATCTGCGGGAGGCGGGCGTCCAGGTGGAGCCGGGCTCACCGGCCGCGCGCGAGCTGGTCGACTACTGCGTGGCGGAAGGCGGCCGTACGGCCGTCGTGCTCACCTCCGCCGAGGGCGAGTCCGAGCTGACCGACGGGCTGGCGCGGCTGGCCGGATCCGGCCGTGAGGCGATGCCGGACCTGGAGCTGCTGCCCGGTTCCTACGATCTGCCGGGCGCGCGGCTGCTCGATCTGGTGCAGGTCATGGACCGGATCCGCGCCGAGTGCCCGTGGAGCGGCACCCGGACCAACGAGGAGCTGGTGAAGTACGGCATCGAGGAGGCGTACGAACTCGTCGAGGCCATCGAGGAGGGCGACCGCGAGGCGCTGCTGGAGGAGCTGGGCGATGTGCTGCTCCAGGTCGTCTTCCACGCCCGGATCGCCCAGGACGACCCCGAGGACCCGTTCTCGATCGACGATGTGGCGGGCGGCATCGTGGACAAGCTGATCCACCGCCATCCGCATGTCTTCGGCGACGAGACCGCCGAGACCGCCGAGGACGTCCGGAGGCACTGGCTGCGGACCAAGGCGGCCGAGAAGCAACGCGATTCGGTCACCGAAGGGGTGCCACTCGGTCAGCCCGCGCTCGCGCTGACCGCCAAGCTGGCCTTTCGCGCCCGTACGGCCGCGCTCGACGTGGCCCTGCCGGACGGGGCGGGCGTCGGCTATGAGCTGCTGGCGCTCGCGGTGCGCGCCGAGGCGGACGGCGTGGACCCGGAGGCGGCCCTGCGCGCGGCGGC
>NZ_JAHLEM010000762.1 GCF_018883605.1 Streptomyces niphimycinicus | reverse complement strand
GCCGTCGGCCGCGTCGCCGACCAGCGGCGAGCCGATGCCGACCGCGGTCGCACCGGCGGCCAGGTAGGCGCGGGCCGCGGCTTCGTCCACACCGCCGACCGGTACGAACGGCTCGTGCGGGAACGGCCCCCGCAGGGCCTTGAGATAGTCGGGGCCGCCCGCCTGCGCGGCCGGGAAGATCTTCAGCGCCTCGGCGCCGAGCGCCCGCGCGGCGATGACTTCGGTCGGCGTCATGACCCCCGCCAGGACCGGCAGGCCCAGCTCGCGTGCGGTGGCCATCCCCGCGCCCAGGCCCGGGGTGACGGCGAAGTCGGCGCCCGCCCGGTGGACGGCGTGGGCGTCCTCGGCCGTGAGCACGGTGCCCGCGCCGAGGGGTCGGCCCGGGCCGAGGGCCTCGCGGGCCCGCTCGATGACGGTCAGGGCGTCCGTGCCGGACAGCGACACCTCGATCAGCTCGATGCCCTCGTCGGCCAGGGCCAGTACGGTGCGCAGCGCGGCCTCGGGGTCGTCGCCGCGCACGACGGCGACCAGCCGATGGGCGGCCAGGGCGGCTCGCAGGTCCACAGGGGGAACTCCTCGAACTCCTCGTAGA
>NZ_JAHLEM010000761.1 GCF_018883605.1 Streptomyces niphimycinicus | reverse complement strand
GCTCGATGCCCTCGTCGGCCAGGGCCAGTACGGTGCGCAGCGCGGCCTCGGGGTCGTCGCCGCGCACGACGGCGACCAGCCGATGGGCGGCCAGGGCGGCTCGCAGGTCCACAGGGGGAACTCCTCGAACTCCTCGTAGAAACAGGCGGAACAGGCGGAACAGGCGGAACAGGCGGAACAGGCGGAACAGGCGGAACAGATGGAACAGGTGGAACAGACGGGACGGGCGGATTCAGTGGCAGCGGCAGGCCGCGCCGAGCGTGAGCCGCCAGCGCACCTCGCCGGAGGCGGGCACGCGCGCGGCGTCGCCGGGGCCCGCGTCGGCGAGGTCGAAGACCCGGCCGAGCATCGGCTCGACTCCTGTGCTGCGGTAGGGGTGTTCGGCGGGAAAACCGCCGAGGTTGCGCCACACGGCGATGGACAGCGGCTGCCCGTCGGCCTCGAGCGCGAAGGCCAGGCGGCCCGTGCCGTCGTGGACGCAGGCGCGCGGGGTGTCCACGACCGCGCCGACCGCGGTGCCGTCGTCCGGTCCGAACCGGTCCAGGGGCAGGCCGAGGGGCGCGGGCCAGTCGCCCGCCACCCACGGCGCCCCGTTCGGCCAGGGCCGGTCCAGCAGCGGTGCGGCCTCCGGGAAGAGCCGGGCGCGTGCCCCCTCCCGCAGGCGCAGGGACGCCCGCGGGGACAGATCGAGCAGCGCGTGGGCGGCCCAGACGAAGCGGAAGCCCGGGTCGGCGTGCAGCACGTAGTCGGCCTCCGCGCCGTCGGCCGTCCCGCGGATCGTGCGCGCCAGCGTGAACCAGTCGCACTGGACGGTCTCCGTGTCCCCCTCCCGCTTCCAGGGACGTGACCAGGCGTCACCGTGGTCCGGGGCGCCGCGGACGGTGGGGACGCACTCCTCCAGGCCGCCCGCGTCCACGAAGGCGTCCCCGGGCGACACCTGGTCCCGTCCGGCCGCCGCCCTGCCGTGCCACAGCCATTCGCGTTCCCCGGCGCGCAGCGAGGTCCAGCGGCCGCCGTGCGCGGGGTCGGTGACGATCTCCAGCACCGTTGTCACCACTCCGCGAAGGAGCCGTCGGGGTGCCGCCAGACCGGGTTGCGCCAGGTGTGACCGGTGCGGTCGGCCGCGCGTACGGCCGCCTCGTCGATGGTGATGCCCAGGCCGGGGGCGTCCCCGCGGGGCGCATGGCCGTCCACGAAGCGGAACGGCTCGGTGTCGACGAGGTAGGACAGCAGATCGGCGTCCTTGTTGTAGTGGATGCCGCGGCTCTGCTCCTGGATCAGGAAGTTCGGTGTCGCGAACGCGACCTGGAGGCTGGCCGCCAGCGCGATGGGGCCGAGCGGGCAGTGCGGGGCGAGCTGGGCGCCGTAGGTCTCGGCGAGCGAGGCGATGCGGTGCACCTCGGAGATGCCGCCCGCATGGGACAGATCGGGCTGTGCGACGGCGATACCGGCGGCGAGCACGGGCAGGAACTCGGTGCGTCCGTAGAGCCGTTCACCGGTGGCCAGCGGCACCGGGGTGGAGGCGACCAGGCCGGGGAGCAGATGGCTGTGCTCGGGGACGACGGGCTCCTCCACGAACAGCGGGTGGAAAGGGCCCAGTTCGGCCAGGACGCGGCGGGAGGTGGCGGCGGTGAACCGTCCGTGGAAGTCGACGGCCACATCGCGGTCCGGG
Source organism: Streptomyces niphimycinicus (assembly GCF_018883605.1). Taxonomy (GTDB): domain Bacteria; phylum Actinomycetota; class Actinomycetes; order Streptomycetales; family Streptomycetaceae; genus Streptomyces; species Streptomyces niphimycinicus. The sequence goes on along the minus strand of NZ_JAHLEM010000761.1, from coordinate 7,278 downwards.
CCGAGGACCTCGCGGGCGGCGGCCACCCGGTCGACGACCGCGGCGGTCTCGGCCGCGGTGGCCACCGGAGAGGTCGCCCCGGCGCCGTTCATCTTCACCGCCGTGAAGCCCGCCTCGACCTGCGCGGTGATCTGCTCGGACAGCTCGGCGGGCTCGTCGCCGCCGACCCAGGCGTACACCCGGACCCGGTCGCGCACGGGCCCGCCCAGCAGGGCGTGCACCGGGGCGCCGTAGGTCTTTCCGGCGATGTCCCACAGGGCCTGGTCGAGGCCGGCGACGGCGCTGGACAGCACGGGTCCGCCGCGGTAGAAGCCGCCCTTGGTGAGCACCTGCCAGTGGTCCTGGATGCGCAGCGGATCCTTGCCGATCAGGTATTCGGCGAGGACGTCGACGGCGGCGCGGACCACCTCGGCGCGCCCCTCGACGACGGGCTCGCCCCAGCCGACCACGCCGTCGTCGGTCTCGACGCGGCAGAACAGCCAGCGCGGCGGCACGGCGAAGGTCTCGATACGGGTGATCTTCACTGGCCAGAGGGCCTTTCCATGTCGTTGTCGGAGCCGCCGACCCGGTCCAGGTCGCGGCCTGCCTGGTCGAGCAGGGCCCGCATGGCGGCCTCGGCGGCGTGCGGGTCCCGGGCGCGCACGGCGTCCAGGACGGCGCGGTGGGCGGGTACGGGGTCCTGGCTGTGGGGGGAGCTGTGCACGATGCGGTCGCGGTGGGCGAGGCCCGACTCGATCACCATCTCCATGCGTTCGAGGAGTTCGTTGTGGGTGGCGACGAGCAGGGCCCGGTGGAAGGCGAGGTCGGCCTCCACCGCGTGGGCGGCGTCCGAGCCGCCCACGCCCATCGCGTCCACGGCGGCGTCCAGGGCGGCGAGGTCGGCGTCGGTGCGCCGCTCGGCGGCCAGGCGTACGGCCGCCGGTTCGATGATGGAGCGCACCTCGGCGAGGTTGCGCAGCAGTGCGCGGTCGGCGTCGGTGGTGCGGTCGCTGTGGAACTGCCAGCGCAGCACGTCGGCGTCGAGCAGATTCCAGTCCGAGCGGTTCCGTACGAAGGTGCCGCGCTTCTGACGGGCGTCGACCATCCCCTTGGCGGCCAGTACCTTCAGCGACTCGCGCAGGGCGGTGAGGCTGACGTCCAGTTCGCTCTGGAGGGCGGTCAGGTCCAGGGTGGCTCCTTCGGGGATCTGGCCGCCCAGGATGCGGCGGGCGAGGGCCTCCACGGTCTGGCCGTGCACGCCGCGGCGGGCGTAGGGCGTCATGTCGTAGTGCCTTTCTGCTGCGAGCTGATCGCGGTGGTCATGCGGAGGACTTGACGACGCTCCAGCCGCCGTCCACGACAAGACTCGCACCGGTGATGTAGGCGGCCTCAGGGGAGCCCAGGAAGGCGATGGCCGCGGCCACCTCCTCCGGGGTGCCGAACCGGCCCGCCGCGGTTTCGGCGACGCTGCGCGCGCGGTCCTCGGGGGACACCCGGTCCCAGGCCGCCGTCAGGATCGGGCCGGGCAGCACGGCGTTGACCCGCACCTCGGGCCCGTACTCGACGGCGAGCTGCCCGCACAGCGACAGCAGCGCCCCCTTGGAGGCCGCGTAGGCGGGGTGGCCGGGGATGCCCTTGTGGGCGTGGACGGACGAGGTCAGGACGACGGCTCCGCGGCGGGCGCGCAGATCGTCCAGGACCGCCTTGAATCCGAGGAAGGCGCCCGTGAGGTTGACGGAGAGCTGCCGCTGCCAGGAGTCCAGGGACATGTCATGGGCGGGGGTGACGTCGACGCTGTAGGCATTGCTGACCAGCAGGTCGACCGGCCCGAAGCCGCGGGCGGCGGCCGCGATCCGCGCCCAGTCCTCCTCCGCGGAGACATCGGCGGCCACGAAGCGGGCCCGGCCGCCGTCCTCGCGGATCCGCGCGGCGACCGCCGCGCCGCGCTCCTCGGCGATGTCGGCGAGCACGACGGCGGCGCCCTCCTGGGCGAGGCGTTCGGCGGTGGCGGCACCGATGCCGGAGGCGGCTCCGGTGACCACGGCCGTGCGGGCGGTGAAGCGGTCACCGTACCGGCGGGGCTGTTCCATCGGGGGATCGGGCTCCTTCGCAGTACTGCGGGCGGGGGCGGACATGGGCCGGTCGGCGCTCTACTGCCGGGTCAGCACCACCAGTTCCGCGTCGTGGTCGGCGCTCCAGGCGAACGGCAGCCCGTAGTGGAGCAGATGGGCGCCGCTGTACGTGGTCGCCGACGCGGCGTCCCGGTAGCGGGCGGCCGGGTCGAGGCCGCGCAGCCGGAGCCGGGCCGGACGCCCCGGGACGAGCGGGGATCCGTCCAGGCGGCCGGTGCTGAGCGCGGCGACGACGGTACGCCCGTCCGGGCCGTCGTACTGCACGCCGCACGTGGCGGCCGGCGGGCTGCCCAGCAGCCGGGCCTCGCCGAGGTGGACGACATCGCGCACCTCCTTGTAGCGGGCGATCCACCCAGCGGCCTCCGCGCGCTGCCCGGCGTCCCACTTCCGCAGGTCGGCGCCGATGCCGAGGACTCCGCACATGGCGGCCACGAAGCGGAAGGCGAGGCTGCGCGGACGGGGATCGAAGACGCCGGGGGCGTCGGTCACCCACGAGCTCATCACATGCGGGGCATGGGCGTGCAGGAAGCCGTGCTGGATGGCCAGCCGGTCCAGGGGCGCGGTGTTGTCACTGGGCCAGACCACGTCGGTGCGGGCGAGGGTCGCGTGGTCGATCCGCCCGCCGCCGCCCGCGCACCCCTCGACGGTGACCCGGGGGTGGGCGGTGCGCAGATGGTCCAGGACGCGCAGATAGCCGGTGACGTGCTGGGCGTCCAGGTCGAGACGGTCGGCCAGGCCGGCACCGGGGCGGCCGCGCTCGGTCGGCGGCCGGTTCATGTCCCATTTGAGGTAGCTGATGTCATGGCCGGTCAGCAGCCGGTCGAGGGTGGCGATGACGAAGTCCTGGACATCGGTCCGGCCCAGGTCGAGCAGGAGCTGGTGGCGCACCAGGCGGGCGGGGCGGCCGTCGATCCGGTACACCCAGTCGGGGTGGTCGGCGTACAGCTTGCTGCCGGGGCTGACGGCCTCCGGCTCGATCCACAGGCCGAAGTCCAGGCCCAGCGCCCGTATGTCGGCCACGAACCGGTCGAAGCCGGACGCGAAGGCCGCCGGGTCCGGATACCAGTCGCCCAGCCCGCCGGTGTCGTCGGCGCGGCCGGTGAACCATCCGTCGTCCACGACGAACAGCTCGGCCCCGAGGTCCGCGGCCGTCCTCGCCAGTTCGAGCTGCGCCGCCGCGTCGACGTCGAAGGCGGTGGCCTCCCAGGAGTTGTAGAGCACCTTGCGGGGGCGGTGCAGCCGCTCGCCGGTCAGATGGCGCTCGTAGCGGTGCCAGACGCGGGACAGCCCGTCGAGCCCTTCGGCGCTGAACGCGCAGGCGAGGCGCGGTGTGGTGAGAGTGTCGCCGGGTGCCAGCCGCACCAGGCCCTCGTGCGGTACGCGGCCGGAGCGTATGCGCACGGTGCCGCCCGGTTCGGCCTCCGCGGTGATGTGCCAGTTGCCGGGCCACTCCAGGGCCACGCCATAGGCGGGCGGGTCCCCGGGGTCCGCCGCGTCCTGGATCGCGAGCCAGGGCGCGTAGGCGTGCCCGGGCACGCCCTGGCTGCTGCCCATGGTGAACGCGCCCCTGGCAAGGGTGAGTTGGGTGCGCTGGAACTCCTGCGACCACTGGCCGGTGAGGTACGTCAGCCGGGCACCGGCGGTCACGGGCACGTTCACGGCGGCCGAGTCGAACCGCTCCAGCCGCAGATCCTCCTCGCCCGTGCAGGTGAGCTCGGTCCAGCGGTGGATCACATCGGTGCCGGGCACCGTGGCGTAGCACAGGGCCGTACGCAGACCGAGCGGGCCGTCGGTGAAGGTGAGCCGCAGGGTCCCCGGCCCCTCCTCGGCGCCCTCGAACTCCCACCACACCCCTCGCTCGGCACCCGGGCGCCCCGCCACCAGGTCGGCCCCGGTGAACGGCCGCAGCCCGTACGGCAGATACTCGGCGGGCGCGGCGTCGGCGGGCGTGATGAAGTGGGTGCGCCTCGACCAGTCCAGCGCGGACGGGCCGGTCTCGACACCGGGCGGCCCCCACGCGTCCAGCTCGGCCCACGGGCCGTCGGGGGAGAGGCGGACGGCGTAGCAGGTGTGCTCGGTGCGCAGGGTCCAGCGCCGGTACGACGTCATTTCACCGCTCCGAGATTGAGCCCGGCCACGAAGTGGCGCTGGAAGCGCAGGAAGACGGCCACGGTGGGCGCCGCGGCGATGACGGACCCGGCCGCGATCACGTTCCACATCGACACGAACTGGCCCTGTAGCCCGATCAGGGCACCGGTGATGGGCATCTTGCTGTCGCTGCGCAGCACGGTGATCGCCCACAGCAGATCGTTGAAGATCCAGGTGAAGGACAGCGCGGCCAGCGCCGGGCGGGTGAGCGGCAGGATGATCCGCCGGAAGATCTGCCAGGGACCGGCGCCGTCGATGAGCGCGGCCTGCTGGATCTCGACCGGGATCGCCCGCATGAAGCCGTGCAGGACGAAGACGTAGAAGCCGACGCCGAAGCCGATCTGCACCCCGATGAGCGCGGGGAGCGTGTCGTAGACGCCCATCAGCTCGCTCAGCTTGGAGACCGGGATGAGCAGGATCTGCGGCGGGAGCAGGTTGCCGCCGAGCATGAGCAGCAACAGGGAGCGGCGGAAGGGCACCTCGTAGCGGCTGAGGGCGAACGCGGCCATGGCGGCCAGGGCCAGCGTCACCAGCACGCACGGAATGGTGACGACCAGGCTGTTGATCAGGGCCCGCTGCTGGCCGCCGTCCACCCATGCCTGACGGAAGTTGTCGAGGGTGAAGGAGCGGGGCCAACTGCCCAGGCCATGGACGGCGATGTCGTCGAAGGAACGCAGGCTGGTCACCAGGACCAGGGCGATCGGCAGCAGCCACAGGACGGCCAGCGCACCGGCGCCCAGATGGAATCCGGCGGTCGCGGCGCGCTTGCGGCGCACGGCGGTGGAGGTGGCGGACATCAGTCGGCCTCCCGGAAGGCGCGCACGAGGTAGGAGGCGATGACGCCGAAGGCCAGGACGAAGATGACGACCGCCAGCGCGGAGCCGTATCCCAGCCGCAGGGACTGGAAAGCGGTGGAGTACATGTAGGTGCTCAGCAGTTCGGACGAGTGGTAGGGACCGCCCCGGGTCAGTGACCACACGACGTCGAAGGAGCGCAGCGAGTCGATGATGATCACGGACAGGACGACGGCGTTGACACCGCGCAACTGCGGCAGCGTCACATGGCGGAAGCGCTGCCAGGGCCCGGCGCCGTCGACCTTGGCCGCCTCGTACAGGGCCGGGTCGATGCCCTTGAGCCCGGCGAGGTACAGCACCATCACATAGCCCACCTGGCGCCACAGCGCGGGCACGATCACCGCGTACAGGGCGGTGTCCTGGTCGGCGAGCCAGGCGTGGCGCAGGCTGCCCAGGCCGACCGTTTCCAGGAGCTGGTTCAGGACGCCGTCGGGCTGGTAGATGGCCTGCCAGACCAGGGCGGTGGCGACCAGGGAGAAGACGACCGGCCGGAACAGGGCGGCGCGGTAGAAGCCGACCCCGCGGCGCTCCTGCTGGAGGAGGAGGGCCGCGCCGAGGCCGAGGAGCGCGGACAGTCCGCCGAACAGCACCAGCCACAGCACGGTGTCGACGGCGGCGGTGCGGAAGACCTGGTCGTGGGCCATCTCGCGGAAGTTGCCGAGGCCCACGAACTCGGGCGCCGACACCCCGTCCCAGTTGGTCAGGGCGAGGTAGAAGCCCTGGAGCGCGGGCCAGAAGACCCAGACGGCCTCGGCGAGCAGCGGGACCAGGAGGAAGGCGAGCACCAGCGGGGGAGTGCGCCGAGGGCCCCGGGTCCGGCGGCCGCGGGGCGGCGGCGGGGCCGGGGAGGTGCGTTCGGGGACGGTGAGGACGGCCACGTCAGGCCCGCCAGATCTGGTCGGCGTCGCGCTCCAGCGCCGTGGAGTAGCGCCCCAGATCGGGCGAGGCCCACACCTCGTCGAGGTCGAGCAGCAGGTTCTTCTTGGCGTATGCGTCCGCCACCGAGCCGGGGTACCAGGTGAGCACATCCGGCGGATTGGCCGAGGTCAGATACGTCGGCAACTGGGTGCGGAAGGTCTCCGCGGCGACCGTGTTGAGGCTTGCGCGCCCCGAGCCCTGCTTGGCGTAGGCGGCGGCGAGGTCCTCCATGGCCGCCTTCGCCTGCGGGGCGGACAGGTTGGACTGGAGGGTCACCGCGCCGCCCCCGGAGGCGCCCTTGCCGGAGGAACTGGCGGTGACACAGCCGCTGAGCAGTGCTGTGGTCCCGGCGGCGCCGAAGCCGGCGAGAAGCAGTCGTCGGCTGGGGTGCTGGTTCGTCATGGAGTGCTCCTTGTGGATCCACTCGGCGGGCCCGGCTGCTCGCTGCCTGCCGGGCCCCCGCTCGCGGCGGATCCAGGTTCGCGTGGCGCTCGCACCACGTCAAGATTAATACCTAATTTATTTGAATTGAGTTCGGTACACCGACCCATCGACCCCGCGGCACACGGCATCGATCACACCGTCCTGGCCCGCGACCGCCCCGAGCGCACCGTCGAACGCGGCGCTGGGGAACTCCTGCCGCTTGCTCCACCCCTGCCAGGCGCCGTGCTCGTACCGCTGCTGCCAGAGCGTGGAGTCGCCGCCCCGCGCGAACAGCACCACCGCGTCGCCCGCGTCGCCCGCATCGCCCGCGGCGACCAGCGTCGGGCTGCCGCTGACGGTCCCGCCGAGCGAACTCCACGCCGACCACTGCCCGGACGCGTCCCGCGACCGCGTCCACACCTCGTCGGCCGAGTTGCGCACGGCCACCTGGACCCGCCCCCGTCCGTCCACGACGGCCGACGGCCTGCCGTACGTCGGCCGGTCGCCCGGCGCGCCGAGCGACGACCAGCCGTCCGACGGCCCCCGCCGCGCGATCCGCCCGTCGGCGCCGCGCGCGAACAGCGTCCAGTGGCCGGGGTCGGTGAAGGCGACGGAGGGCGCGTCGGTCAGCTTCCCGCCGAGGTCCTGCCAGGCGCCCCAGCGTCCGTCCGCGAACACCCGCCGGTACGCCCGGGAGTCGGCGCCGCGCACGAAGACGTCGATCCGCCCGCCCGCCGAGGCATACGCGGCGGGCTGACCGAGGATCTTCCCGTGCGCCGGGCCGAGCCGCGCCGGGCCGATCCGCGCCGGGCCGATCCGCGCCG
>NZ_JAHLEM010000760.1 GCF_018883605.1 Streptomyces niphimycinicus | reverse complement strand
GCCCCGGCCGGTCCGGCTGCCCCGGCCGACCCGACTGCCCCCACCGGCCCGGCTGCCCCGGCCGGTCCGCTCTGCCCGGCCCATCCGGCGGCCTCCGGGCCAGGAGCGGCCCCCGGGACCGCGTACGGCTCACCCGGCGCGGAGCCGTCCAGCAGCAGTTCGGGCCCGCTGCCCAACCCGGCCTCCAGCGCGGCCCGCTGGTGCAGCAGTGCGAGCGGCGGGCGCTTCGCGGCGCCCCGCAGCAGCCCGGCGAACGCCCGGCTGTAGTCCGGCGTCGCCAACCCCCGCTTGGGTGGGACTCCCCGCTTGGGCGGGGCTCCCCGCTTGGGCGGGGCGGGCGCCACCGTGCCGTACAGCGTCAGCCCGGCGGCGAGTCCGGACGGCCCGGCGGCCTTCAGCGCCGGCCACACCGTCTCGTCGGCCACCAGATCGGCGATCACGACGGTGCTGCCCGGTGCCCGCCTGCCGAGCTCGGCCGCCAGCCAGTGCCAGGGCAGCGCCGTATAGCGGGCGGTCCTCGGCGTCGTACGGGCCAACGCCATATGTGGCAGCCGCTGTTTGGCGTCGAGGGTGAGCTGGCCCGCGAGATGGACCAGCACCGGGCCCGGGTGGGCGGCGGCGGTGCGCAGATGCGTCAGCACGGTCTGCGGATCGGCCGGGTCCACGAGTTGGACGACGCTGGCGCCGCCGGGCGTGCCCAGCAGCGCCGCCGGCGGTACGGCGGCGAGCTGGGGCAGCGCGGCGGCCGCGTCCATCAGTCGCTGTTTGCCGGCCGGACCGGCGGCGAGCAGCAGGGCGTATCCGGGCCCACTCGCCGTCTCCGCCCCCGTGCCCGACCTGTCGTTCCCCATATATGCACCGTATCCGCAACCGGCGACGACCGGTGGGGGTGTGACCCGCCGAGCGTCCGGCCCCGGGCGGTGCCCCGGGCGGTGCCCCGGGCGGTCGTCAGCGGCTGAGCCGCCCGTAACGCCGCACGGCGAGCGGCGCGAAGACCGTGATCAACGCCAGCGGCCAGCAGACGGCGAGGAGTTGGGCATGGTCCGCGGCCCAGCCCTCGCCGCCGCCGCCGGGGCCGCCGAACAGATCGCGGATCGCGGTGGCCGTCGCCGACATCGGGTTCCAGACCGCGAGGGCGCCGAGCCAGCCGGGCATGGTCTCGGGCGAGGCGAAGACATTGGAGAGGAAGCCCAGCGGCCAGACCAGGATCTGCACGGCCTGCACCATCTCCGGGCGTCCGGCGGCCATGCCCAGGAAGATCCCGAGCCACAGCATCGCGAACCGCAGCCACAGCAGCAGCCCGACGGCGAGGAGGCCGTCGCCGAAGCCGCCGTGCCAGCGCCAGCCCATCGCCAGACCGACCCCGAGCAGGACGAGCAGCCCGAGCGCCGACTGGAGCATGTCCAGCACGCTGCGCCCGGCCAGGACTGCCGAGCGGGCCATCGGCATCGAGCGGAAGCGGTCGATGACGCCCTTGTTGAGGTCCTGGGTGATGGCGAGCATCGTCCCTTCGAGGCCGAACACCATGGTGAGCGCGAGCGTGCCCGGCACCAGGAAGTCCTTGTAGTCACCGCCGTCCGGGACGGTCATCCCGCCGCCGAGGAAGTAGGCGAACATCAGCAGCATCATCACCGGGAAGACGAGCTGAACGACCACCTGGACGGGCTGCCGGGCCCAGTGGGCGAGTCCCCGGCGGGTCATGGTCCAGGAGTCGATGAGGGTCGCGGTCGTCATACGGGGGTCTCCTCCTTGGCCGGGTCCGCCTCGGACCTCTCCGCCGTGGCCGGTTCGCCGGTGAGATGCAGAAAGACCTCGTCGAGGGTGGGACGGCGCAGCACGATGTCCTCCGCCTCGATCCCGGCCGCCGCCAGCGCCCGTACGGTCTCGGTGAGCGCGGCGACCCGGTCGGTGACCCGCGCGCCGAGCCGCCTTCGGTCGGGGTCGGTCTCGACCTCACCGGCGCCGGTCGCCCTGCCCATGACCGAGGCGGCGGCGGACAGTTGGCCCGCGTCGCGCACCACCACCTCAATACGGTCCCCGCCGAGCCGGGCCTTGAGCTGGTCGGCGGTCCCGTCGGCGATGGCCCGCCCGCCGTCGATCACGCAGACGCGGTCGGCGAGTTGGTCCGCCTCCTCCAGGTACTGGGTGGTGAGCAGCACGGTCGTACCGCCGTCCACCAGCGAGCGGACCGCGTTCCACACCTCCGTACGGCCCCGGGGGTCGAGCCCGGTGGTCGGCTCGTCCAGGAAGAGGATCCGCGGCCGCATCACGAGGCTCGCCGCGAGGTCGAGCCTGCGCCGCATCCCGCCGCTGTACTGGCTGACGGCCTTGGTGCCGGTGCCGTCGAGGCCGAACCGCTCCAGCAGCTCGTCGGCGCGGGCTGCCGCCTGCCGGCCGCCCAGGTGGTAGAGGCGGCCGAACATCTCCAGGTTCTGCCGTCCGCTCAGCTCCTCGTCCACCGCCGCGTGCTGGCCGACGAGGCCGATGCGGTAACGGACCTGGTCGGGGTCGCGCAGCACGTCGTACCCGGCGACCTCGGCCCGGCCGCCGTCATGCCGCAGCAGGGTGGCCAGGATCCGTACGCAGGTGGTCTTGCCCGCGCCGTTGGGGCCGAGCACGGCGTGCACGGTGCCCTGCGGGACGGTCAGATCGAGCCCGGCGAGGGCTTGTTTGTCCCGATAGGTCTTCCGTAGTCCTTCGACGACGATCGCGGGATCGCTGTCGGCCAAGGTCTTCCCCTCTCCTTCTACGCTTTCCCCGTAGTCAAGTTTGACTACGGAGACCGGAAGGTACTGCCCGCGAACGCCGCTAGTCAAACTTGATTAATAGCGAGGACCGCCATCGGCCGCCCGCTCACGGCATGGCCTTCCTCAGTCCGCGTCGGGGGCGGCGTACGGGTTGGGGACCCCCTCCGGCAGCACCTCCACCGAGCGCTCCCCCTCGCCCGCCATCACATACGCCCCGCCCTCGAGCCGCTCGATCAGCCCACGGGTCCACACCGCGCCGCTGTCCGCGGAGTGCACCCAGAACTTCATGATCTCGCCGATATGACCCCACTCCTCGGGGGTGCCGTCCGGTGGCGTCCAGTGCCGGGTCACCTCGGTCCGCCACTCCTCCAGCGCCGCCACCCGCTGCTTCAGCAGGGCGATCGCCTCGGCGCGGGGCAGGTCGACGATGAAACCCACCCCGGCCGTCAGCTCGTCGATCTTCTGGTCATGGCGCAGCAACGCGTCCCGCAGCAGCCGGAAGTACTCCTCCTCGCCCACCTCGGTCAGCTCGTACTCGGTCCGCGGCGGCCCGCCGACCGTGCTCGGCGCGACGTCGTGCGCGCGCATCAGGCCCTGTTTGGCCATCTGTTTGAGGGCGTGGTAGATCGAGCCGGGTTTGGCATTGGACCACTCATGCGCGCCCCAGAACTCCAGGTCGTTACGGACCTGATAGCCGTGCGCCCGCCCGTGCTGGCGCACGGCCCCCAGCACCAGCAACCGGATCGCTGACATCGCCCGCTCTTCTCCATCCTGGTCCCGGCCCCGCGGTGACCAGGCTAGGCCGTCGGCGGGCCCGGCGGATCACCCCTCCAGGATCGACCAGTCCGGCTCGGGCATCGCGCCCGTCTCGAAGACCAGGTCGAAGGCGCCCTTGCCGTCGATCGTCTCGCGGATGATGTCGGCGTGACCGGCGTGCCGGGCGAGTTCCTCGATCAGATGGAGGATGGCCCAGCGCCAGGTGCGGGTGCCGCCCTCGTCCCAGGGCAGCCGGATGGCCTCGAAGGTCGTGTCCAGCGACGGCAGGGCCCGCACCGCCTCCTCGGTCTCGCGCGCCACCTCGTCGTACAGGGCGAGCAGCGCCTCCACCGTCTCGTCCTCGGTGGGCTCGAAGGTGTGCTCCCACTCGGCCATCTGGTCCTTGGCGTTCCCCGGCGCCTTGCCCTGGAGGATGCGGAGCCAGCCGCGCTCGCCGGTGACCACATGCTTGAGCAGCCCGGCCAGCGAGAGCGCGCTCGCGCTGGGGGTGCTGCGGGCCTGCTCCTCGGTCAGGCCGTGCACCGAGCGCCGGATGCCGCCGCGCTGTGCGTCCAGGTATGCGAGCAGCGCGCCGCGCTCGTCGTTACATGCCTCGGGGTTCACGATCACGGGCATGGCTGCCGCCTCTCCTCTGGCGGGCGCCCGGGTCCGGCGCCCTTCGATGAACCCCACGTTAGGAAGGCTTGCGGTCAGCTTCTGTCCGCGTGTCGGCGCCCGTCTCCTGTCGAGTCAGAACGGGAACTGGCTCCGGCCGTGCTGGATGGAGATCCACTTGGTGGTGGTGAAGTCCTCGATCATCGACTCCCCGTTGAGCCGCCCCAGACCGGAGTGCTTCTCCCCGCCGAACGGCACGATCGGCTCGTCGTGGACCGTGCTGTCGTTCACATGGATCATGCCGGTGTGGATCTGCTGGGCGAACCGCACCCCGCGCTCGATGTCCCCGGTGTGCACGGCCCCGCTGAGCCCGTAGTCCGTGTCGTTGGCGATCCGGACGGCCTCCTCGTCGCCGTCGAACGGAATCAGCGTCACCACCGGGCCGAAGATCTCCTGCCCGAGGATCGCCGCGCCCTCCGGGACCCCGCTGAGCACGGTCGGCCCCATCAGGGTGCCCTCGGCGCTTCCCCGCACCAGCGCGGTGGCGCCCTCGGCGATCGTCTGCTCGACGAGCGAGGCGATCGCCTCGGCCTGGCCCTCGTTGATCAGCGGGCCGATGTGGGTGGTGGGGTCGCCCGGGTCGCCCACCTTCAGCGTCTCCACCTTGGCCACGAACTTCTCGGTGAACTCCCGCTCCACCGCCCGGTCCACCAGCACCCGGTTGGCCGCCATGCAGACCTGCCCCTGGTGGACGAAGCGGCTGAAGACGGCCGCGTCGACCGCGTAGTCCAGGTCGGCGTCGTCCAGCACGACCAGCGCGCTGTTGCCGCCCAGCTCCAGGACCGTGCGCTTGAAGTGGGAGGCGGCCACGGTGGCGACATGCCGGCCGACCTTGTCGGAGCCGGTGAAGGAGATCACCTTCGGTACGGGGTGCTCGATCAGCGCGTCGCCGATCTCCGCTATGTCGGTGACCACGACATTGAGCAGCCCGGCGGGCAGCCCGGCCTCCTCGAAGATCTTGGCGACCAGACCGCCGCCGCACACCGGGGTGTTCTGGTGCGGCTTGAGGACGACGGCGTTGCCGAGCGCCAGCGCGGGGGCGACCGACTTCAGCGACAGCAGGAAGGGGAAGTTGAACGGGCTGATGACGCCGACCACGCCCACCGGCAGCCGGTAGAGGCGGTTCTCCTTGCCGTCGACCGGCGACGGCAGGATGCGGCCCTCGGGCCGCAGCGCCAAATGGACCGCCTCCCGCAGGAACTCCTTGGCGAGATGCAGCTCGAAGCCCGCCTTCACATGGGTGCCGCCGCACTCCGCGATGATCGTCTCGGTGAGTTCCTTCTCCCGGTCCTCGATGATCCGCAGCGCCCGCTCGAAGACCGCCCGCCGGGTATAGGGGTTGGTGCCGCCCCACTCCGGCTGGGCCCGCTCGGCCGCCCGGTAGGCCAGGTCGACCTCCTCGACGGTCGCCACGGTGATGGAGGCCAGCTTCTCCCCGTTGTAGGGGTTGAAGTCGACGATGTCCCAGGAACCGCTTCCGCCGCGCCACTCGCCGTCGATGAACTGAAGGGCCAACTCGGAGAAGTAGGACATGCCATCCCTATCTACAGGACGCGGTGCCGCGCTCCGACAGCCGCGCACGGGTGGGGGGTATTCCTGACAGAACGTCATCCTACTGACGAGTCAGGCATCGTGAAGGAGCCCGCGGAGCAAATCCCGGCTCTTCTCCGGGGAGAGGCTGTCCGCGCTGAGCCGCTCCAGCACCCGCTCGTACTGGGCGACTTCCTCGCGCTTGTCCAGATAGAGCGCGCTGGTGAGCTGTTCCAGATAGACGATGTCGGGGAGGTCGGGCTCCGGGAACCGCAGCCGGGTGAACGCCCCGCTCTCCCCCGCATGCCCGCCGAAGGCGAACGGCATCACCTGGAGCGTCACGTGTCGATGCTCGGAGACCGTGATCAGATGGCGCAACTGGGCGGACATCACGCCGCGCCCGCCGTAAGGGCGGTGCAGCGCGGCCTCGTCCAGCACCACATGGAACGCCGGGGCGCGCTCGGAGACCAGCAGCTTCTGCCGCTCCAGGCGCAGCGCCACCCGCCGCTCGACCTCCTCGGTGCACGCCTGGGGCTGGCCGCGGGTGACCACGGCGTGGGCGTAGCCCTCGGTCTGGAGCAGACCGTGCACGAACTGGACCTCGTAGCAGGCGATATGGGAGGCGGCGCCCTCCAGGCCGACATAGGTCTGGAACCAGCCGGGCAGCACATCGCCGTAACTGTGCCACCACCCGGCGACATTGGCCTCGCGGACGATCCCGAGCAGCGCCGCGCGCTCCGCGTCGTCGGTGACCCCGTACAGCGTGAGCAGATCCTCGATGTCCCGCGCCTTGAAGCTCACCCGGCCCAACTCCATGCGGCTGATCTTGGATTCGGAGGCCCGGATCGAATAGCCCGCCGCCTCGCGGGTGATGCCGCGAGCCTCGCGCAACCGTCTGAGCTGAGAGCCCAGGAGGATACGGCGCACGACCGATCCACTCGACTCGCCTGCGGCCATTTCCGCGATCCTCCCTGTACGGAAAGCATCCTTGCGAACGGCGCCCCCGCAGCCTCTGAGGGTGAAGTCTGCCACTGATCGGGCTCCGCGCCGTAGGCATGTCGTTACTCAGCCCGAGGTTGTACATCAGTGTACGGAGTCAGATATCCGACTAAAACCGATCGAGTCGGACCAACTGATGTGCGTGCACGTGCATTTGCCCTTGCATCTGACGTGCGCATTCGGAACCATAGGCTGTGCGCACGTGCTAGCTGGTACGAAATCTGGCCAGAGTTCGTCACGGCCACGGATGCAGGAGTGCTCGCATGGGGAGCGAAGGTCCGGCCCTGCTGGAACCCTTGTGGCAAGGGCTTACCGCGATCGATCCCGCCGCCGTCTCCGGATCCGTCTCCTGCGCGCTTCCCGCCCGCTTCGAGGCGGTCAAGGGGGCCCGGCAGTTCACCGGCTCCACCCTGCGGCAGTGGAACATCCCCGAACTCCTCGACGAGGTGGCGCTCGTCGTCTCCGAACTGGTCACCAACGCGCTGCGGCACGCCCTGCCCGGCCCCGCCGCGACGGCCGGTGAGCCGGAGCGGCCGGTGCGGCTCCATCTGATGCGCGGCCCCTCACGGCTGGTGTGCGCCGTACGCGACCCGAGCGACGTGGGCCCGGTGGCCGGCGAGGCGGGCTGCGGCGAGGAATCCGGGCGCGGGCTCCATCTCGTGGAGTCCTTCACGGACGGCTGGGGCTGGCAGCCGCTGCCGGGCACCCCACACGGCAAGATCGTCTGGGCCGTCTTCCATCTCCCCCCGACGTGAGCCGCCTCCCCCACGCCTGAGCGCCCCTTCCGCCGCATCAGCGGTCATGGACGGGTGGACTCCGGCGGGGCCGTGGTGATGCCCAGGCCGTGCAGTTGGAAGAGCCGGTTCACATCGTGCATCGTGATGATCCCCTCGAGCTGCCCGTGGTCCACCACCAGCACCGGCATACCGCCGCCACCCGGACGCACCCGCTCCAGCACCTCGCTCAGCAGCTCACCCGGCTCGGCCACGGTGCACCGCGACAGCGGCGTCGCCACATCGCGCACCCGCTGGGTCTCCCGGGCCTCGGCCGGCACCGCCGCGAGCACCCGCAGCCGGACCGCCCCGCTCGGCTGTCCCTCGAAGTCCAGCAGCGGCATCACCGAATGCCGGGCGTGGGCCGCCACATCGTCGATGAACCGTCCCACGGTCAGCCAGTCGGCCCCAGCCGCCACCGGCGCCGACATCGCGTCCGCCACCCGCACCCCGCGCAGCGCCGTATTGACCCCGGCCTGCCGCCGCTCCGCGTTGGCGATGATCACCATGAAGAGGCCGATGAGCGAGAGCCACAGCCCGCCGGTGTTCCCGCGCAGGAAGGTGATCCAGCCGATGGCGATGAGCGCCACGCCGAGGATCTGGCCGCTGCGCCCCGCCGCCCGGTCGGCGCGCTCCCGGTCCCCGGTGCGCCACCAGATCGCCGCCTGCACCACCCGGCCGCCGTCCAGCGGCGCGGCCGGCAGCAGATTGAAGACGCCCAGCAGCAGATTGGCCCAGCCCAGCCAGATCAGAACGGCGGTCGGCACCCCCCATCCGGTGAGCGTATGCAGCCCGATCCCCGCGCCGAGCGCGACACCGCCGATGACCAGGCTGGTGAGCGGCCCGATGACGGCCACCCAGAACGCGACCCCGGCGGTGCGGGGCCGTCCCATCTTGGTTATGCCGCCAAGCGCCCACAGCGTCACGTCCTCCACCGAGACGCCCTTACGGCGGGCGGCGACCGCGTGCGCGGCCTCGTGCATCAGCAGGCTGCCCATCAGCAGCACGGCGCCGACGACGCTGGCGAGGGCGTAGGCGGTGCCGCTGCGGCCGGGGGTCCACGCGGGCAGCGTCTGGTGGCCCAGCCCGTAAGCGAGCACGATGATCAGCACCGGGACGCTCCAGTGCATCCGCAGTGGAACCCCGAGTACGTGTCCGACCCGGACCGAGCCGTTCATCGCCGTCTCACATCAGTCGAGTGCCCCCGCTCGCCACTACCAGTGTCGCGCGTCCGCGGCGATCAGCCCAGACCGGCCGAATCATGCGCGAGATGGTCGAACTCGCCGTCCTTGGCGCCGCGCAGCATCGCCTCGACCTCGGCGGGTGTGTAGATCAGCGCCGGTCCGTCGGGGAACCGGGAGTTGCGGACAGCCACGTTCCCACCGGGCAGTTTGGCGAACTCGACACAGGAACCCTGGGAGTTGCTGTGTCTGCTCTTCAGCCAGACGACCCCCTGGAGGTCCGCGGCCGCCATGCCGTTGTAGGGGTGGTCGCGCACTGGGCTTCTCCACTGTTCGTGCATGCGTGCAGCCGTCAACTGTCTCGGATCATAGCTGCGTTCCTTTGCAAACGCATGGGCAAATGCATCTGCGTATGCGCAGGTAGATGCACAGGCAGATGCACGTGCACCATGCGTATCTGCATGATCACCCGACACCGGGCATCTTCTGCCCGGAGTGAAGAAGAGCAGTCGTCATGTATGACGTCCGGGTCCCCCTCCGGGTTGAGCGGGCCTCGTGCCGGAGCGTTGGAAGACAGCCCAGCACGGCGCCGGTCACACCCCGAGCCACGACCACCGGAGAACCTGAGTATCAGCATCGATGTCAGACCCCCCTGCGAGACTCACGGGCATGAGGTGGGCGGCGGCGGAGACGGACGACGGGGGTGTTCGTCTCTGCCCGCTCGACCCCGGGGGAACGGCCGCCGGGCCGGTAGTCGAGGTCACGGCGGCCCAGGGCGGGATCGCGGAGGCCGTGCGATCCCGCCCCGAGGCCGACCGGTGGGTGTGGCGGTCCACCGCCGAGGTCTATCCGCGGCTGCTGGCCGCCGGGGTCCGGGTCGAGCGGGCCTATGACATCGAGGCGGCCGAGGCCCTGCTCCTCGGCCATGAGGGGCGCTCGGGCGCACCGCGTTCGCTCGCCGCCGCCTGGGCGCGGCTGCGCG
>NZ_JAHLEM010000076.1 GCF_018883605.1 Streptomyces niphimycinicus | reverse complement strand
CAGAACACCCGGGCCGACCCCAGCGCCCGTGCGCAGCACAGCAGTTCGCGCTCCACGTCCTGTGGATGCAGGGTGTGGCCGTCCACCAGGAGGGCGTCCCGGAGCCGGCCGGTCATCCGGAGCCGGCCGTTCACCGTAAGGCCGAGATCGCCGGTGCGCAGAAAGCCGCCCGGGCCCTCGGCGACCCGGGCGGCGAACAGCGGCGCGGTGTCCGGCGGACCGCCCCAGTGGCCGGTGGCGACGGCGGGGCCGCGCACCCAGATCTCCCCGGGGGCCTCGTCCGGCAGCCGGCGCCCGGTCAGCGGGTCCACGACGGCGAAGTCCGCGCCCGGCACCGGTGCGCGCCCGGTGGCCAGCGCCACCGGGGATCCCTCGGCCGGGACGTAGCCGGCCACCAGGGTGCCCGGGCGCAGCCCCAGGGACGCGCAGCGGTGGGGGAAGGCGGCCATGGTCCCGGGCGAGACCGGCTCGGTTATGAGCGCGCGGCGGCCATCGGCGCGGCTCCGTCAGCCGCCCGGCCTGGCCATCCGCGGGGCTCCGTCAGCCGTCCGGCAACCGGTCGCCGGAGATCGGCGCGGCACCGTCATCACCGCGCCCGCCGGTTGACCCGGACGGTCCAGCCCCCGTCGGCGGCGCGGCCGGCCACCGTGATCCGTACGGAGTCCTCCTTGACCGACAGGCTGTCGCCGACGCCGAGCGGGGCATCGGCGAGTTCGGGGTAGACCGACTCGTTCCAGCAGGCGGAGGTGGCGGGGTGGCCGTCCAGCACCTGGACGGGGCCGTCGCCCGACGCCTTGTCGTTGCGGACGCGGTAGACCAGCACGCCCTCGGTGCAGGTGCCCGCGTCGTTGCCACGGCCGCCGCGGGCCTCGATGGCCAGCGCGGTGGTGGGCCCGGTGCGGACCACGACCAGCCGGGTGCGGGTGTCGCCGCCGGGCCTGTCCCGCTTCATGGGGGCTGCGAGGGGCTGGAGGGTGTACCGGCGCGGACCGATGAGACGGTCGCAGGCCACCTGGCGCGCGCCGAGCCAGCCCAGCTTCCACTTGTGCCAGCCGAACGGATCGGGTGCCATGCCGAACTGGCTTCCCATCAAATCCCAGTCGCCGACGTAGGTGTCCCATTCGGCGCTGGCGTCGGTGTCCTTCGGCCGGTGGTAGAGGTCGGGCAGGTCGAAGACATGGCCCGTCTCATGGGCCAGGACATTGCGGTCCGGCGGATGGTGTTCGAAAACAGTGACCAGACGGCGCAGATCGACACCATCGGCGCGCAGTGGCTTTTCGAAGTTGACGACTTTCGTCGCGTCGGCGTCCACACCGGGCGCATCGGGGTCGGCGACCAGATAGACGAGGTCATAGCGGCCGAAGTCGAGGTGCGGATCGGCGGCGGCGATGGCGTCGCGCAGATACGCGGCCCGGCGCTTGGCGTTCCAGTCGCGCTGTATGGCGTACGCGGTGGAGCGCTGGGGCATGGTGAGCCAGCGCCGCAGCGGATGCACCCGCAGCGCGAACTTCCCGTAGGACGCCCGCTTGAAGAAGTCGGGGGTCGCCGGGATATGGTCGGCGGCCAGCCGGGCCGGGGATACTCTGGGCTTGGCGTCCGGGAACGACAGGAAGACCATCGCCGCGTCCAGTCGGCGCACGGGCCGCGGATAGCGGGAGTTCCAGGTGTCCAGGCCCTCCGAGTGGTGGGCATCGGTACGTTCCAGGTCACAGGGTCCGCCGGGGCCGGCCGCGACAGCGGGGCCCGCCACCGCGGTGGTCGCGATGAGCGCGCTCAACGAGGTCAGCAGGGCCCCGGTCCGACGCAGCCGAGGCTGTCGGTGCGCCCCATCGGGTACCTGAGGACGCACCATGTCGACCTCCCGGGCGTAGTCCGAACACCCACTCCACCCTGAGGTGAATTGGCGGGGTACGCCCTGTTGAGATGGGCTGGTCGAGTGAAGAGGCCGCTATCCGGGTACGTAACAGACGGTCACAATCGGTCAGAGCGGCTGTTGGCCCGCGCAGAGTCGAACAGATACGACCAAACACATTGTCAAGGCGGCGGTGAGCGCGATGACGTCGATGGAACGCCCGGAGTACGAGCCCCTATGATCGGCACACGTCCAGCGGGGAATCCCCCTTCAGGCAGGAAATTACGGTCTGCCCGGCACCCGGTGTGAGACAACAAGATGCGTACGAACAACCTGGACACAACGAACGCCACGCGGGAGCGAGCGGTGAGCGGAATCCCTGACGGGCAGGGCCGCGCCCTGGGCGCGACGCTGCCGACGATCACAGAGCGTGATGCTGCCCCCAGCGTCCTCCCTGTTGCGGAGAACGCCGGCGCACCTCGCCCAGCCATCGGCGCGCCGTCGGCCCCGGGCACGCCCCCGA
>NZ_JAHLEM010000759.1 GCF_018883605.1 Streptomyces niphimycinicus | reverse complement strand
CGGGGAGCGCCGCGGCCAGCGCGCGCAGGTCGCGCGCCTCGATGCCCCCGCCGGCGCCGTGGCTCGCGGCGAGCAGGGCATGGGCGCCGGGCGCGTGATGCCAGGTGATCCGGGCGTCCCCAGCCGGGGTCGGCACCGTCTCGATCGTCACCTCGGGCCTCACCTCGGGCGTATCCGTCTTCTTGGCGGCCATCAGAACAGCGTGCCCTCCTCCGGGGCCTCGAGCTCCGTCAGCAGCTCGGGGCCGTTGTTACGGACATCACTCACCCCGGTCGCCACCGGATAGGCCCGCAGCAGCCCGGAGGGCGGCGGCGCCAGCAGCGGCAGCAGATCGTCGGGGTCGGTGCGGGCGGGATCCAGCCAGGAGGCCCAGCGGTCCTGGGTGAGGACCAGCGGCATCCGCGGGTGGATCTCGGCGAGCGACCGCGGCCCCTCGTCGTGGCCCTCGCCCCCGAAGGGCTCCTTGTCCGCCTCGGTCGTGATCACCGTGCAGGTCACCCACCACGACCGAGGATGATCGTCCGGCAGCGTCCGGTCCCGCCAGAACTCGTACAGCCCGGCCATGGCCATCACCGAGCCGTCCACCGGGGTCACGAAGTACGGCTGCTTGCGGGGCCGCTTGCGCTTGCCCTTCTCCTCGAGCTGCCGCTCCTGCGCCGCGGTGACCCACTCGTAGTAGCCGTCGGCGGGCAGGATGCAGCGCCGGGAGGCGAACGGGCGCCGGTAGGAGGGCTTCTCGTGCACGGTCTCGGCCCGTGCGTTGATCATCTTCGCGCCGCCCTCGGGCGACTTCGCCCAGGACGGCACCAGCCCCCATTTCAGCGCCCTGAGCTGGCGAACCGGGCGCGGCTCTCCGGCGTCCTTAAGAGGGCGTTCGAGCACCGCGTACACGTCCTTGGTGGGCGCGACGTTCCAGTCCGGCGCCAGAGTCTCCTCCGGCTCCCACTTCTCCACTCCGAAGATCCCGACGAGATCCTCCGGCTTCCGGCTCGCTGCGTATCGACCGCACATAGGTGCCACACTGCCACGACCCCTACCGATGCGAGGAGCCGCCCGCACATGGACGCAACGAACGCCGCCGATCTGTGGGACCGAGTGACCGGCGCCCAGCCCGACCCCACCACCTGGCTGGTCGTCTCCACCGGTGTGGTCGCGCTCGCGGTCGTCGTCTTCCGTACCGCCTGGCGAATAGCCCGTAACGCCGTCACGATCGCCCACGAGGGCGGCCACGCCCTGGTCGCCCTGCTCAGCGGGCGGCGGCTGGACGGCATACGGCTGCACTCGGACACCTCGGGGCTGACCGTCTCCCGTGGCAAGCCCACCGGCCTGGGCATGATCCTCACGGCGGCGTCCGGCTATACCGCCCCCTCCCTGCTGGGCCTCGGCGGCGCCTGGCTGCTGGCGGCGAACCACATCACCTTGCTGCTGTGGGGCACGACGGCGCTGCTGGTCGCGATGCTGGTGATGATCCGCAACGCGTATGGCGTCCTTACGGTCGTCATCAGCGGGGCCGCCTTCTTCCTCGTCTCCTGGCTGACCGGGCCGGACGTCCAGGCGGGGTTCGCCTACGCCGTGGTCTGGTTCCTCCTCCTGGGCGGTGTGCGTCCGCCCTTCGAGCTCCAGCGCAAGCGCCGGCACCAGGGCGCGTACGACTCCGACCCCGACCAACTGGCCCGGCTGACGGGCATTCCGGCCGGCGCCTGGCTGCTGCTGTTCCACGTGGTCTCGCTGTGTTCGCTGCTCGCCGGCGGGCGCTGGCTGCTGGGGCTGTGACCCGTACGCGCGTCCGGCGCGCCACCCCCGGCGCCTGGCGCCGCGCCACCCCGGCGCATAGTGCGCGACCCTCGGCGCCCGGTAGCAGCGCCGTGTTTCGACTGGGTTTCGCCACTTTCGATCAAGATTGGCACTCCGGGCGAACCACTAAAGTGAGACCCATGACCGGCATTGAGACCTCCCCGGGCGATCACACCGCCCTCTGGCCCGCTCCGACCGCCGATGGAGCGGTGGACGCGACCGTCACCGTGCCCGGATCCAAGTCGGTTACCAACCGCGGTCTGATCCTGGCCGCGCTCGCCGCCGAACCCGGCTGGCTGCGCCGCCCGCTCCGCTCCCGCGACACCCTCCTGATGGCCGCCGCCCTGCGCGCCATGGGCGTCGGCATCGAGGAGACGGTGTCCGACGGCGCCCTCGGCTCGGGCGGCCCCTCCGGCGGCGGAGAGGCATGGCGGGTCATTCCGGCGGGGCTGCACGGCCCGGCCACCATCGACGTCGGCAACGCCGGCACCGTGATGCGCTTCCTGCCGCCGGTCGCCGCCCTGGCCGACGGCCCCGTCCACTTCGACGGCGACCCCCGCTCCCATGAGCGCCCGCTGCACGGCGTGATCGACGCGCTGCGCGCCCTCGGCGCCCGTATCGACGACGACGGCCGCGGCGCGCTGCCGATGACCGTGCACGGCGGCGGGGCGCTGGACGGCGGCCCGGTCCGCATCGACGCCTCGTCCTCCTCCCAGTTCGTGAGCTCGCTGCTGCTGTCCGCGCCGCGCTTCAACCAGGGCGTCGAGGTGCGCCACATCGGCGCCGCGCTGCCGTCCCTGCCGCATATCCGGATGACCGTCGACATGCTGCGCGCGGCGGGCGCGCGGGTGGACACCGCGGAGGCGGGCGGCGAGCGGGGCGTCTGGCGGGTGGCGCCGAGCGCGCTGCTCGGCCGCGATCTGGTCGTCGAGCCCGATCTGTCCAACGCGGCGCCGTTCCTGGCCGCCGCCCTGGTCACCGGCGGCCGGGTGACCATCCCCGACTGGCCGGAGCGCACCACCCAGCCCGGGGACGAACTACGCCGGATCTTCACCGAGATGGGCGGTTCCTGCGACTTGACCGACACCGGTCTGACCTTCACCGGAACGGGCCGGATCACCGGGATCGACGCCGATCTGCACGAGGTCGGCGAGCTCACCCCGGTGATCGCGGCGGTCGCGGCGCTGGCCGACTCCGAGTCGGTGCTGCGCGGCATCGCGCATCTGCGGCTCCATGAGACCGACCGGCTCGCCGCGCTCGCCAAGGAGATCAACGAACTCGGCGGGGACGTCGCCGAGACCGAGGACGGACTGCGGATCCGCCCCCGGCCGCTGCACGGCGGGATCTTCCACACCTACGAGGACCACCGGCTGGCCACCGCCGCCGCCGTACTCGGCCTCGCCGTCGACGGTGTGCTGGTCGAGGACGTGGCCACCACCGCCAAGACCCTTCCCGACTTCCCCGGTCTGTGGACCGGGATGCTCGACGCGACGACGACCTCGGCGCGGAGATCCTGAGAGCCTGGACTCATGCGCCGCTACGGCAAGCACACCGACGAGGATGACGTTCGGGTCCGCCCCAACCGCAAGGGCAACCGGCCGCGCACCAACATCCGCCCCAAGCACGAGGACGCCGCCGAGGGGTTCGTGCTGACGATCGACCGCGGCCGGCTGACCGTCCTGGTCGGGGACCGCACCATCACCGCCATGAAGGCCCGCGAGCTCGGCCGTAAGGGCGTCGTCGTCGGCGACCGGGTCGCGGTCGTCGGGGACCTGACCGGCGACAAGGACACGCTCGCCCGGATCGTACGGGTCGAGGAGCGCACCTCCGTCCTGCGCCGGACCGCCGACGACGACGATCCGTACGAGCGGGTCGTGGTCGCCAACGCCGACCAGCTCGCGATCGTGACCGCCCTGGCCGATCCGGAACCGCGCCCGCGGCTGATCGACCGGTGTCTGGTGGCCGCCTTCGACGCGGGGCTCGAACCGCTGCTCGTGCTCACCAAGTCCGATCTGGCGCCCGCCGAGGAGATGCTGAAGACCTATGAGCCGCTCGGCATCCCCTTTGTCGTCACCAGCCGTGACGAGCTGGCCGACGGGGAGGCCGCCGACCGGGTGCGGGAGCGGCTGACCGACCGGATCACGGTCTTCGTCGGCCATTCGGGCGTGGGCAAGACGACGCTGGTGAACGCGCTGGTCCCGGACCACCAGCGGGCCACCGGCCGGGTGAACGCGGTCACCGGCCGCGGCCGCCACACCACCACCTCCGCGCTCGCGCTGCCCCTGCCGGACACCAAGGGGTGGGTGATCGACACCCCGGGCGTACGGTCCTTCGGGCTGCACCATGTGGACCCGGCGCGGGTCATCCACGCCTTCCCGGACCTGGAGCCGGGCACCGAGGGCTGTCCGCGCGCGTGCAGCCACGACGAGCCGGACTGCGCGCTGGACCAGTGGGTGGCCGACGGCCACGCCGAACCGGCCCGGCTGTACTCCCTGCGGCGGCTGCTGGCGACCCGGGAGCGGCGGGAGGGCGACTGAGCGTTCCGCTGGAAGCGTCGCGATGCGTCATCGGCCGACTGCGGCGCCGTCGTGCTGGTCTCCGCCGCCTACCAGGGGCTTCGCCCCTGGACCCCGGAGTCCGGGGCGGAGCAGCGTGTTTGCCGTCCATCCGGGACGGTAAATGGATAATCGCATCAAAGACTCCACAGGAGTCCAGGCGACCGGGCGGGGCCCGGGCGGCGGCAGCCGACGGCGGCACGGGAGGGCATCTCTATGGCGTGGCTGCTGGTCGTGGTCGCCGGGCTCCTCGAAACGGGCTTCGCCGTCTGTCTCAAGCTCTCGCACGGCTTCACCCGGCTCTGGCCGACGATCGCGTTCTGCGCGTTCGCGCTCGGCAGTTTCGGGCTGCTGACGCTGTCGCTGAAGAAGCTCGACGTGGGGCCCGCGTACGCGGTGTGGACGGGGATCGGGGCCGCCGGGACCGCTATCTACGGCATGATCTTCCTCGACGATCTCGTCTCCATGCTCAAGATCGTCTCCATCAGCCTGGTGATCATCGGCGTGATAGGGCTCCAGCTCTCCGGCTCGGCCCACTGAGCCCGGCCGCCCGGGTCGGCTCCAGCCGGCCCGGTGCGCACCATCAGGCCCACCGTGCGCACCATCAGGCCAGCACCGTGCGCACCATACGGGCCACATCCGCCGCCGGGGCGGGCGCCACCACGTACGACAGGGCCAGCCTGGCGACCGCCTCGCAGGCCAGTGGCAGCTCGACCGCACCGGGCGGCCAGTCGCCCGCCAGCAGCCGCACCGCCCGGTCCCGCGCCTGGCCGAGCAGCTCGCCCGGCGCGGGCAGCGGGGCGGGCGGTGCCGTCCTTACGGACGTCACGGTCGCCACGGATGTCACTGACGCCACGGACGCCACGGACGTCGGCAGCCGCTCGTTCCAGCAGCCGGTGAGCACCGCCCGCACCAGTGGATTCTCGGTCGCCGAGCGGACCGTCCACACCGCCGCGGCGGCCAGCCGCTCCCTGGGGCCCGCCGCGCCGGACACCCCGGACAGCGCCCGCTCGACCCCGCTCAGATACGCGTCGGCCTCGCGCCGCACCAGAGCGCGGGCGAGGCCCTCCTTGCTGCCGAACTCGTTGTAGAGGGTCTGCCGGGAGACCCCGGCCGCCGCCGCGACCTCGGCCATCTTGACCCTCGACCACGGACGGCCCTCGAGCGCGGCGAAGGCCGCGTCGAGCAAGGATTCACGCGCTGCGGGCATCGTCGCCTCCCAGAGCGGGCATCGCCGCCTTCCGGCGGCATGTGCCCGACAGAATTGACGGGCCGCCAGATGAAGTCAAGAGCCCCGCACGGGCCGACCCGTACGGCCCGCGTCCCTGGTCGTGTGGAGTCGTGTGGCTCCGGGTCTTTTCCGCTCGATACTGTTCGGCCATGCCCGACTACCACGATGACCTGCGTCTCGGCCATGTCCTCGCCGACGCCGCCGACTCGACCACCATGGAGCGGTTCAAGGCGCTCGACCTCAAGGTCGAGACAAAACCCGATATGACGCCGGTGAGCGAGGCCGACAAGGCGGCCGAGGAGCTGATCCGCAGCTCCCTCCAGCGCGCCCGGCCGCGCGACGCGGTGCTCGGCGAGGAGTTCGGCAGCGAGGGCAGCGGTCCGCGGCGCTGGGTGATCGACCCGATCGACGGCACCAAGAACTATGTGCGCGGGGTCCCGGTCTGGGCCACCCTGATCGCCCTCATGGAGCGCGGCGAGGGCGGCGACCGGCCGGTGGTCGGGGTGGTCTCCGCACCGGCGCTGGGACGCCGCTGGTGGGCCGCCGAGGGGCTGGGGGCGTACACCGGGCGCAGCCTGTCCTCCGCGTCGCGGCTGGCCGTCTCGAAGGTGAACAGCCTCTCCGACGCCTCGTTCGCGTATTCCTCGCTCAGCGGCTGGGAGGAGCGCGGCAAGCTGAACGGCTTTCTGGATCTGACGCGCGAGTGCTGGCGCACCCGCGGCTATGGCGACTTCTGGCCGTACATGATGGTCGCCGAGGGCTCGGTGGACATCTGCGCCGAACCGGAATTGTCGCTGTGGGACATGGCGGCCAACGCGGTGATCGTCCAGGAGGCGGGCGGCCGGTTCACCGGGCTCGACGGCGTGCCAGGCCCGAACAGCGGCGACGCGGCGGCGTCCAATGGGCTGCTGCACGGGGCGATGCTGGACTATCTGCGGCCCTGAGAAGCCCACCGGCGCAAGGGCCGGACGAGAACCGGAGTGTGAACCGGAGCGCGGGGCGCGCTCTGCCGCCCGTCGGCTACCGCGCGCCCTTGTTGGATCCACCAAGGCATGTGAACATGAGAATTCAGGACCTTGTGAACTTGTGCATCCATTCACAGGCGCCTCCGGCGCCGGGCATTGTCGAATGGATTCCCCAAGGAGGTGGCTCCATCCATGCCCATGCACGTCCGTGACGCCATGAGCTCGGTGGTCCTCACCATCGGCCCCGCGCACACACTCCGTCAGGCCGCCCGGCTGATGTCCGCACGCCGGGTCGGATCGGCCATCGTGCTCGATCCCGACACCTGCGGCCTGGGGATTCTCACCGAGCGCGACATCCTCAACTCAGTGGGGGCGGGCCAGGACCCCGACCAGGAGACCGCACACGACCACACCACCGCCGACGTCGTCTTCGCCGCCCCCGGGTGGACACTGGACGAGGCGGCCCGCACGATGACCCAGGGCGGCTTCCGTCATCTGGTCGTCCTCGACGCGGGCGGCCCCGTCGGAGTGGTGTCGGTGCGCGACATCATCCGCTGCTGGACCCCGGCTCCCCAGCCCGTACCGGCCTGAGGCGCACTGGCGGACCGTCGCACCGGCGCACCGGAAGCGGAACCGGACTTCGCACCCGGCACCCGAAGAGGCCGGAGCCCAACGGCGTCCGGCCTCTTCGGTTGATACGGCAAGCGTCCGTCAGCCGCGCAGGGCCTGAACCGCGGCCTCCAGCCGCTTGCCGTAGTCGGCGTCCGCCTTGCGGAAGTTCTCGATCGCCCGCTGTGCGATGTCATCGCGGGAGACCGTGGCGATGAACTGCGCCAGATTCTCGATCAGGCGCGCCTTCTCGTCGTCCGACATCAGCCGGTAGAGGTTCCCCGCCTGGACGAAGTCGTCGTCCTCGGCGTGCGAGGGGGCCGCATGGTCACCGGTCAAACCGGAGACCGCGGACGGCTGCCACAGCGGCCGACCGGTCTCCGCCGGGCCGCCGAAGCTGTTGGGCTCGTAGTTCTTCGCGCCCGCGTGACGGCCGTCGTACAGGAAGCCGTCCCGGCCGTAGGTGCGCGCCTCGGCCGCGTGCGGACGGTTCACCGGCAGGTGGTCGGCGTTGATGCCGACGCGGTAGCGGTGGGCGTCGCCGTACGCGAAGAGGCGGCCCTGGAGCATCTTGTCCGGGGACGGGCCGATGCCCGGCACGAAGTGGGCCGGAGAGAAGGCCGACTGCTCGACCTCGGCGAAGATGTTCCGCGGGTTGCGGTTCAGCTCCAGCTTGCCGATCTCGATCGGCGGGTAGTCCTCGTGCGGCCAGACCTTGGTCAGGTCGAACGGGTTGAAGCGGTAGTTCGCCGCGTCGGCCGCCGGCATGATCTGCACCTGCACGGTCCAGGTCGGGAAGTCACCGCGCTCGATGGCCTCGCGCAGATCGCGCTGGTGGCTGTCCGGGTCCAGACCGGCGGTCTCGGCCGCCTCGGCGGCGGTGAGGTTCTTGATCCCCTGGTCGGTCTTGAAGTGGTACTTCACCCAGAAGACCTCGCCCGCGGCGTTGTTCCACTGGAAGGTGTGCGACCCGTAGCCGTTCATATGGCGGTACGAGGAGGGGATGCCGCGGTCGCCGAAGAGCCAGGTCACCTGATGGGTGGCCTCGGGCGAGAGCCCCCAGAAGTCCCAGACGTTGTCCGCCTCCTGCGAGCCGGTGTACGGGTCGCGCTTCTGGGTGTGGATGAAGTCGGGGAACTTGATGGCGTCCTTGATGAAGAACACCGGGGTGTTGTTCCCGACCAGGTCGTAATTGCCGTCCTCGGTGTAGAACTTCAGCGCGAAGCCGCGCGGGTCGCGCACCGCGTCCGCCGAGCCGAGGCTGCCGGCGACCGTCGAGAAGCGCAGGAACGTCTCGGTCTCCTTGCCGACCTCGGAGAGGAACGACGCGCGGGTGTACTGGCTCACGTCCGCGGTCACGGTGAAGGTGCCGTACGCACCGGCTCCGCGGGCGTGCACGATCCGCTCCGGGATCCGCTCGCGGTTGAAGTGGGCGAGCTTCTCGATCAGATGCTGGTCCTGGATGAGGACCGGACCTCCGACGCCCGCCGTCTCGCCGTTCTGATTGTCCGCCACCGGAGCCCCGGACTCCGTGGTCAGCGGACCAGTGATGTTGTCCTGGACCGTCACGTGCGCCTCCTGCGTACTCGCGTTCTGTCCCTGGTCTGGGGCTGTTGCCGATCCTACATTGGACAATGTCTAAGTCAAGACGCATTGGAAAGTCGTACCCGATCTGGTCAAGGACTCGTCCGCTGCTACCCTTGTCCTTATCTGACTGATAGGTGAATGGCATGAGTGACCTGCTGGAACGGCTCAGGGGACGCGGCTGGAGGCTGACGGCGCAGCGGCGTGTCGTCGCCGAGGTCCTCGACGGGGACCATGTGCACTACACCGCCGACGAAGTCCACGCGGCGGCGGCCGAGCGGCTGCCCGAGATCTCCCGCGCGACCGTCTACAACACCCTCGGCGAGCTGGTCTCGCTCGGTGAGGTGATCGAGGTCACCACGGACGGCAGGGCCAAGCGCTACGACCCGAACGCACACCACGCGCATCAGCACCTGGTGTGCGCGAAGTGCGGCACGATCCGCGATGTCCACCCCTCCGGCGATCTGCTCGCCGACCTGCCCACGCAGGAGCGCTACGGCTTCGCGATCTCCGCGGTCGAGGTGACCTACCGGGGGCTCTGCCCCGACTGCGCGGCCTGAGAGCGCCCGCGACAGGCGGCTGAGACGCCAAGACAGACGAAAGGCCCGGATCCTGGAGGATCCGGGCCTTTCGCATTG
>NZ_JAHLEM010000758.1 GCF_018883605.1 Streptomyces niphimycinicus | reverse complement strand
TCTCCGCGGTCGAGGTGACCTACCGGGGGCTCTGCCCCGACTGCGCGGCCTGAGAGCGCCCGCGACAGGCGGCTGAGACGCCAAGACAGACGAAAGGCCCGGATCCTGGAGGATCCGGGCCTTTCGCATTGGTAGCGGGGACAGGATTTGAACCTGCGACCTCTGGGTTATGAGCCCAGCGAGCTACCGAGCTGCTCCACCCCGCGTCGTTGTGTTGCAACCTTAACCCGGGGTGGACAGCAGGAGCAAACCGGTTACCGGCGGGACGCCCGCCGGTGGCTCCGGACCGGGGTTCCCGGCCCGGAGCACTACGCCGTGAGCTGCTGTTACGCCGTGAGCTGTCGCTACGCCGTGAGCTCCTGCTGAAGCGCGTCCCGCAGCCGCGCCGCGCGCTCGGCGACCTCCGCGGGCCCCAGCTCGACCGCCCGCGCACACCACCGCTGCCCCTCGGTGAGCGCCCCGCGGCG
>NZ_JAHLEM010000757.1 GCF_018883605.1 Streptomyces niphimycinicus | reverse complement strand
GGGCCGCCGCCGTGCGCACGGCGGCGGAGACCCGCATGCCGGTGGCCACCGCCGCCGGGGACGCGGCACCCGGATCGCCCCAGGCGGAGGCGGTCAGCGCGGCCCGCAGCTCCTGGGGCGAACGGGTACGGGCCAGCAGCGGCCAGGCGGTCGCCAACGTGCCCAGGCGATACGGCGACCGAGGCGGCCCGCTGCCGGTCAGCGCACGCAGATGGTCCCGGGTATTGGCGATCTCGAAGCCGGAGGCGAGCAGACGGAGGGCGTTCGCGCCCGCCGGTGGCTGCCAGCCGGCCAGCACCCGCAGATGCCACAGCAGGGTCGCCCCGACCGCCTGCTGGGCATCGGCGAGCGACGCCCCGGGAAGCAGGTCATGGCCGTACGCCGTGGCGCTCAGACCGCGCACGGCGTCATCGAGACCCGGAGCCGAAGCCACCTCCTCGGCCTTCTCCCTCCCAAGAGCACGGGAGAGCATGGCCCTGGCACGCGTGACCCCCGCCACCCAGCCGGCGCCCATCACGGACCCCTTTCCCGTGTTTCCTCGGGGTGCCCCGGCGCCATGGGGTCCGCCGCTCCGGGGGCCGGTGGCATCCCGATTTCCTCGGCCACGAGCCGTGCCACCCGGTCCAGGAGAGCGGGCATACGGGCCGCGGCACGGGAGCGCACCGCGGACACCTCCCGCTCCGAGGCGGCGAGCAGCTCCGCCGCCTCGGACTCGGCCTGACCACGCACCCGGGCCGCCGTCCGCGCCCGCAGGTCCTGTGCACGTGCGGACGCCCGCTCCACGATCTCCTCGGCCTGCCGCTCGGCCGTGCGGCGCTTCGCCGCCGCCGTGCGGGCTGCTTCGTCTCTGATGCCGCGCGCTTCCGCCTCGGCCTCTTCCAACAAGGACAACGGTGGCTCCAGCTCCGCGGTGAGTTCCGCGGCGCGG
Source organism: Streptomyces niphimycinicus (assembly GCF_018883605.1). Taxonomy (GTDB): domain Bacteria; phylum Actinomycetota; class Actinomycetes; order Streptomycetales; family Streptomycetaceae; genus Streptomyces; species Streptomyces niphimycinicus. Next base: position 8,933 of record NZ_JAHLEM010000757.1, on the reverse strand, counting down.
TCCGCGGGCACACCTCCGGGCGCTGCCCGGCCCGGAGAACCGACCGGGCGAAACCGCAGCAGGAAATCCCGGAATCCGGCCACCGCCGCCCTCCTCACGGTCGGGCCCCTGGTCCAAGTGTCCGTACGCGGTGCGTGCCTGTCGCGCCGAACAGGCCCGCCCGTGAGGGAACCGGCGGCGTGACTACCCGATCGGTGCGACACTGGCGGCGTAGGTGACCGGCCGCGCTCGTGGGGAGGTTGCCATGAGCGAATTCGAACGTCATGCGGCGGGGAAGGAAGCCCGCCACGGCGCACACCGCCGCCAGTGGACCACGGAGGTGGAGCGGCGCGAGGACCTGCTGAGGCGTTACCTCGGTGCTGTGGCCACCACCTCATCCACCGCGGGAGAAGCGGCACCGGAGGAGTGGGCCGTGCCCGCTCGCACCGGGCGCCGGGCTCCGGCACACCTCACCGCACCGCGGGTGGGCGACGTGATGAGGGCGCCCGCCGTCTCGGTGCCGGGCGATACGTCCTTCCTGGAGGTCGCCCGTACGCTCGCGCACGAACACCTGGGCGCGGTGCCGGTGGTTGATGCCGAAGCACACGTCGTCGGAATGGTGTCCGAGTCCGATCTGCTGGCCAAGGCCGCCGTCATGGCCATCACCCGGCGACCGGGTCCACTCGGCAAGCTCAAGGACCGCCGCCTCCACGAGAAGAGCCGTGGTGAGACGGCGGCCACCTTGATGACCTACCCCGCCGTCACGGTCCATCCGGCGGACACGGTGGCCGACGCGGCCTGGACAGCCGCGCGTTCCCGCCTCAAGAGACTGCCCGTCACCGACTACCGCGACCGGCTCGTCGGCGTGGTGACCCGGGCGGATCTGCTGCGGTCGCTCGTCCGTGACGACACCGAGATCCGCGAGGAGATCGAGTGCCGGATCCTCCGCGGGGAACACCATCTCGAGCCGGACGCCATCGAGGTGACGGTGGAGGGCGGTGTCGTGACCGTGGAGGGAAGGGTGGACGTGGCACTCGCTCCCGGACTGGTCGAGTCGATCCGGGCGATGGAGGGCGTCGACGATGTGGTCGATCACCTCACCGGGGTCACCTGACCCGGCCCCGCGCCTTCGGCAGCCGTGAATCGTGGCGGATACGGAGGAGGCCCCATGACCCACCCCATCACCGTAGGTATGGACGGATCGCCCGAGAGCCTGGACGCCGCCGACTGGGCGGCGCGGGAGGCTCGGTGGCGTCAGGCGCCGTTGCGTCTGGTACACGCCTGGATGCTGCCGCCGCAGACGGCCCGGACCGCTCAGGCTCCCGAGGTCCGCAAGGAGTGGGCCCGCAAGACCCTGGACGATGCGGAAGCCGATCTGGCCACCCGCTACCCGGACGTGCCGGTCTCCACCGAGCTGGTGGCGGCGACCGCCACCCCGGCCCTGGTGGCCCACGGCGCGGGTTCTCAGATGCTGGTGCTGGGCTCACGGGGCCGTGGCGCCGTGGCCGGCTTTCTGCTCGGCTCCATCGGGCTTCACGTACTCGGCCGGGCCGCGTGCCCGGTCGTGCTGGTGCGGCACGGGGACGGCCAGGCCCAGGGGGCCGCCGCGGGAGACGTGGTGGTGGGCATACAGGACCCGCCCGAGTCGGCCGCCCCGATCGAGTTCGCCTTCGCCACGGCCGCGGCACGAGGCTCCGGGGTGCGCGCCGTACGGGGCTGGGCGCTGCCGCCGGTCTTCGAGTACGGCATGGCGTACGTGCGGGCCCTCGATGAGGCCGGTGGCATCGAACCCGGGGAGCGGAAACGGCTGGCGGAAGCGGTCCTGCTGTGGCGGGAGAAGTACCCGCGGGTACCGGTGACCGAGCACGTCGAGATGGGCAACGCCGCGGAGGTGCTGTTGACATCGGCAGTGGGGGCGGGGCTCGTTGTCATCGGCAGGTACTCCCACCGGCCCGCGGTTGGCGCGCGCCTCGGTCACGTGGCGCACGCCCTGCTCCACCACGCGGCGTGCCCCGTCGCGGTCGTCCCTCACGACTGAGGCCGGATTGCGACGTGCTCGGACACACCGGCGGACGATTGGCCCGCCGCAGGTCGCGGCCAAGGGCTATCCCCGCTGCGGGACGACGGCGACGGGGCACTCGGCATGGTGCAGTACGGCATGGGCGACCCGGCCGAGCTGCGGACCGGAGTCGCCCGGAGTCCGGAGGGCGCCGACGACCAGCAGGCCGGCGCCTGCCGACGCCGCCAGGAGGACCCTGTGCGCCGGACCCTCGACCACCTCGCGGCGGCACACCGTCTCCCCGTCATCGCCCGGGAGCCGACCCAGGGCCTCGTCCAGGATGGTCGTCGCCCGTTCCTCGTAGAGGAGGCGAGTCGCCTCGTGCATGAGCAGTGGCCGGCCCGGCTGCACGTGAGCGGGGCGTCGCCAGGCGCGTATGGCATGCAGCTCGGCGCCCCGCACCCGCGCCTCGCGGTAGGCGAACCGTACGGCCGCGGCGTCGTGCGTGAGGTGGCCGACCCCGAGCATGACCGGTCGGCCGGTTCCACGCCGGTCCCGCTCCGGTCCGCGGACCACGATCACCGGGCACACAGCGCGGGCCGCCACCGCCAGACTCACCGATCCCAAAAGGGTTTCCGCGAGTTCGCTCCAGCCACGGGAGCCCGTGACCAGGGCGAAGGCTTCACGGCCCTCCCTCAGCAGCGCCGACACGGGGTCGTCGGGCAGGACCTCGCCGGAAACCCTCACCGCCGGACTACCGAGCCGGGCGCGTTCGACGCAGGAGGCGACGATGTGCTCCGCCACCACTTCCCCCGAAGGGCAGCCCGTGTACGACGCGAGCGCTTCCTCGTACCGCTCCCACCGGGAGGCGTAGATCAGGCGCAACGGCAGCCCATGGAGTGCCGCCTCGTCCACGGCCCAGTCCACCGCTCGCAGACTGGAGTCCGAACCATCGACACCCACGACCAGCGGAAGATCCATGGCTCACACCGCCTCTCCGGTGGCTGTCCCGTTCGCTTCAGGTACCCCTGGCCGCGCGGTCCCACCACGCGCGTTCGGCGGCCTCGAGCCCGCCTCACGCGCGGCTTCGCCGTCAGCCCCGTCGCGGTGGTGCCACAGCGATGATTCGATGGGTTCATGAGGCGATCCTCTCCGGGGATTCGAGCGGGCGTCCCGCCAAGGGATCTTTCACGGCCGGAGCGGGAGAACGGCTCCGGCACGTTCTCCGGCCGGGAGGACACGGCCCAGGCCCGGATGGGGGACCAGAACGGGACGTCGATGGGCGAAGGGATGTGATCCCCGATGTCCGAGCCACCACGCCCGGGCCCGGCGGCGAGGCAGTCCACCGGCGGCGGAGGCGACCTCGGGCGGCGCATCGCGCTGCGGCGTGCGCAACTCGGCCTCTCGCGGGAGGAGGTGGCCGTGCGGGCGGGCAGCTCGCCGGGCTACGTGCGCTATCTGGAGGAGTCCACCGCCGACCCGAGCGCCGGCACCCTCCTCAGGATCGCCGCGGCCCTGGAGACCACCACGGCCGCCCTGCACGGCTGCGGCACCGATCTGCCGCCCGGCCTCGGTCGGGCCGGACACCACCCCCAACTGCTGGAGCTGGACCCCACGGAGTGCCGGGCCCGACTCGCGACGCACGGCGTGGGCAGGATCTCGGTGTCGACCCCCCGGGGGCCGGTCATCTTTCCGGTCAATTACAGCGTCATCGACGACGCCGTCGTCTTCCGGACCGCGCCCGACGCCGCAATGGCGGCGGCCGCCGGCGCCGAGGCCGCCTTCGAGGTGGACCACATCGACGAGGCGCTCAGCCAGGGCTGGAGCGTCCTCGTCGTCGGACGCGCCCGGCAGGTCACCGAACCGGCGGCGATACGTGAGCTGGCCGACAAGGCGTTCACCGCCCCATGGCCCGGCGGCAGCCGTGACCTGTGGCTGCGCATCGAGCCCACGAGCATCACCGGTCGCCGGATCCAGGTGGATTGACCAGCCGTCGTACCGGCCGCTACGGGTGCCGGTCGGCTTCGACGCCACGGTGCGTGGCGCCACGCACCGCCCGCTGCCGGGCCGACAGATGAGGCTCCGCTGCGGGGCCGCGCACCGTGCGATCAGGGCCTGCGAGAAGCGGGCGGCCCTGGGCGCCGACGCAGGCGTCTGAGCCCGAGGGGCCAGACACCGGATGCGGCCGGGCGGAACCGGCTCCACGATGAGGTTATGAGTGCTCCCCGCCCCGCCGAGCCCTACGACGCCTTCCGGACCCTGGCCGCCCGTCGAGGGCGGCCGGCGGGCCGGCTGATGGAGTCGCTGGCCCGCGCGCGAGCGGAAACGTCCGACAGCCCCGAGACATGGGCGCCGCCGGTCGGCATCCAGGCGGGGCTCCCGGCGGCCGCCGCCCTTGGACCGGCCTCCTACTTCGCTGACTTCGCCACCCCACATGGCCGCCGCCACGTCCGTGTGTGCGTTGCGACGGCCTGCTTCGCGGCGGAGGCAGGACGCCATGTCGCCGAAGTGGAGGCCGCATTGGGCGTCGCCGCCGGGGACGTCACACCTGATGGGGAGAGATCACTCCAGGCCGTCCGCTGCCTGGGGTACTGCTACGCGGGGCCCGCCGCCCTCGACGGCGACGCGCCACGCACGGGCCCCGCCCTGGCCGCCCAGTTGGCCGGGCGGGAGCACCCGCGGGCGCCGGCGATCCCGGCGGTCGACGCCACCGGCGATCCCGTTCTGCTGGGTGGCGCGGTCTCAGGTGAGGCCCCGTGGCAAGTGTGGCCGAGCGTGGTCACGGCACGTGGCCCGGACGATGTCCAACAGGAGGTGGCGGCGTCCGGGCTGCGCGGGCGTGGCGGCGCGGGGTTCCGCGTGGCCACGAAGTGGGCCGCGGCGGAACGCGCCGCGGGCACCGTGGTGGTGGCCAACGGGGACGAAGGCGATCCCGGCTCCTACGCGGACCGGCTGCTGATGGAGGCCGACCCGGACCGGGTGCTGGAGGGGCTGGCCCTGGCCTGCTTCGCCTGCGGAGCCCGCCGCGGCGTGGTGATGGTCCGCTCCGAATATCCGCACGCGCTGACCCGTATGAGGGAGGCGGTCGAGGGGGCGTATGCCGCCGGACATCTCGGCACCCGCGTGCACGGGACGGACACCACGGTGGACGTTCAGGTGGTCCGGGGCGCCGGTTCCTATGTGACCGGTGAGGAGACGGCCCTGATCGCGAGCCTGGAGGGCGGCCGGGGATGTGCCCGGCCACGCCCGCCGTATCCGACCCGGCGCGGCCTGTGGGACGCGCCGACCGTGGTGAACAACGTCGAGACGCTGGCGGCCGTCCCGTGGATCGTCGCCCATGGCGGCGGCGCGTACGCCCGGCGCGGGACCGCGGAGGAAACCGGGACGAAGCTGGTCTGCCTGTCCGAGCGGTTCGCCCGTCCGGGCGCGTACGAGGTCGAACTCGGCACCTCGGTGCGGCGCATCGTCACCGAACTCGGCGGTGGCCTCAAGGACGGCGCGGAACTCGCCGCGCTCCAGGTGGGCGGCCCGCTGGGCGGCTTCCTCGCCGCCGACTCGCTGGACGTACCGCTGACCGAGGCGGAGCTGTCGGCCCGCGGCGCCGCCCTGGGCCATGCCGGTCTCGTCGCCTTCGACTGGCGGGTGGCGCCGGAGGAGGTGCTGCGGCACATCTGGGAATTCGCCGCCGCCGAGAGCTGCGGGGCGTGCTCTCCCTGCCGTGTGGGTTCGCGCCGGGGCCTGGAACTGGCGGTCGCGCACGCTCCGCCCGGCCCGGCGTACGGGCGACTGTCAAGGGTCCTGGCCGAGGCGAGCCTGTGCGCCTTCGGCCGGCGGATCCCACCGGCGGTCCGCAGCCTGGCCCGTGCCTACGAAGGCCGCCTGCCGGGGTGGGACCAATGACCGGCGTCGAGGTCGACGGCGTCGCCGTCGAGATCCCCGAGGGGGCCGCGCTCCTCACGGCGGTGCGCGCGGCCCGGATCGAACTGCCCGCGCTCTGCCATGACGACCGGCTCTCCCCGGCCGGGTCCTGCCGCACCTGCCTGGTGCGAGCCGACGGACGGATCGTGGCGGCCTGCGTCACACCGGCAACCCCGGGAGCCACGGTCGAGGCCGCCACGGACGACCTGCGGGCGCTGCGCCGCGACGCGGTGGACGTCATCGTCTCGGCCCTGCCTCCCCGTGCCCTGGCGGAGGACAGTCGTAGCGAGCTGGCACACGCATGCCGGGCGGTGGGCATCGGCCCCGAGGCGGCAGCCGGCTCCGGAGACCGGGGCGAGGACGTCTCCCACCCCTATGTGCACCTCGACCGGGACCTGTGCATCGCCTGCGGACGGTGTGTGCGCATGTGCGCCGAGGTCCAAGGCACGTTCGCCCTGACCCTGGCCGGCCGGGGCGCCGAGACCGTGGTCACCCCCGGCACCGGCGGGCCATGGGCCGAGTCGGACTGCGTGGCGTGCGGCGGCTGCGTCGACACCTGCCCCACCGGGGCGATCAGCGAGCCGGGCCCCGCGCGCGGCCTCACCACCGCGGTCCGCCCGGCGCCGCCGATGACCCGCACCACATGCGGCTACTGCGGAGTGGGCTGCACCCTCGACGTGGCCACCGAGGACGGCCGGGTCACCGCCGTGCTGCCGGCCCGGGACGGGCCGGTCAACCAGGGGCACGCGTGCGTCAAGGGACGCTTCGCCCGCGGCTATCTCACCTCCCCCGAACGGCTCACCCGGCCACTGCTGCGGCGCGAGGGCGGCCTGGAACCGGTCGGCTGGGACGAGGCGCTCGCCCACATCGCCCGAGGACTGCGCGCGGCCACCCGCACGGGCGGCCCCGACGCGGTGGCGGCCATCTCCTCCGCGCGTTCCACCAACGAGGAGAACTACCTCGTCCAGAAGTTCATGCGGGTCGTCATCGGCACCAACAACGTCGACAACTGCTCCCGGCTGTGCCACTCCCCGTCCGCCGCGGGCCTCACAGCCTCCTTCGGGCTCCCCGGCGGCACCGACACCTTCGACGACGTCGAGCGGTCCGACTGTCTGCTGGTCGTGGGCGCCAACCCCGTCGAGGCGCACCCCGTGGTCGGCGCGCGACTGCTGCGACGCGTACTCCGAGGGGCCCGTCTGGTCGTCGCCGATCCCCGCGCCGTCGGCCTGGCCCCGCACGCCGATGTGCACCTGCGGCCCCGCCCCGGCACAAACGTCGCGCTCTGCCACGGCCTCGCCCACGTCCTGCTGACGGAGGGGCTCGTCGACGACGAGTTCCTGCGGCACCGGGCCTCCGGTCTGCCGGAGCTGACCGACCTGCTGGCCGACTATCGGCCGGACCGGGTCGCGGACCTGACCGGCGTGCCCGCCGCGGATCTCGTCGCGGCGGCCCGGCTCTACGGCCGCGCCGAGCGCCCCGCCATCGTCTACGGTCTGGGCGTCACCGAGCACCTGCATGGCACCGACGGCGTACGGGCCCTGGCCAATCTCGCCATCCTGCGCGGTGCCGTGGGCACCGGACGGGGCTTCGGGGTCAACCCGCTGCGCGGTCAGAACAACGTCCAAGGCGCCTCCGATATGGGTGCCCTGCCCGATGTGCTGCCCGGCTACGGAAAGGTGACCGACCCCGCCGTACGCGCACGGGCCGAGGAGGTCTGGGGGGTCACTGTCCCGTCCCGTCCCGGCCTGCGGATCCCCGAGATGTTCGCGGCGGCACGGGCCGGACGGCTGGGGGCGCTGTGGGTCATCGGAGAGGACGTCTGCGCCACCGATCCCGACACCAACCGGGTGGCGCGGGCCCTGGACGCCTGCCCACTCGTCGTGTGCGACGAACTGTTCCTGTCCGAGACCGCCCGGCACGCGGACGTCGTGCTGCCGGTCGCCTCCTGGCTGGAGAAGGACGGCACCTTCGTCAACTTCGACCGCAGATTCCAGCGGGTCCGCCCCGCCGTCGCGCCCCCGGGCCGCGCCCGCACCGACTTCGATGCGGTACGCGCCGTCGCCGCGGCCATGGGCACCGATCTGGGCTGTCCGACCCCGGCGGACGCGCTCGCCGAGTGCGCCCGGCTCAGCCCCCATTTCGCCGGGCTGTCCCACCGGCGGCTGGACCGGGAAGGTGCCGTCCCCTGGCCCTGCCCGGACCCCCACCAACCGGGCCAGGCCACCTTGTACCGGGAACGATTCGCCACGGCCGACGGACGGGCCCACCTTGCCGCCACGCCCTATATGCCGCCGGGAGAGCAGCCGGACGACGACTATCCCCTCGTCATGGTCACGGGGCGGCGCTGGGCGCACTACAACTCCGGGTCCATGACCCGTCGTGGCGGCAATCTCACCCTCGACCCGGTCGACCGCCTCGACATCCACCCGGACGATGCCGTCAGGTACGGACTGAGGGACGGGGAACCGGTCCAGGTGGCCAGTCGACACGGGCAGGCCCGCCTCATCGCGCGCATCGGCACCGAGACAGCGCCCGGTCAGGTCTTCTGCTCGTTCCACTTCCCGGCCAGCGGGGTGAACCGCCTCACCTCCGACCACGCCGATACGGTCACCTCCTGCCCCGAGTACAAGGTCACGGCGGTACGGCTGGCGGCGGACGGCCTCGGGTGACGGTCCGGTCCGTTCGCGGCGGAAGGCGGCGTACTGGCTGGGGAAGTAACGGAGCCAACCTGATCGCCCAGGAGCGGCGCACCTCCGGTGTGGCGCCGAGTCTCACGCCATCTGCGTCATCCTTGATCGTGGTCCTTCTCGTGGCCGCCGGGCTGACCATCGCCACCTGTGATCTGTCCGACCTCGTCCATGTCCGGCATGGTTCCCAGGTCGGTTTCACTCATTAAGCAGTGTGCATCGTGAAAACTGCAGGTCGGGTGGGCTGGTGTGCGCGGGGTCGGGAGTGCTCGGGCTGGTCGGCGGCGGGTGTCCATGGTGAAGATCGTCTGACCGGTCAGCCGGGAGGGTTCTCTGGTTCTGCTGTGCCT
>NZ_JAHLEM010000756.1 GCF_018883605.1 Streptomyces niphimycinicus | reverse complement strand
CGGGCCCGGGGCGAAGCCGCCCCGGGCCCGGCCGCATGCGCTACGCCCGGCGGAAACCGACGGCCACCGCCCGGCGAAAGCCGGTGCGCTACGCCCGGCGGAAGCTGAGGGTCTCCCCCAGCGCCCCGGCGCGCCACAGGTCCTGGCAGGCGTCGGCCATCCGGTCGAGGCCGTCGACGACCGAGCCCCAGACGATCCCGGGCACCCAGCCCGCGTCGCCGTTGATCAGCAGGTTGTTCCGCTCGTAGAAGAGCGCCAGGTCGACGACCTGCCGCCGCCCCTGGTGCTTGGCGTCGGTCTCGTATCCGTACGACTTCGTCCCGAGCTGGGTGTCCGTGAAGGTGAAGTAACACAGGTCACCGGGGATCGGGGTGATCGTCGGGTTCTCCAGGGGCGGCTCCTCGGGCGCGAAGGGGGGAAGCAGCGCATAGATCTCATTGCGCGCATACTTCGCGTGATATACGTCACCCCCCAGCGGCAGCGCGTTCCACACCGCCTCGCAGGTGATCGGCGCTCGCTCGTCAAGGAGCTTGGCCGTGCAGCTCACCCCGCGCTTCTCGAGCGAGACCTCGATGAACCGGTCGGCTCGGTCAACCATCGACTTTCCTCCAGGTCGCTTCGGAACCAGTCCTGCCGTAGGGGCCTACCCAGGCATCGGCTATATCAAGGGCCGGAAACAGCCTGCATATATTTGCCGGAGTCGGGTAGCCGCGCGCCCATGGCTCCACCACGTGAGAAAGACACCGATAGCAGAGAAATAGCGAAAATGGGTCCAAGCCGCCGCTCGCTTCTCGCCGGCGGCGCGGCCCTGGGCCTGCTGGGCGCGGCCGGTTGCAGCCGGGTGTCCGGCTCCGGCGCCAAGGACGGGGGCAATCTGCTGGAGCGACTGCGGTCGCAAGGCACGGTCCGGCTGGGAATAGCGGGGGAGATCCCATTCGGCTATATCGACAAGAACGGTGAGTTCACCGGCGAGGCGCCGGAGATCGCGAAGGTCATCTTCAAGCGGCTGGGAGTAGCCAAGGTCCAGCCGGTGCCGACCGAGTTCGGCTCGCTGATCCCGGGCCTTCGCTCGCAGCAGTTCGACGTGGTCTCGGCGGGGATGTACATCAACCCCGACCGCTGCGCCCAGGTGATCTTCTCCGACCCCGACTACCGCATGCGTGACGCGTTCATCGTGCGCAAGGGGAACCCCAAGAACATCCACAACTACGAGGACATCGCCAAGCAGAAGGCCAAAATGGCCACCGGTACCGCATATGCCGAGATCGGCTACGCGGAGGCCGTCGGGATCAAACAGAGCGACATGCTGATCCTCCCCGACCAGCTCGCCGGGCTGCTGGCCGTGGAACAGGGCCGGGCCGATGTCTTCGCGGGCACGACCGTGACCGTCCACAACGTGGTGAAGCAGCGGAACAGCCGACTGGCCGAGGCCACCGAGCCGTTCCAGGCGTACGTCGACGGCAAACCGGACATCGGCGCCGGCGGCTTCGCCTTCCGGCCGGAGGAGACCAAGCTCCGGGACGCCTTCAATGTCGAGCTCCACAAGATGAAGAAGAGCGGCGAGCTGTTGCGCATCGTGCGGCCCTTTGGCTTCACCAAGGAAGAGATGACCGATCTGACCGCCAAGGAGCTGTGCTCATGACGGCCGGACTGTGGGAAAACTGGCTTCTTCCGGGCGTCTGGATCACCAGCCAGCTCACCCTGTTCAGCGCGGTCTTCGCGGCCGCCGTGGCGTTCGGCATCGGGATCGCCCGCACCTCCCGGCTGTGGATCGTCCGCTTTCTGACCGGTTTCTATGTGGAGATCTTCCGCGGCACCTCGGCCCTGGTGCTGATGTTCTGGCTGTTCTTCGTGATGCCGCTGGCCTTCGGTTATCAACTGGTGTCGATGTGGGCGGCGGTGCTGGCGCTGGGCCTCACCTACGGGGCGTACGGCTCGGAGATCGTGCGCGGCGCGATCGCCTCGGTGGCCCCGGCGCAGCGTGAGGCGGCCATCGCGCTCAGCTTCAGCCCCGCGCAGCGGATGCGCCGGGTGATCCTGCCGCAGGCGATCCCGGAGATGATCCCGCCCTTCAACAATCTGCTGATCGAGCTGTTGAAGGCGACCGCCCTGGTCTCCGCGGTGAGCGTCGCCGACATCACCTTCGCCGCCCAGCTCTCGCGGCTGGCGACCGGCGACAGCCTGGAGATCTACGCGATCATCCTGGTCCTCTACTTCGTGTTGGCCTTCGTCCTCACCCGGCTGATGCGGCTGCTGGAACGGCGCGCCAAGGCGGGCATCGGCCAGGCTCCGGTGAAGTCCGGCAAGGGCCCGCTGGCGACCCGGAAGCTGTCCGCGCGCCAGGAGTCCGAGCAGTCGTCCAACATCATCACGGGAGGTGCCCAGTGACCTGGAACTGGGATGTGGCCAAGGACTTCCTCCCGGAGCTGGGCCGCGGACTGCTGATCACGCTGGAGGCGACCGCGCTGGGCTCGATCCTGGCGTTCGCGCTGGGCCTGGTGTGGGCGATGGCCTTCCGCTCGCCGACCCGCTTTGTGCGCTGGCCGGTGGCGGCGGTCGTGGAGTTCATCCGCAACACCCCGCTGCTGGTGCAGTTGTTCTTCTTCTACTACGTGCTGCCGACCTGGGACATCAAGTTCTCGGCGCTCACCACCGGGGTGATCGCACTCGGTCTGCACTACTCGACGTACACCGCCGAGGTCTACCGGGCCGGGATCGACGGTGTGCCCAAGGGGCAGTGGGAGGCGGCGACCGCGCTCAGCCTCTCCCGCGCCCGTACCTGGACCGCGGTGATCCTGCCGCAGGCCATCCGCCGGGTGGTGCCCGCCCTGGGCAACTACGTCATCGCGATGCTGAAGGACTCCCCGATGCTCGCGCTGATCGGCGTCGTCGACATGCTTCAGAAGGCGCGCGCGGAAGGCGCGTCGTCCTTCCAGTACATCGAGCCCTACACGATGGTCGGCATCGCCTTCATCGTCATCGCCTATCCGGCTTCCCTTCTGATGCGAGCCCTGGAGCGTCGTCTTGGCCACTGAAACCGACCACACGAATCCTGCCGTGGACGGCAGTGAACTGATCCGCTTCGACCAGGTGACCAAGCGCTTCGGCAGCAATACGGTCCTGGACAACCTCGACTTCTCGGTCTCCTCCGGCAAGCACGTCACCCTGATAGGCCCCTCGGGATCGGGCAAGACCACGATCCTGCGGCTGCTGATGACGCTGATCAAACCGGACGAGGGCACGATCAAGGTCGACGGCGACTACCTCACCCATGAGGACAGAGGCGGCTCGCTGGTCCCGGCCGGCGAGAAGCACACCCGTGAGGTGCGCAAGAAGATCGGGATGGTCTTCCAGCAGTTCAACCTCTTCCCCAATATGCGGGTGCTGCGGAACATCACCGAGGCCCCGGTGCATGTGCTCGGCCTGAGCAAGGACGAGGCCGAGACCCGCGCCCGGGAGCTGCTCGACCTGGTCGGGCTCGGCGACAAGTGCGACGCGTACCCGACGCAACTGTCCGGCGGGCAGCAGCAGCGGGTGGCGATCGCCCGGGCGCTGGCGATGCGGCCGCAGGTGATGCTGCTGGACGAGGTGACCTCGGCGCTGGACCCGGAGCTGGTGGCCGGGGTGCTGGATGTGCTGCGCGATATCGCCCATACGACGGACATCACCATGCTGTGCGTCACGCATGAGATGAACTTCGCCCGGGACATCTCCGACGATGTGCTGATGTTCGACGCGGGCCGGGTGATCGAGTCCGGACCGCCGGAAAAGATCTTCACCGAGCCGGAGCACGAGCGGACGAGGGAGTTCCTGAGCGCGGTTCTCTAGATCATCCGGCCCCTGCCGAGCAGATCATCCGGCCCCTGCCAGGTAGATCACCCGACCCGGCCCGGGCGCCGACCGGCACTGCCCCCGCGACCCATCCGCGGGGGCATGCCTATGTCATATGCCCTGGATATACGCCCCTGCTGACCGGGGGTGCGGCACCTCGGCAATATCCTCAACAGCCGATCCGGATAAGCCCCTTGGCGGCTATCGTGATAGAAAGCCGCGCCAACCTGCGAGGGGGGAAATCGTGGCGCTCAGGCCCGAGCCGACCGCACCGTTCCACTCGGTGCAGCACGCCCTCCGGATCCTGGAGGTCATCGCCAAACACCCGTCCGGCGTCAGCGACATCATGATCGCCCGGGAGACCCGGCTGCCCGCCCACCAGCTCGCCGAGCTGCTGCTGATGCTGCGCCGCGAGGGCTATGTGGAGCAGATCGCCGACGGGGCCTATGTCGGCGGCATCTCGCTGACCCTGCTGGGCTCCGCGGGCCCCGGCCGCGGCCACGCCGTCCAGGACAAGCTCCAGCGCTCCCTGATCGCGCTGCGCGACTCGGTGGGCGCGGCGGTCTATCTCAGCCGCTATGTGGACGGCGAAATCAAGATCACGCAGTATGCGGACGGACCGCGGACGCCCAAGGTCAACGAGTGGGTGGACTTCCGCTCCGCCGCCCATGCGATGGCACTCGGCAAATGCCTGCTCACCCAGCTCGACCAGGACAGCCGCCGCGATCATCTCTCGCGCCATAAGACGGTGCGGCTCACCTCCCGGACCACCACCAGCGAAAGGGTGCTGTTCCGCAAGCTGGACAGCCAGCCCGCCACCGTCCCCGTCCTCGACCTTCAGGAATACGCGATCGGCACGGTCTGCGCGGCGGTTCCGGTCAGCGCCGGCCGCTCGGTGGGCTGCCTGGCCCTCTCCCTCCCCCTGGCCCATGCCCACCGGCTGCGCCAGGCCGCCGACGCCCTCAACCGTGAGGCGGCCCCGATGCTGCTCTCCCTCTCCATCTGAGCCCGGATCCCGGCCCCGGCCGCCCTCGAAGGGAGCCCCGGCCGCCCTCGGCGGGCTCCGGCTATGCCCCGGAGAGCGATGGTCAAAACCACCCTCCCGGACCAGGTAGTATTTACCTCGTCAGCACGCGCCGCTAGCTCAGTTGGTT
>NZ_JAHLEM010000755.1 GCF_018883605.1 Streptomyces niphimycinicus | reverse complement strand
CCTCGGCGGGCTCCGGCTATGCCCCGGAGAGCGATGGTCAAAACCACCCTCCCGGACCAGGTAGTATTTACCTCGTCAGCACGCGCCGCTAGCTCAGTTGGTTAGAGCAGCTGACTCTTAATCAGCGGGTCCGGGGTTCGAGTCCCTGGCGGCGCACCATGGCAGTGACTGGGGCCTCTCGATCGTTCGAGAGGCCCCAGTCATATTTGAGCGGCCATGATCCGCTGGTCAGCCCGCAACGGTCCGCCCGTCACCGTCCGGCAGCCGCCCTTCACTCGCAGGAGTGATCGACTGGGCTTTGTGCCCCGACCTCGTCGGCACCTGGGAACACTGGCTTCCACCAGGAAAGGGGTGCAACATGACGGTTATGACCGAGCGCACGTCTCACATGCGGGTGGAAGAGTTCGAGGAGATCGCCTCTACCGCACCCGAAACCGTCACGTTGGAGTTCATCGACGGACGGATCGAGGAGAAGTGCGTGGCCGACGGGGATCACGAGACGATCATCATGTGGCTGCTCAGGCAGTGCATGCAGAGCCGCCCAGATCTCGACCTGCATACGTCCCAGGGACTGAAGGTCGGGCAGTACCGCAAGGGGCGGGCCCGACCGGACGGATCACTGGCGCCTGTCGCGCACTTCGCGGGGCAGGGCGAGTGGGCCGATCCCGACGGGGTGCGGATGACCGTTGAGGTCACGTCGTACGACCGTGACACCGATCGCCGTGACCGGCAGGAGAAGCCCGCCGCCTACGCGGCCTCGGGCATCCCTGTCTATCTCCTCGTGGACCGTGACGCCTGCGCGGTCATCGTCCACACCAATCCCGACCCGAAGAGCGGCTGCTACCTCGACATCCACCGGGCCCCCTTCGGCGAGCGGGTGGCCCTGCCCGACCCGGTGGGCATCACCATCGACACGGACACCCTCAAGAACTACGTTCGCTGAGTCCCCGCCCGGCGCCGGGTCCCCGGTGAGCCTTGGCCATACCCACCATGCCCGGGCAGTCAGCCGGTGCGGCCCTTGACCTCCAGCGTGCTCAGCAGCTCCTCAGTGGCCGCGGCGATCGTTTCGACCGCCTTGTCGAAGGCGGCGGCGTTGTGCGGGGCGGGCTGGCGGAAGCCGCTGATCTTGCGGACGTACTGGAGGGCGGCGGCGCGCATGTCGTCCTGGGTGACGGTCTCGGCATAGGGCGGGCGGAGCGTCTTGATGGATCTGCACATACTGACGACGGTACGCCGGGGGTCCGACAGTCCCTAGGCCGTGGCCGCGCCGCCCAGGACGAACGCGCGGATCAGGTCGGCCAGCGGGCCCGGCTGGTCCTCGGGGATCAGGGTGTAGCTGTCGGGGATCTCCACCAGGCTGCCGTGGGGAAGCAGACCGGCCAGGCGCAGGCCGTGCTCGGGGGGCATGACGCGGTCCTCGGAGGCCCAGGCCACCAGGGCGGGGCGGTCGAAGGCGCGCAGTGCGTCGGCCCAGCGGAGCAGCTCGTCCACCGGTGGCACCCCGAGGACGTATTTCCGCAGGTCACGGCGGATCTCCGGGGAGGTCCACAGGGGCTGGAACCAGGCGTCCATCACCTTCCGGTCCACCGGGCGCTTGGTCATCCAGCCCCAGGTGATCGGAAGCCGCCTCAGGGGCTCCACCTTCAGCAGCTTGAAGGCGGCGTTGAGCCCGCCCGGCAGCTTCGCGGCCATCCGCAGATTCCGGCCGGGCAGCCCCGGCGGGAAGTTCTCGAACGCCTCGCAGGAGGTGATCACCAGTCGGCCGATGCGCTGGGCGCGGCCGTCGGCGATCAGCGCCTGCGCCCCGCCCCAGTCGTTCATGGCCAGCGTGACGTCCGTAAGGTCGAGCCGTTCCAGGAACTCGGCGACCAGCCGGGCCACCCCGAGCACCGACAGATCCGCGTCGGGCCGCATCGCGCGGCGGTGTCCGCCCAGGGGGAGGGTGGGGACGACACAGCGGATGCCGGGGCTCAGCGCGGCGACCACATCGCGCCACAGGGAGCCGTTCATGGCGACGCCGTGCAGCAGGACCGCGACGGGCCCCTCGCCTCCCGTGTCCTCGTACTCGACGGTGCCTGCCGAGAGTTCCACCTCGAGATGCGGCATGGCGCCGACTGTACCGGGACCGATCAGCCCAGAGGCAGACCGGCCACGGTCACCACCGGCCGCGCCGGGCCACCGGGCGCGGCCTCGTCCCGTACGGCCACCGCGGCGTGGTAGCCGGGCGGTGCCTCGAGGTCGGCGAAGGCCCAGCCGCCGGGGCCGGACGGCGCGTCGGCGGGGGCCAGCCCCTCGGCGAGACCGACATGGTGGGCGCTGATCCCGCCCGGCAGCCCGGTGCCGATGCCCTTGAGGTACGCCTCCTTACGGACCCAGCAGCCCAGGAACGCCTCCGCCCGCCGCTCCTCCGGAAGCATCTCGATCGCCGCCCGCTCCTCCGGGTGCAACTGCCCGATCAGCCCCGTCAGCCTGGTTCCGGTGCGCTCGGGGTCCCGCTCCTCGACATCGGCGCCCACCGGCACCCCGGCGACGGCGCACAGGGCGGCGTCCCCGGAGTGGGAGAGGGAGAAGTGCAGCGAGTCCTCGCCCGCGAGGGCCGGGCGGCCGTGCGGCTTGTCGCAGTCCGGCATTCCGCAGGTCTCCCGGACGAACTCGACCTCGCCCGGGGCAATGCCGAGATAGCCGCCGAGCAGCGTCCGCAGCCCCACATGGGAGGTCACATAGCGCTCGCGCAGCAGATCGGTGCGCAGCCTCGCCGCGCGCTCGCGCTCCGGCTCGTCCAGCACGCCCTCCGCGACGGCGGTGGCAGCGGCGGCGGACGGCGGGATCCGCAGCAGCCATACGGCCACCTCACCGGGGCCGGGACGGTCTCCAGGGCCGGGCAGGGCGGCGACCGGGGCCCATCGCCCGGGCTCTTGTGCGGGCTGAACCGGGCTGGTGAAGGACACTGTTCCGCTTCTCCCGTGCTATCGGCCGATGATGCGCTCGCTCTGGAGTACTGACGGTACAGCGGCGCGCGCGGCGCGCTGCGGGCGCCCTGCCGTCCGAACGCGCCGCGACGCCCCGTTCCCGCGCCCCCAACGCCCTTGCCGCGCGGCGGCGTTACCGATCGGGGACACTCGGTGACTTCGGCCACGTTCGCCTCCCGGCCGACGCGGTCACCTGCCCGTCCGCACTACGATCGCGCACGTCCGGGCACGAGCGGTGATAGGGGTTTGACGACCATGGCGACGGGATTCCTGGCCAAGGCGGCTTCGGCGGTGACCCTCCCGGTGGCACCGTTGTACGGTGCCTTCCTCTCGTACATGATCTACCACCCGCCCCGCAGGCCACATCATAAGAAGCCCGCCGACCTGGGGCTGACCAGCACCGATGTGAACGTTCCGCTGAACGGTCAGCAGGGGCGCGGACTCCATGTCTGGCTCATCCCCGGCGACACCGAGCGGGTCGTGGTCCTCGGACACGGCCTGGGGCTGAGCAAGTCCGCGAGCCTGGCGCAGGCGCGGCTGCTCAGCGAGGCCGGCTATACGGTCGCGATGTTCGACCACCGCAACCACGGTAAGAGCGTCGCGGACCGCGCGGGCTGGGGCATGAGCGACCGCCACACCGACGATGTGGTCGCCGTGGTGCGGCATATGCGCTCGATGGACGAGTACGCCACGGCGCGCATCGCGATCTACGGCTTCTCCATCTCGACCTTCCCCTCCTTCTACATGCTCAAGCGGGAGGACTGCCCGGTCGACGCGGTGATCTTCGACAGCGGTCCGGCGCTGGAGCTGGCCCCGCTGTTCCGGAACTTCGTCGCGGCCGGCGGCGTGCCCATCCCCGGCCCGCTGGGCACCGGCCCCTCCCGCGCGGTCGTGGAGACGGTCGCCTCGTCCGCCGCCGTGGCGATGCTGCGGGTGCAGTGGCCCCCGCCGCTCGGCGGCGCGTACGAGCGCACCCCGATGCTCTTTCTGACCGGTGAGCTCGACACCATGATCCCCGCGTCCGGGGTGCGGGCGCTGGCCGAGCGCTATCCGCTGGCCGAGGTGCACACCCTGCCGGACACCGAGCATCTCCAGGGGATCAAGACCCAGCCGGAGACGTACGCGGAGACCGTCCTGAACTTCCTGGAGCGGACGCTCAAGGACTGACCTCATATAGCCGGTCCTTGACGGCGGGCTCCGCTCGGAGCCCGCCGTAAGGCTGTCATGGCGGCGGGTCAGTCCTTGAGCTCGCAGATCACGGCGCCCGCGCTGACCGAGGCGCCGACGTTCGCGTTCAGGCTCTTGACGATGCCGCCGCGGTGGGCGTTGAGGGGCTGTTCCATCTTCATGGCCTCCAGGACGACGATGAGGTCGCCCTCGGCCACGGTGTCGCCCTCGCCCACGGCGACCTTGACGATGGTGCCCTGCATCGGGGAGGCCAGTGCGTCGCCGGAGGCGGCGGAGCCTGACTTCTTGACCGCCTTGCGCTTCGGCTTCTTGGTCCCCGCGGCCTCCCCGGGCGACACCGCCAGGCCCAGGACCGCCGGAAGCGAGATCTCCAGCCGTTTGCCGCCGACCTCGACCACGACGGTCTCCCGGGCGGTGGGCTCGTCGGCCTCGTCCATCCTGGTCGGCGCGAACGGGGCGATCGTGTTGTTGAACTCGGTCTCGATCCAGCGGGTGTGGATCGTGAACGGCTCGCTGGTGAACGCCGGGTCCACGACCACCGCCTGGTGGAACGGGATCGCGGTGGCCATGCCCTCGACCTGGAACTCGGCCAGCGCCCGGGCCGCCCGCTGGAGGGCCTGGGCGCGGGTGGCGCCGGTGACGATCAGCTTGGCCAGCAGCGAGTCCCACGCCGGACCGATGACACTCCCCGACTCCACACCCGCGTCCAGCCGGACACCGGGCCC
>NZ_JAHLEM010000754.1 GCF_018883605.1 Streptomyces niphimycinicus | reverse complement strand
CTCCGGGGGACCCGAAATGCGTTCCGACACCACTGCCCGCATCGCCCGCCGTCGTACCGTCCGCGTGGCCGCCGCGGTCCTGACCGCGGCCGCCGCCCTGACCCTGACGGCCTGCAACGGCTCGGAGGGCGGCGATAAGAAGTCCGCGGGCCAGACCGACACGGCCCCGGCCGGGTCCAGCGGCTCCTCGGGTTCCTCCAACGGTGCGCAGGGTACGGACGCCAAGGCCAAGGGGGGCTCGGAGACGGGCGCCGCGGAGAAGCAGTCGGGCGGTGGGCAGGCCGCCACCGAAGGCGGCGGCAGGGCGCACGCCGGCGTCGAGCGCTGCCGCACCGAAAACCTGGAAGCCGCGTTCGCCACGGGTGAGGACGCGCTCCCGGTGCCGGAGGACGGCGGGACGACCGCCACCATCGTCCTGATGAACAAGGGCAACTACTCCTGCAAGCTCGGCGGCTTCCCCGGTGTGGACCTGACCTCGATCAACGGCGGCGAGCGCTGGTCCCTGGTCCGCTCCTCGCAGAAGTGGAGCCCCCTGGAGGTGGAGGCCGGCCAGAGCACCGAGTTCACCCTCAACCTCGCCTTCACCAGAGAGGAAGAGGGCTTCTACCAGCCGGCCTGGGTCGAGATCACCCCGCCCAACGAGACCAAGTCCCTCAAGATCGAGTGGCCCTGGGAGTCCGACAGCCTTGTCGACCAGCGCGGCGCCACCCATCCCGGCACCTTCGTCAACCCCATCGGCTGACCAGCTCAGAGCTGTGCCA
>NZ_JAHLEM010000753.1 GCF_018883605.1 Streptomyces niphimycinicus | reverse complement strand
GAGATCACCCCGCCCAACGAGACCAAGTCCCTCAAGATCGAGTGGCCCTGGGAGTCCGACAGCCTTGTCGACCAGCGCGGCGCCACCCATCCCGGCACCTTCGTCAACCCCATCGGCTGACCAGCTCAGAGCTGTGCCATGCCAACAGCCGACGCCTCGCGGGGTGCCGTCCCGGCGGGCTCCCCGCCGGGACGGCGCTCGCGTCGGGCCGTGCGGCCCGGCTCAGGCTCAGGTGCAGTACTGCGCTTCCTTGCCGATCGAGCGGTACATGCAGTCCGCGTTCTCCACGAGTTGGAGCACCGCGTCGCGGTTGCGGCTGGTCTCGCGGTCGATGACCTCGTCGGGCGGGTAGAAGCCGCCGCCGCCGGAGCCGGTCGGGTACATCTCGAAGGTGTAGGCGAAGACCTTCTGGGTGCCCCACAGATAGTCGTCGATCGCGCCGTCGGTGATGTACAGCTCGCTGGACTGCTCGGGGGTGTAGCCGTTGCTCGCGGCCATCTTCTTGCCGACCGCCGCGAAGGCGTCGTAGTCGTCCCGCGTCATACCGGTGGTGGTTTCGTCGTACGTCCAGCCGAAGGGCCACAGCACCAGTTCGCTGTAGGTGTGGAAGTCGATGGCGGCCTTGATCTGCTGCTTGCCGCCGACGACGCGGCTGCGGGCGAAGTCGGCGACGACCTTCACCTCGGGGGCCGACGCGGCTTTGGGGCCGCGGTAGGTCTCCGAGCCGGGGGAGCCGGAGGAGCCGCCGCAGCAGCCCCATTTGAAGTCCCAGTTGCGGTTGAGGTCGGTGCCGACGGACGAGGAGCCGGAGTTGGGCTGGCGGTTCTTGCGCCAGCTCCGGTAGGAGCCGGTGGCGATGTCGTACTCGCCGCCGTCCGGGTTCACATCCGGGATGATCCAGATCTCCCGGCCGTTGACCGCGTTCGTGATCCGGGAGTCGCTGCCGTAGCCCTCGGTGAACTGCCGCACCAGATAGAGCGCCATCTCCACGGTCAGGTGCTCACGCGCGTGCTGATGGGCGGTGAAGAGGACCTCGGGCTCGTTCTCGTCCGTCGCCACGTTGTCGCTGATCTTGAGAGCGACGATGTCCCGGCCCTCGTACGACTTTCCGATGACGCGCTTGCTGAGGATCGACGGATACTTGGCGACCGTCGCGTTGATCTCGGCGTTCGCTTCGGCGTAGTTGTGGTACTTCGCATCGGCCGAGGGGAAGTCGAAGGGCTTGGCCGCCCTGCCCTGGCTGCGGTCGGGCGGGCCCGGGAGCGCGGTGAGCCGGTAGCCGAGCGCGCGCAGCCGCTCGGCCTGCGCCGCGTCGGCGGTGACGACCAGGGAGCGGGCGTCCACCTCGTCGATGGACACGCCGGTGGCGGCGACGGCCGAGCGGTCGGCCCGGGTGGCGGGGCCGGAGACCTCGTACTGCCGCACGCTCTCGTCGGCGCCCTGGGCAGTGGATGATGCGGTGCGGCCGGTGCCGGGCCGTGGAGCGGGATCGTCGGCCTGAGCTGCCATGGGGGCGGCGAGTGCGAGGGTGAGCAAGGCGGTGAGGGCGGTGGCCCGTCTGCCGCGGATGCGACGTCGCATGACATCTCCTGGGGGGTTAAGGGCGAGCGACTGCTGCGCCAGTGTTCGGCCATGCGCATGACATGCGCAAGGGTGGGAAATGGTCGAAGCCGAAGGAATCTCTCATCGAGGGAAGGAACCCCCCGCATGAACAGATCTCTCGTCGGTGCGCTCTCGGCCCTGTTGTTGGGCGGCGCGACCCTCGTCGGCGCGGGCGCGGCGCCCGCGGCGGCCGCATCTCCCGCCAAGGCCCCCGCCAAGGCTCCGAAGGCGGTCAACTTCGCGGGCACGGTGGCGCTCAGCAACTGCTCCGGCTCCGTCGTCCGGACGCCGGGCTCGGCCGACACCGACCCCGCGCTCGTGCTCTCTAACGGCCACTGCCTGGAGAGCGGCTTCCCCGGCGCGGGAGAGGTGATCGTCGACAAGCCGTCGACCCGGAGCTTCACCCTGCTGACCGCTTCGGGTGGCAGCGCCGGCACCGTACGCGCGAGCAAGGTCGCGTACGCGACGATGACCGACACCGACATCTCGCTGTACCAGCTCACGTCGACATACGCCCAGATCCAGTCGGCGTACGGCATCAAGGCGCTGCCGCTGTCGGACAGCCACCCGACCCAGGGCTCCGCCATCAATGTGGTCTCCGGCTACTGGAAGAAGATCTACTCCTGCAATATCGACGGATTTGCATACCGTCTTAAGGAGGGGGACTGGACCTGGAAGGACTCGGTCCGCTACACCTCCGCCTGTAACACGATCGGCGGAACCTCGGGCTCTCCCGTCGTCGACCCGGCGTCCGGCAAGGTCGTGGCCGTGAACAACACGGGCAACGAGGACGGCGGCCGCTGCACCCTCAACAACCCGTGCGAGGTGGACGAGAACGGCGCGGTGACGGTGCGCCGGGGCATCAACTACGCCCAGGAGACCTACGGCATCACCAAGTGCGTGACCACCGGCAACAAGATCGACCTGAACCTGGCGGGGTGTGCGCTGCCCAAGCCGTAGCGAACATCAGTACGCCGGTGCGCCCCGCATGGCGTGAGCGGGGCGCACCGGCGTACGTCGAACTGTCGTTCGCGCCTTGCGGGTCTACAGCCCGTGGACGTGCGGGCCGACCGCCTTCGACCAGGCGTTCCCGCCGGCCGCGTCCCAGTTGGTGGACCAGGTCATCGCGCCACGGATGCCGGGATACGTCTTGGACGGCTTGAACGAGCCGCAGCCGGTGCCCTTGGCGAGGCAGTCGAGGGCGTTGTTGACCACGCCCGGCTCGACATAGCCGGAGCCGGCGCCGCTGGTGGAGGCGGGCACGCCGATGCCGACCTGGGACGGGTCGAGGCCGTTCTCCAGTTGGATGCAGGCGAGGGCGGTGAGGAAGTCGACCGAGCCCTGGGAGTAGACCTTGCCGTCGCAGCCCTGCATCGAGCCGCTGTTGTAGTACTGCATGTTGACCACCGTCAGGAAGTCCTTGATGGCCAGCGCGGTCTTGAAGTACTCGGTGGACGCCGACTGCATGTCGATGGTCTGCGGCGCCATGGTGACCACGACATCGCTCTTCTTGTCGTGGATGGCCTTGAGAGCCTTGGTCATGTAGGTGGAGTTGACGCCGTTCTCGAGGTCGATGTCGACGCCGTTGAAGCCGTACTTGTCCATCAGGCCGGTGATGGAGGAGGCGAAGGCGTCCGCCGAGGCGTCGTCGCTGACCGAGATGGAGCCCTTCTCGCCGCCGACGGAGACGATCACGGACTTCCCGGCCGCCTGCTTGGCCTTGATGTCGTCCTTGAACTGCTGCTCGTCGCTGTAGCCGGTGGCGGGGTCGAGCTTGAAGTCGACCGCTCCGGGAGAGCCGGTGGCGTCCGCGAAGGCGACCGCGATGATGTCGTAGTCGTCCGGGACGTCCGAGAGCTTCTGCTTCGTCGCGCCGTTGTCGAAATTCTGCCAGTACCCGGTGACGGCGTGCTCGGGGACTGCGGCGGCGTGCTGCTTCGCGTCGGGGTGCTCCTCCGACGCGTTGGCCGAGCCGGCGGATATCAGCCCTCCGGCGGCGATGGCGACGACTGCTGCGGCTCCGAGCAGCCGCTTGGTGAACTGTGCGCGTACCACGACAGCCTCCGTAGGTGGGGGGAGAGGTGTGGGGGTGGTGTTGCGAATGCGTGTTCAGGGGCCCCTGTGGCGTGCGTATAAGGTGGTCCAGACCAATGCCGTTGTCAACCCCGCGCGACATCTTCCCTGCACATGAGGGTGAAAAATGCGGATGAGGGGGCCGAGCGCTTGCGCCCCGGCCCCCTTGGCCCATCCC
>NZ_JAHLEM010000752.1 GCF_018883605.1 Streptomyces niphimycinicus | reverse complement strand
TGCGTATAAGGTGGTCCAGACCAATGCCGTTGTCAACCCCGCGCGACATCTTCCCTGCACATGAGGGTGAAAAATGCGGATGAGGGGGCCGAGCGCTTGCGCCCCGGCCCCCTTGGCCCATCCCTCCCCGTCATCGGCGCCCCTCCCGGGAGGGGCATCCCCCCGGGAGGGGCCGCGTCACGCTACGGCAGCCCGTGGACCTTCGGGCCCACCGCGTTCGACCACGCGTTGCCCGCGGTCGCGTCCCAGTTGGCGGACCAGGTCATCGCGCTGCCCAGACCCGGGCAAGTAACTGCTGGCCTGGCTACGGGCCGTTGTTGGCCGTCATGTCCTTCGTACGGGTGAACGAGACCAGTTCCCGAGGCCGCGCAGGTGTCGAGAACGCATGATCGGTGGCGGCAGGTGAGTTCGGCGCGACTGGGGGAGGGGAGCGGCCGGTGGCACGCAAACGTGGCAGGAAGCGTGTCCTTCATGTGCTGGCCGCTCCGTTCGTCGTGGCCGCGCCGTCGGGGGCGCGGATCAGAGGACGCCTGCGGCTGAGCCCGGCTGATGAGAAGGTGCTGCGCCTGGTGGGCGAGCACCTCGGCCGCCATCAGCGGGCCGACTTGGCCGAGCGGGTCCGGATTGGCCGGGTCAGCGGGAAAGACACACAGCGGGCGGAGCGGAAGAAGAGGCTCACCGCGGTGTCATCATCCCGCTGGGCCGGAGCGATGACCCGGGTCAGCGAGGACCAGTTCCAGTTGTCGATGCGCTGTCTGTACGACGAGCGCGCCGGTCTGCGCCGGGCCATCCGCGTCATCGGCCGTCGCTTGGCCGCCCCTTGCGGGAAGCGGTCCAGTAACGGCGTGCGCGGCTACGCCGACCAGAACGAGCGGGCACTCAAGCAGCGCCGCGTGCAGGCGCTTGAGGCCCGGCTTGCCGTGGTGGAGCAGAAGATCGCCGTAGGGTGGCCGTCGATCACGGTCGGCGGCCGTCGCCTGGCGCGAGTGCGACACCATCTTGCCAAGGCGAAGCTGACCGACGCCGAGTGGCGCCGGCGGTGGGAGGCCGAGCGGCTGTTCCTCACCGCGGACGGCGAGTCCGGTGCCCCGCACGGCAACTACACCATCACCGTCGACCCGGCCGATGGCGCGGTGTCCCTCGTACTGCCCGAGCCGCTACGGCACCTGGCCAACGCCCCAAGGGGCCGGTACCGGTTGGGCTGCGGCGTGGCCTTCCAGCACCGGTGTGGCGAGTGGCTGGACCGCGTCACCGCCCACCGGGCCGTGCGCTATGACATCACCTGTGACCCGGCCCGTGATCGTTGGTACCTGGACGCGTCCTGGGCGGCCGACACGGCCGAGCCGCCCAACCTGGATGAGGTCAAGGCCCCGGGGGCGCGGCTCCTCGGAGTCGACCTCAACGCGGACCACCTGGCCGCCTGCGTACTAGACAGGCACGGCAATCCGGTCGGCGAACCGGTCACGATCCCGTTGGATCTGACCGGCCCGGCGACCACGCGGGACGGGCGCCTGCGCGCCGCGATCAGTCGACTCATCGCCCATGCCCACGAACACGGCTGCGTGGGGATCGCGATCGAGGATCTGGGCTTCGCCGACGCACGCGCCACCGGTCGGGAGACCATGGGCCGTGGCAGGCGCGGCAAGACGTTCCGCCGCACGGTGTCGAGTATCCCCACCGGCCGCTTCCGCGAGCGCCTGCGTGGCATGGCCTACCAACGGGGCCTGGTCGTCATCGCGGTCGACCCGGCGTACACCAGCCGCTGGGGCGGACAGCATTGGACCCGGCCTCTTCAGGACCAGTCACGGAAGACTACGGTCACTCGGCATCACGGTGCCTCGGTGGCCATCGGACGGCGCGCCCTCGGGCACGGGATCCGGCGTCGGCCAGGTGTGACCGCCCATCACCGGAGGATGGTGGAGCGGAGAGCTACCGGCCAGGCCGTGTCCCTCCCGCGGGCGTGCGGGACCGCGAGCCCACCCAGGACGGCGGGCACGCCCACCACGGGCGGCAAGACCCGACCACGCCGAGGTGACCAGCTCGTGCTGTTCCCGGATCCTCAAGACCGTTTGGAGGGTCACCGGACCACGGGTCCGGATCACGGCGAGTTGGCGAACCCCGACCAACGACCTCAGGAACGGTAGGTCTTGGACGGTTTCCAGACCAATAACCTTGTCAAGGGGATGCGCGGACTCCGCATCGGGCCTGGGGTGCGTAACCCAGAGGAACTGTTCTCTCACGCCGCTTTCGTGGATAAAGTGACGACGCACCAGGACAGGGGCAGTAATGAGACAGGGGCAGCAGAGACCTGTGGCCGCCGCCGCTCGGCGCCGATGTGAGACGGGGTAGCCGACGTGCCCACCGCGATAGCAGTCACCGGCCGTGAGCTGGTGCTTCCGCCGCCCGACGGGCAGACCCCGTCGGCCGTCGTGCTCCGCCCGCCGGACGCACAGTCACTCGACGACGCCCTCGCCGAGGTCGGGACCCTCCTCGACCAGCAGGGCTATCTCGTCGTGCTCTATCCCGCCGCGACCCCCGCGCCGGTGGTCCGCCGGCTCCATATCGTGCGCTCCGTCCTGGAGAGCGACCGGATGGCGCTGCTGCCGCTCGAACTGCCGCCGCTGGCCGTCGCCGTACTGGCCCGTCAGTTGCGCCAACTGTCCATATCGGACTTCAGCCCCGGCGTTCTGGCGTGCGCCGCCCGGCTGCTCTCCCACTACATCCACGCGGGCGCCCTGCTGGGCAGCGTCGCCAAGCTGGACCGGGTTCCGGTCAGCCTCACCTCGCACGTCAAGTCCTGGGTGCCCGGCGCCCACTTCGGGGTGCTCGCCCATCCCACCCCGCAGTTGGTGAAGGTCGGCGGCGCGTCCGAGCTGCCCGCCCCCGGGTACGCCACCTCCATGACCGTCGCCCGGGGCCAGCTCAACAGCCATGGCTACGGGGACGGCGGCGCGGGCCGCGACGACTGGGTCACCGCCGCCCTCGCCCCCGCCTGGGGCGTACGGGGCGTGGAAGAGGTGCCGCTGCCCGCCGAGTCGGCGCGCTGGTGGGGCACCCCGAAGCTGATCGAGTTCGCCGCGGCCATCCCCGACCTCTCGGTCCTCTACCAGCTCGTGGCCTCCGTACGGAGAGAGGAATGCCACTGGTGCGGATTCGAACTCATCGGCGACCGCTGCGCCTTCTGCTCCTGCCCGGTGGCGCGCGGCGATGAGATCCCCGCACTGCTCATGTCCCAACGTCCCGCCCTGACCAGCCGGTAACGTCCCCGAACGAGGTTGTGCGTCCATGAATTCACGCCAGCGCCGCGGAGTCATCCTGCTGCTCCTGTCGGTCCTGTGCGCCGTCGGCGCCTTCGCCGGAGTGCTCTCCGTCGTCAACGACGTGGAGTCGAAGGTCGGCCCCGAGACCACCGCCTACAAGCTCACCTCGGACGTCAAGCCCTATAAGGCGCTGGACGCGGGGGAGTTCGAGAAGGTCTCGATGCCCAAGCGCTATGTGCCCTCCACCGCCGTCACCGATCTCGACGAGCTACGCGGGAAGATTGCGGTGGCCCAGTTGGCCAAGGGGTCGCTGCTGCAACGGGACATGATCGCGAACCGGCCCGCCCTGAAGCCCGGGCAGCAGGAGATCGCCATCATGATCGACGCGGCCACCGGCGTCGCCGGGAAGATCACCCCCGGTGCGAAGGTCAACATCTACGCGACCTTCGAGGGCAAGTCCCAGGGCGAGGAATCGGTCTCCAAGCTGATCGTCGCGGGCGCCGAGGTGCTCGACCTCGGCAAGATCACCGCCCTGGAGCCCAACCAGGACGACAAGCGGCGGATCGACGAGGCCGTGCCGATCACCTTCGCGCTCGACACCAAGAACGCGCAGCGGGTGGCCTACGCCGAATCCTTCGCCTCGCATGTGCGGCTCGCGCTGGTGGCCCCCGGCGGGCGCACCTCCATAGGGCCCGGCGACCGCACCTACACCCTCGACGGCGACAAATGAGTGAGGAGGTGCCGCGGTGACGATCAGGATTCTGCCGGCCGTCGGCGACCCCGACGCCGCCCGCTCCCTGAGCGGGCTGCTCGGCCAGTTGCCCGGTGTCGAACCGTCGGCGCCGGTCGGCGACTCGACCCTGCTGCTCGACACCCTCGCCTCGCTGGCCGCCACCTCCCTGGAGGAGCTGCCGGAGGTCGTCCTCGTCCATGAGCGCATCGGCCCCGCCCCGGCGCTGGAGCTGATCCGCGAGATCGCCCTGCGCTTCCCGGCGGTCGGCGTGGTGCTGGTGACCGCCGACGCGGGACCCGCGCTGTACTCGGCCGCCATGGACGCCGGGGCCCGCGGCATCGCCGGGATACCGCTGTCGTACGACGAGCTGGCGGCCCGCGTCCAGGGCGCCGCCCAGTGGGCCACCGGCGTGCGGCGCCATCTGGGGGGCGGCGGCGATCCGTTGGCCGCCGGGCCGGGCGGCCAACTGGTCGCGGTCGCGGGCGCCAAGGGCGGGGTCGGCACCACCGTGACCGCCGTACAGCTCGCGCTCGCCGCGCGGGCCGCGGGCCGTAAGGTCGCGCTCGTCGACCTGGACCTCCAGTCCGGGGACATCGCCTCGTACCTCGATGTGCAGTTCCGGCGCTCGATCGCCGATCTGGCGCAGATCAGCGACATCTCGCCACGGGTGCTCCAGGACGCGGTGTTCACCCACCAGACCGGGCTCGGGCTGCTGCTCGCGCCGGGCGAGGGCGAGCGCGGCGAGGAGGTGACCGACGGCACCGCCCGCCAGGTCATCGGCGCGCTGCGGTCGCGCTTCGAGCTGGTGGTCGTCGACTGCGGTACGCAGATGACCTCCGCGGGCGCCGCCGCCGTGGAGATCGCGGACATCGCGCTGCTGGTGACCACCCCGGACGTGGTCGCCGTGCGCGCCGCCAAGCGCATGGTCCGGCTGTGGGACCGGCTCCAGATCCGCAAGGCGGAGGAGACCGTGACCGTGGTCAACCGGCACACCCGCAGCGCGGAGATCCAGCCGCAGCTCGTCCAGCGGGCCACCGGGACGAGCGTGGCGCGCACCGCCATCCCGGCCGGTTTCAAGGAGCTTCAGCCCGCCGTCGACTCGGGCCGGATGCAGGACCTGGACGCCAAGTCGGCCGTCAAACAGGCGCTGTGGGGGCTGGCCGGAGAGCTGGGTCTGGTGGCCGCCGCGCCCCCGGGCGGCGGTCGCCGCGCCGCCCATCGGG
>NZ_JAHLEM010000751.1 GCF_018883605.1 Streptomyces niphimycinicus | reverse complement strand
TTCGCCCCCGTCAGCCCTGACGAGGACGAGGAGCCCTCCGGCCGTGAGACCGTCGTGGTCGAGGTCGGCGGCAAGCGGCTGGAGGTGTCGCTGCCCGCCTCGCTGGGCGTGGGCACCGCCCCGGCGGGCGGCGCGAAGAAGCCGAAGCGCAAGGCGGTCAAGAAGTCCGGCTCCGCCGCCTCCGGCGACGCACTGGCCTCCCCGATGCAGGGCACCATCGTCAAGGTCGCCGTGGGCGAGGGCGACACCGTGGCCGAGGGCGACCTCATCGTCGTCCTGGAGGCCATGAAGATGGAACAGCCCCTCAACGCCCACCGTGCGGGCACCGTCAAGGGCCTGGCCGCCGAGGTCGGCGCGTCCATCACCTCGGGCGCGGTCATCTGCGAGATCAAGGACTGACAGGAATGATCGCTGTGGCTCCACTCGGAGGTAGGCCCCAGGGTTGACTGGCGCTTCCGCTGTCTCCGGCAGGATGAGCCGACCGCCCGGCGGGGATGAACCGGCGGGGATGAAAAGGAAAAAAGTTACCGACTGCTCACCTAGGCCGAGGCGTCAAGACGCCCATCCGTGCCACCGCGGTCAACGCGTTGCGCTGCGTCGAGGGCTCGTGCATACCAGGAGGGCCGAGGCGGGTGGCGACCTACGTCACGTACAGATGTCAGACATTCGGTGTTAGGGTCGCCTTATGAGAGATCTTCGTGCGCCGCGCCGCGTCGCGAGCTTGTCGGCGCAACTGGTGGACACCCTTCGTGAGCAGATCACATCCGGCGCATGGCCTGTAGGGATGCGGATTCCGCCCGAACATGATCTGGTCGAGCAACTCGGTGTCGGGCGTACGACGGTGCGCGAGGCGCTCGGCGCGCTGGTGCATCTGGGCCTGCTGGAGGCTCGGAAGGGTGACGGGACGTACGTCCGGACGTCGAGCGAAATGCACTCGGTACTGATGAGACGCGCCAACACCTCGAGGCGGAGCGACGTGCTGGAACTGCGCGCAGTACTGGAAGAGTACGCCTCGGGCTTGGCCGCGTTGCGGCGTACCGAAGACGACCTGAATCGCCTTCGGCACCTCCTCGACGAGGCCGAGGGGGCAGCGGATGCACCGGAGACGGCCGCCAGCGCGGAGGTCGATACCCGCTTCCACCAGGCCGTGGTGAGTGCCAGCGGGAACGCCCTGCTTACCGAGGTGTACGACGTCCTCAGCATCGCGGTCACCGAACAGATCGGCGGCATGGTCTGGCCCA
The DNA here is from genome assembly GCF_018883605.1 of Streptomyces niphimycinicus. Classification (GTDB taxonomy): domain Bacteria; phylum Actinomycetota; class Actinomycetes; order Streptomycetales; family Streptomycetaceae; genus Streptomyces; species Streptomyces niphimycinicus. The sequence continues at coordinate 8,672 of NZ_JAHLEM010000751.1, read as the reverse complement.
GCGCCACGGCCGCGGAGCACAGCCTTCTGCACAGGCGTCTCGTCGAGGCGATCGCCGCCCAGGACGAGGTCGGCGCACGCTACTGCGCCACCGAGATCGTGAAGCTCACCGAGACCGTGAAGCTCACCGAGACCGGAACGGAACGACAGAAGTGACCACCTCGAGGAACTCCCGCGCCGGCCTCACCACGGCTACGAAGGCCGACCTGATCGCAACCCCGAAGACGCCGGTTACTACGCCCGCCCTTTCGGCCGGCCTCTTGATCGCGATCCTTTTGGTGGCGGCCAACCTGCGCGTGACCTTGACGGGTGTGGGCACACTGCTGCCGGCCATCGAGCACGACACCGGGTTGACCGCGTCAGAGGGAGGCGTACTGAGCACCCTGCCGCTGTTTGTGTTTGCAGTGACTTCGCCCTTTGTCGGGCGCACCTCGCACCGGGTCGGCACCACCCGCCTCCTCGTGGCTGCCCTCGCAGTGCTGGCAGCGGGCACCGTGATCCGGTCCTTGCCTTCGCTTGCCTGTTTGTTCCTCGGAACCGTGATCCTCTCGGTAGCGATCGCAGTTGGCAACGTCCTGCTGCCTACGGTGATTCGCACCCACGTGCCCGGCCCGCGGGTTCATACCGTCAGCGCTCTCTACGTCACCGCTATGGGAATGGTCGCCGCTCTGTCGTCCGGCATCTCCGTCCCGCTTGCCGAGGCCCTACCCGGAACCTGGCATTCCGCCCTGGCCTGGGGAGTGGTCGTCGCCGTCGCCGCTCTCGCCGTGTGGTTGCCCCGGCTACGCGGCTCCCGCCCGGACGGCGGCGTGCGGTCTCGTGGGACACACGCTCGAACCCCATGGCGATCCTGGCTGGCGTGGCAGGTGTCCTTCTTCATGGGCCTGCAATCCCTTGCCTTCTACACCGCCGTCGCTTGGCTGCCCAGCATCCTCGGTCAGCAGGGCATGAGCACCACATCTGCCGGCTGGATGCTGTTCTACTACCAGCTCGTCGCATTGGTCACGAGCATGCTGCTGCCTTTGATCACTCGAGGCCACCACGATCAGCGCTTCGCTGCTGCCGCGGGCTCAGCGATCGTCGCCGCAGGCTTCGCGCTCCTGCTCCTCTTTCCAGCGCTCGCACTCGCGGCGTGCACTCTTCTCGGGTTGGGCGCCGGTGCCTGTCTCGTGCTCGCCCTGAGCTTCCAAAGCCAACGTGCCACCGGTCCCAGCGAGACCACAGCCCTGGCCGGGATGGCTCAGTCCATCGGCTATCTCGTCGCCGCGGCCGGACCCCTTCTTCTGGGCGTCCTCCACGACACCACCGGCAGATGGACTGGCGCTCTCCTTCTCCTCACCGCATTGAGCCTGGTCATGGCCGCTGCCGGTTATGGCGCCGGACGCGACCGCCACGTTCGCACCCGGCCTGACCGCGAGACAGGCGAACGCCGTCCAGGACACATCGGACCGGATGCAGGGAACGCCGAGTCAGCCCCCTGAGCCGCTGCGGGAAAACCGCAGCTCCGCAGGCGCCCACCGCCAATCCGTGATGGCGAAGTACTCGAAGGAAGCGCGTCCTGGAAGGGTACTGATGATCAGATACCCGGGAACTCGGTCCCCTCGCAGGATGCGTACCTCTTGACCGAGAACTCCGCGCGATCGAGGCCCGCTTCCCGCAGGAGGCCCTCGATGCGCTCGTCGCGAATGAGCGCGTGTCTGTGTCTCCTCGTCCCTGATCCCGACCGTGAACAAGCTGGGCTCTCTGCCCGTGATCCTCTCCGGCTCCGATGAGCTGAAGAAGCGCTGCCTGACCCCGCTCGCCAAGGGCGACGGCATGATCTCGGGGCGCTCCAAGGGCATCAGCGCCTTCGTCGTCGAAAAGTCCGACGAGGGCGTCTCCTTCGGCGCCCCGGAGAAAAGCTCGGCATCAAGGGCTCCCCGACCCGCGAGGTTTCCGGGCGGCCGCCCGCGGGGAGCCGGCAGGCCGCGACGGGCAGCAGTGGTCCGAGGATGGCCTATTCCGCGTCCGTAAGCTCGGTGGGGTAGCGCCGCTCGCGCACGGCCGCTTCGGCCCGCCTCCGCCCACCACCAGGGCACCGGACGCGTTCCTCGGGCAGCGGCTCCACCCCGGCCTCGAGTGCGAACCCACCCTTGCGGACGGTCGTCTCGCCGGCCCCGGCTATCTGCGCGACCAGGCGAACGCCGCCGTGGCCGAGCGCCGCGGTGGACGGCGAAGTCGCTGCGGCACCTGGCTGCCGAACTCGTCCGGCAGGGCCATCGGGTGACTGCGCCCACGGTGGGTCGGCCGTTGAAGGAGCACAGGTTCAGCCTGCGGGGCACCGCCAAGACGTCGGAAGGCGATCAGCATCCGGACCGGGCCGCGCAGTTCCGTTGGATGCTTTGCGACGTTCTTGCCGGTCAGGTCTCCCCGGACGTCAAGGGGCACTCCGCTCTGGGCACACGCCCGCCGCCGCCATTTGTGTTGGCGGAAGACGTGCTGGCGGCTACTTGCCGTCGTCCTCGCGCTTGAGGGCTTCCAACGCCCGCCGCGTGACCTCGTCCACAGGGCCCAGGGAGGAGATCGTGACCGCGAGGCCCTGCGTCTTGTAGTACTCGATGATCGGCTCGGTCTGCGTGTAGTAGACCTCGAGCCGCTTGCGGACGGTCTCCTCGGAGTCGTCGTCGCGCTGGTAGAGCTCACCGCCGCAGACGTCGCACACGCCCTGCTTCTTCGGCGGGCTGTACGACACGTGGAACACGTGTGCCGACCGGCTGCGGCAGATGCGCCGGCCGGCGATGCGCTTGATGATCTCCCCCTCGGGGATTTCGAGGTCAAGAACCGCGTCCAGCTTGATGGCCTCGGTCTTCAGTAGCTCGTCGAGCACCTCGGCCTGCGAGACGTTGCGCGGGAAACCGTCGAGCAGGAAGCCGTTCTCGGCATCCGGCTGTTGCATGCGGTCCTTCGCCATCTCGATGGTGAGCTCGTCGGGGACGAGATTGCCGGCGTCCATGGAGACCTTCGCGAGTTTCCCGAGCTCGGTCTGCCGGCTGATGTTGGCCCGGAACAGATCGCCCGTAGAGATGTGCGGGATCGACAGCTTCCCGGCCAGGCGTGTGGCCTGAGTGCCCTTTCCAGCCCCTGGCGGCCCGACGAGGACGATGCGCATCAGCGGAGGAACCCTTCGTCCTTGCGCTGCTGGAGTTCATCGGCGACGGAGGCGCTTGCGAACGGCTTGGAGACGACCTCGCCGATCCTGCCACCCACGGCCAGATACCGACGACTGGCTGACGGTGCGGCTGGTCGGGGGAGGGCCGGAGCCCCGGACCACTTTCTTTCGATTCCGCTCAGAGCCTTCATCACATGTCCAATCGTCTGGGTGGAGTGTCTGCTCGGCTCGCCATGGGAAAGGTGGACAGGTTGGTTGCGACCGTCCAGCGGCAGGGCGCGGCTTGTCAGGGCGGGTGCCGCGCCGCGCCGCCGGACGGAGTGGGTGGGAACTGTTGCCCCATGGAGGGTGGTGCGGGTCGGCTGCATCGGGGCTGCATCGGGACCGTCCGGCGGTACGTCTTTTCGGCAAGACAGGGGCGTGCCGCCGGACGGGGTATGAGAGGCGAATCCCCTGCACGCAGAGGCTCCGGGTGCTCGCTCAATCGATGAGGTCGAGGGCGGTGGCGACGATGCTGTCCGGGTCGATGCGGTGGTAGCGGTAGACGTCCTCGATCGCCCCGGACTGGCCGAACCGGGTCACGCCGAGAGTGCTGATGGGAACGTTCTGGATCGTGCTCAGGAAAGCCAAGGTGTGGGGATGCCCGTCCAGGACGGTGACCAGCGGGGTGGCCCGGTCGAGGGGGAAGACCTGGTCGAGGATCCAGGTCGGGTCGTCCGACAGGCCGCGACGGGCCTGGAGTGCGCGGAAGAGCAGGTCCGGGCTGGTCACGCATACCACGTCGGCGCCGTGGCCGATGGCGGCGAGCCGGTCGGCGGCGGCCAGGGCCTCCGGGACCAAAGCGCCCATCGCGGCGAGTGTCACCACGGGCTTCTCGTGCTGCCGCAGCCGGTAGGCGCCGGCGGTCACATGCCGGCGACGGCGTTCGCGAGCGGCCGGGTCGCTGGGCACGGCGGCTGTCGACTGGTCGATGGGTCGGGTCGACAGCCGCAGATAGGCCGACCTGCCCCCTGGACTGGCCAAGTTGCCGAGTGCGGCGAGCAGGCACCATTCGGTGTCGATCGCGAACGCCGGCTCATAGGTGACGCAGCCGGGCTGTTCAATGCCCAGCGAGGGGGTGGTGATCGACTGATGTGCACCGCCTTCCGGGGCGAGGGTGACACCGGAGGGGGTGCCCACCAGGATCGACTGGCCACCGGCATAGATGCCGAACGACCAGGGCTCCAGTGCCCGGTTGACGAAGGGATCGTAGACGACGCCGATCGGCAGCAGCGGCTGGCCCCACCGGCTCCAGGTAGCGCCCAGCTCGCCGAGGAGACCGACCAGGTTGGTCTCCGCGATGCCCAGCTCGACATGCTGGCCGGTGGGCCGCTCCCGCCAGTGCAGGATCGTCTCGGCGTCATCGGCGAACCAGTTGGGGCGCTCGGTCGGCGACCACACACCGACCTTGTTGAGCCAGCCGCCGAGGTTGGTGGTGGAGCTGACGTCCGGGCTGACGGTGACGATCCGGGCGGCCGCCTCCGGCGCCCGCCGGGTGAGATCCAGCAGGACGCGGCCGAGAGCCTGCTGAGTGTTCCCGATGCCGGAAGGGGCCGGGCGCGCTAGGTCGGCGGGGATGGCGGGGGGCTCTTGGGGCGCCTGTTCGGGGCGGTGCAGCCGCTGGGCGGCCGCCGCGCACAAGGCCGCTTCCGCCGAACCCGCACCGAAACGCCTCCACGGGTCGTCGAGATCGGTTCCCAGGCGGTCGGCCAGTGCACTCATCTGGTCGACCGTCAGGAGAGAGGAGTGGTTTTGCGGGTGGCCCTCGGTGGGGAGCCCGTAGCCCTTGACCGTGTAGGCGAAGATGACGGTCGGGCGGGTGTCGTCGACACCGGCGAACGCATCCGACAGCGCGCCGATGTCGTGGCCGCCCAGGTTGCGCAGCGCCGCCAGGAGCGAGGCGTCGTCCAGGGGGGCGATGAGGTCGGCGATCGGCCCGGCGGTCGAGCCGGTGCCGGGCAAGCGCTCGCGCAGCTCGTCGGCGGAGCAGCGCAGCAGGCGCTGGTATTCGGGGTTGCCCATGGCATCGATACGAGCGCGCAGGGCCTCGCCGCCGGGCCGGGTGAACAACTCCTGTAGGAGATGCCCGTACTTGAGGGAGATCACCTGCCAGCCGGCCGCGGCGAACATGCCTTGCAGCTTGTCCGCGGCGATGCCGGGGATGACTCGGTCGAGAGACTGCCGGTTGAGGTCGACGACCCACACCACTTCGCCCAGCCCCGGCACCATCGGATCCTGGATGGCTTCCCAGATCGCGCCTTCGTCCAGCTCGGCGTCGCCGAGCAGGGAGTACTGGCGCCCCCTCCCGGCACCGCCGAAGCGCCCCTCCACGTAGCGCCGGGCGAGAGCGCCCCACAGGGGAGCGGTGGCGCCGATACCGACCGAACCGGTGGAGTAGTCGACCGGGTCGGGGTCCTTGGAACGACTGGGGTAGCTCTGCAGACCGCCGAAGGCGCGCAGTGTGGTCAGGTAGGACTCGTCCAGCTCGCCCAGCAAGTAGTTGATCGCATGCAACACCGGTGAGGCATGAGGCTTGACCGACACCCGGTCCTCGGCAGTCAGTGCATGAAACCACAGCGCCGTCATGATCGAGGTCATCGAGGCACTGGACGCCTGGTGGCCGCCCACCTTCAGCCCCGAAGGGTTCGGCCGCACCCGGTTGGCGTGATCGATGATCGCGGTGGACAGCCACAGCACCCGCTGTTCGACCGACTCCAGCGCAACAACCTCCTCCGCCTGGGCAGGACCGCCGTTGCCGCCGGACGGCCTTAGTTCCGTCACCATCACAGACCACCTCCGCATTCGGCACCATGCTTTAGGGATTTCGCGTTATGCTCCGCCAGAAGACGAATCACTCCGCGACTGCACAGGATGTGCCTTTTAGATCGAGCATTCTGCTTGAATTCGGGCCACCTGATCGGCTGGCCCAGGGCGCCGGACCGGTTCGCACCGGCCTTAAGACGCGGCCCTATCACGTGCCTTGGCTGACGGCAGAGAGTCGACTGCTCGCAGGACATCTGTCAGCCATGCGACCTGCCCGTCGAACTGTGACAGCTTCCAGGGCCATACCCACCGGTAGGCCGTGTGCTCCCAGTTGAGAGTGAGTCGGCGTTGACTGGTGCAGGCCAAAAAAGTGTGCACGGTCCAGTCCGGCCCGCCGCGAGGGTCGGCGAGACGCAGCGTGGGGCCCGCGGTCAGCCGCTCCAGAGCGCGGGCGGGGAGCAGAGTCTCCTCCCAGATCTCCTGGATGGCTTGCCGTACCGGGTCGCTGTCAGCGTCCAGATATCCGGTGATGCAGTGCCACAACCCTGCATCATGCTGGACAGATCCACTGCGCTTGAACAACCCGATGCGCCCTCGCCACATGAGGATGACGGCGACTACCTGCCGCGGGCCCTGAGACCTGGGGCAACCGGCCCCATTCTGGGACTGGGCCCCTGGTGAAGCCCGGGAGACCACCCTGAAAGCACGAGGCTTGACACGCTCTGAGACAACCTCGCGTGCCGCCGGTCCGTTCCTGTCGTTCACCGGATGCGGCTCTCGCTCCCGGCCCATGCCTTGTCCCGCAACACAAACTTCTGGATCTTCCCGGTGGAGGTCTTCGGCAACTCGGTGAACGTGACCGTCTTCGGCGCTTTGAACCGGGCCAGTCTGCCCTTCACATGCTCGATGATCTCCGCCTCGGTGGCCGTAGCGCCTTCCCGCAGGCTCACATAGGCGGCAGGGACCTCACCCCAGTGCTCGTCCGGCACCGCGATCACCGCCGCCTCCAGTACCGCCGGATGGTCCATGATCGCCTGCTCCACCTCGACCGACGCGATGTTCTCCCCACCCGAGATGATCACGTCCTTCGAGCGGTCACGCAGCTCCACGTACCCGTCGGGGTGGAGGATGCCGATGTCCCCGGTCCGGAACCATCCGTCCGGCACCGCTGCCAGGGTGGCCTCCGGGTCGTCGAGGTAGCCGAGCATGAGGTTGTTGCCGCGCAATGCGATCTGCCCCGTGGTGACACCGTCCGCGGGGACGTCCGTGCCGTCGTCCGCGATCACCCGCGGCACGCACGAGATCATGTTCCCGACGCCCTGGCGCGCCTTGAGCCGGGCTTGTGCCGCGACGTCGCGGTCGTTCCACTCCGGGCGCCAGTCGCACAGCATCGCCGGGCCGTAAGTCTCGGTCAGCCCGTACAGGTGCGTGACCTCGAACCCCAGCGCCGCCATCCGCCGCAGGATCGCCGGCGACGGCGGCGCCCCACCGGTGGCGATCCGCACCGTGCGGTCCAGGGGTGCGGCCTCTTGGGCGTAGGCGATCATCGACAGCACCGTCGGCGCCCCGTTGAGGTGCGTGACGCCCTCCTCCCGGAGCAGTCGCCAGACCTCCTCCGGATTCGCCTTCGGCAGGCAGACGTGCGTCCCAGCCGCCGCGGTCACCGCCCACGGGAACGTCCATCCGTTGCAGTGGAACATCGGCAGCGTCCACAGGTGCACGCTCGACGGCGTCAGTCCGGTGTGTCCCACCATCGCCACGGCCTGGAGGAACGCGCCCCGATGGTGGTACATCACGCCCTTCGGGCGGCCCGTGGTCCCCGAGGTGTAGTTGATCGACAGCAGCGCCCGTTCGTCGGTCGGGGTCAGGTGCAGCGGCTCCGCCGCGGCCAGCAGATCCTCGTATTCCCGTCCCGCCCTGATTCGGTGCGGTGGGGCGTCCAGCCGGGCGAGGGCCTCGTCCACCAATGCGTCGGACGACGGGTCGTGGATCAGCACGGACACCTTGGAGTGCTCCAGGATGTAGGCGACCTCGCCCGCCGACAGCCGGGTGTTCACCGCGACCAGCGGCACCCCCGCCCACGGCACCCCGTAGTGCGCCTCCAGCGACACATGCGTGTTCGGTGCCAGCACCGCCACCGGACGTCCCCCGGCCAACGAGGCCAACCCGCCCGCCAACCGCTGACACCGATCACGCAGCTCCGCATAGGTCCACCGGGACCGCCCATCCACCACTGCGACCCGATCCCCATGCGCCGCCGCAGCACGATCCAGATACGACGTCGGGGTCAACGGCTCGAAGGACAAGGAGCCCCGGTCGCCGGTCATCGCACCGCTCCGTGTACCGGGACGCCGGTCGTGATCAGGAGGGTGCGGTTGTCGTGGTGTTCGGTGAGGATGTCGCCGGTGCCGTGGTTGTAGAGGTCGGTCATCGGCTGGTCTCCTTGTGGTGTGTGGGGTTGTGCTGGGAGTGGAACTGGCGGAGTGCTTCTTGGTGGGCGGGGCGTGCGGCTCGGATGTCGGCGAGTACGTCGTCGGCGGGGCGGACGACGTTGCGGGGGTTTTTGAAGTGGGGGATGACGTACTTGCCGAAGAGTTCGATCGAGCGCAGTAGCTGGTGGTGGGGGAGGCTGTCGACGCGTAGGACGAGTGCGTCGACGCCCATGTCGGCGTATCGCTGTACGTGTTCGATGCAGTGGTCGGGGTCGCCGACCATGAAGCCTT
>NZ_JAHLEM010000750.1 GCF_018883605.1 Streptomyces niphimycinicus | reverse complement strand
AGCAGGCAGCAGCGGGCCGGGGCCGCGCCGCCGGCCGTCGGGGCGGTGGCGGCTTCCGAGGGCCGGGAGCGTGGCCCATGCGGGGACGGGCAGGGGGTGGGGTACCCCTTTGGAAATCGCTTGATGGATTAGTTGCATCAGGTCAAGTACTGGGCGTGCCGGGGGCGGGGGCACCTGGCCCCCGACACGGCCCGCCAGCCCGGGTGGCGGGCGTCCGGCCCGTGTTCGGGGCCCGGGAGCCACCGGCAGCGGCGGCGCCCAAGCGCATATCGGCGCCCCCGTAAAGCGTGAGAGAAAGCGCTGCGGGTGACGCCAACCCGGGGCCGCTGAGCGTACGCTTGGAAAAAAGAGTTCCGCGTCACAGCCCGCACCCCGTGACCCTGCCGATACGTACGGGTAACTTCCCTCGGAGTCCCACCCGCACCCCCGCCCCCATGGAGCCGTGATGCCCGAAGCAGTGATCGTCTCTGCCGCCCGTTCTCCCATCGGCCGCGCCTTCAAGGGATCGCTCAAGGATCTGCGCCCGGACGACCTCACCGCCGAGATCATCCAGGCCGCGCTCGCCAAGGTCCCCGAGCTCGATCCGCGCGAGATCGACGACCTGATGCTCGGCTGCGGTCTGCCGGGCGGCGAGCAGGGACACAACCTGGGGCGGATCGTGGCCGTGCAGATGGGGATGGACCACCTCCCGGGCTGTACGGTCACCCGCTACTGCTCCTCCTCCCTCCAGACCTCGCGGATGGCGATGCACGCCATCAAGGCGGGCGAGGGGGATGTCTTCATCTCGGCGGGCGTCGAGATGGTCTCGCGGTCGAAGAAGGGCACCTCGGACGGACTGCCGGACACCCACAACCCGCTGTTCGCGGAGGCCGAGGCCCGTACCGTCGCGCGCGCCGAGCAGGAGGGCACCGACTGGCACGACCCGCGCGAGGACGGTCTGCTGCCCGACCCGTACATCGCCATGGGCCAGACCGCCGAGAACCTGGCCCGGCTCAAGGGCGTCACCCGCGAGGACATGGACGAGTTCGGCGTCCGGTCCCAGAACCTCGCCGAGGAAGCCATCAAGAAGGGCTTCTGGGAGCGTGAGATCACCCCGGTGACCACCCCGGACGGCACGGTCGTCAGCCAGGACGACGGCCCCCGCGCGGGCACCACCCTGGAGGCCGTGCAGGGCCTGAAGCCGGTCTTCCGCCCCGACGGCCGGATCACCGCGGGCAACTGCTGCCCGCTCAACGACGGTGCCGCGGCGCTGGTGATCATGTCCGACACCAAGGCGCGGGAGCTGGGCGTGACCCCGCTGGCCCGGATCGTGTCGACCGGCGTCTCCGGGCTCTCCCCCGAGATCATGGGGTACGGACCGGTCGAGGCATCCAAGCAGGCGCTGGCCCGGGCCGGGATGTCGATCGGCGATATCGACCTGGTGGAGATCAACGAGGCGTTCGCCGCGCAGGTCATCCCGTCCTACCGCGATCTGGGCATCGACCTGGACCGGCTCAATGTCAACGGCGGCGCGATCGCCGTGGGCCACCCCTTCGGCATGACCGGCGCCCGGATCACCGGCACGCTGATCAATTCGCTTCAGTTCCACGACAAGCAGTTCGGCCTGGAGACCATGTGCGTCGGCGGCGGCCAGGGCATGGCGATGGTCATCGAGCGCCTGAGCTGAGCCGGACCGGGCCGGGCGGCCGAGCCCGGCCGAGCCGCTGGGCGGAGCCGGACCGGGCCGGGGGGCCGAGCCGCCCCGCGTCTGAGACACTGGTCTGGATCGAGCCGTGACCGAATCTCCCCCAGGATGTGACAAAGGTCCTGGGGGAGAGCCGTCTGCCCAGCTCAGTACCGGTGACCAAAGACCCTTCCGGTACCGAATTCTGCCCATTTGGTGATGGTATGTGCTGACGTCGGGAGGCGATAAGCCTCAAGCTGAGGTAGGAATTCGGGGGATCAACAGCCAACCGGGAGTACGTCAGTGAGCCCCACGACTCTTGCCCTCCTCCTGGCCGCGGTGACCGCCACGGCCGTAGGGGCGGCCGCCCTGCACACCGCGCGCGGTATGCGCCGGCAGATCTGTGAGCTGCGCGCCGAGCTGGCGGCCACCGTCGCCGCCGGCGCCCAGGCGGGCAGCGGCGGCGAGGAGAACGGTGCGACGGTGCCCGCACCCCGCGCCACCCCGGCCGCCGAGATACGCGCGGCCGTCGCCGAGGCGCTCGCCGAGGAGCGGGAGCGCGAGCTGGCCGAGGCACGGGCGTTCTGGGCCGCCCAGGAGGCCAGGGACTCCGCCGGAACGGCCGACGCCCACTCGCTGCTGGGCGGGCCCGGCGGGTACGGCGAGGACGCCGTACAGGACGCGCAGCTCTTCGTGCCCCGCCAGGCCGATCTGGCCGGGCTCGAACCGCTGCTCGGCCTGGACGCGCTGGGCCCCGAGGCGCTGGACTCCGGCGGGGACCAGGAACCCGAGGTCGAGGCCGAGGTGGAGCTGGAGCTGGGCGTCGAGCCGGAGCCGGCGGCCGAGCCCCGGGAGTCGGCCGAACTCGCGGCGGCCCGCCGGCGCCATCCGTCCCACCCCGACTTCTCCCCGTCGTCCCCCGTGGCCGACCACGACCGCACGGTGACCCGGATCACCGAGCTGGCCAACGCCCGCACCCCGCTGTCCGATGTGCGCCCCGGGCCCCTCGGCACCCTGGATGTCTATGTCTTCGCCGACGGCACCACGATCTGCATGACCCCGGGCCACCGGGAGACCGCCGAGCGGCTGGCGGACGCGCTGCGCGAGGGCACCACCCCGGTGCTGCTCGGCGGCTCGGGCGTCTCCGGTGCGTTCGCGCTCACGTTCGGTTGCGGCGAGGACAATGTGTACGTCCTGGCCGACCGCGTCATCGCCTCGTTGTAAGGGCAGCCACCCGCCGCCCCTCAGACCCCGCAGCGCCCCGCCGTCTCCACGACGAGCGCCACCGCCTCGGTGACCCCCTGCGCCGCCCGGGCGCCCCCGGAGCCGCCCGGCGCACGCTCCAGCGCGTGCACCAAATCATGTCCGGCCACCGCGACCTGGTCGGCGACCACGAACGGCCCCGCGTCCGGCATGATCCGCGGCGGGGTTCCCGGCTCCTCCAGACGCTGTGCGCGCACCGACAATTCCCTAGCCAGCGCCAGCCCTTCGGCCGCCGCGCCCGCCCGCAGCCGGGACTGCGGAAGGGCACGCAGCCGGTCGGCGAACCGGTCCACGGCGGTCATGAGGGGGGTCGTATCATCCACGCTCCGAGCGTATGCGCCACCGAGGGACTGTTGCCAACGGGCGAACACTCAGGCACGGTGAGCTGAAGGAAACCCGGGCCATGGACCCGGGGGCCGGCATGGAAGCGTCCGGAGGCGCCGATGTCCCAAATCTTCTCCGACGAGACTCACCGGAACCTACTCTCCCGCATCCCCCAGTGCACGGGCCGTGAAGTCGCCGACTGGCTGCGCACGGTCGACGATGGCCCCGCTTTCTTCCGCTTCGAGGAGAAGGTGAGCTGGTTGCGCGGCGAGCACCAGCTCGCATACGGCCACGCGAAAGCCATCATCCATGAACACGACTTGAGGCGTGCGGCGCGCAAGCTGCTGTAGCCGCTGCCCGGAGGCAGAAGCGTGTATGACAGACCCACCGAACCGGGCGGCTTAAGCCGCACAGGAAGAAGGGCCCGCGGAGGTCATCGCCTCCGCGGGCCCTTTCAGGTGTTGCGGGTCCGAGCCGGTGGTGCGGACGAGGCCCGCACCACCCGACGCTAGTCCCTGAAGATCGAGATCAGCCGGAGCAGCTCCAGGTAGATCCAGACCAGCGAGAGCGTCAGCCCGAAGGCCGCCAGCCAGGACTCCTCGCGCGGAGCGCCGTACTGGACGCCGTCCTCGATCTGCTTGAAGTCCATCGCCAGGAACGCCGCACCGAGCACGACACCGACGAGGCCGAAGACGATGCCGAGGCCACCGCTGCGGAAGCCGAGGCCGTCCCCGCCGCCGATGAGGGCGAACAGCAGGTTTACCGCCATCAGCAGCACGAAGCCGATGGCGGCGGCGAGCACAAAGCGCTGGAATCGCGCGTTCACCCGGATGAGACGGGTCTTGTACGCGACGAGCACACCGACGAACACGGCCATCGTGCCGAGCACGGCCTGCATCGGGATGCCGGACCAGCGCTCGTTGTACACCTGGCTGATGACGCCGAGGAAGAGACCCTCGAAGAGGGCGTAACCCATGATCAGCGCGGGCGAGGCCGTGCGCTTGAACGACTGGACGAGGCCGAGCACCATCGCCACGAGCGCGGCGCCGAAGCCCACGCCCACCGGAAGCTGCGCGATCCACGCGGCCGCGGCGGCGACGATGACGGTGCCGAGCGTCATTCCGGTGCGCATGACGACGTCGTCCATCGTCATCCGGCCGGTCTGAAGCGGACCCGCCGGCGGCGCGCCATACATCTGCTGGAGCTGCTCGGGGGTCAGATTCTGCTGGCCGCCCGCCGCATAGGGGTTGGTGGGCGGCTGTGTCTGCGCGTACGGATTGCCCTGACCGGCGACGGGGCTCCCGGCCTGCGGCGCCGCGCCGAAACCGGCGTAGCCGCCGCTGCGGCTGAACCCCCGTCGCGAGAAGACCGGGTTGCTGCTCCTCATCTCACTCCTCCATGGCCGCCGGGCGCGACCTTGACTTAAGAGTAATAGGTAAGCAAAGAAAGCACCCTAGTGCCCAAGGAGGATCTTTTCACGCAGCGAGAGCCGGCGCGAGGCCCCTGCGGGCCCCGCGCACGCACATTGGGCGACCATCCACACACGCTGAGTGCGCCCACCGGATCTGAAGGTGCCCGGAACCGGACTTGAACCGGTACGCCCGCGAGGGGCAGCGAGGTTTAAGCTCGCCGTGTCTGCATTCCACCATCCGGGCGGCGGTTCCCCCTGGGCCGTACGGAGCGCATACGGCCCTCCCCTGGAAGAGAGCAGCACGAGCCTATCCGGGGACATGCCCCCGCACAGTGGATCCGCGGACCGAGGTTGTCTTATTTTATTGGCAACTGAGGGTGCATCAGCAGCGGGGCGGGGTACCCGAAGATGCCGACGGCCATTGGACCTGCCGATATGCCCTGAACCCCCATTAACTGGGGATTGACGCAATCTCGACGCCCCGCCCGGGGTGTCATCTCCTCCTCAAGGAGGACTCCGCCACCACCACCTACATCGCGAGACCCCCCGCAGAACCGGAGCACGGGCTGATCCCGTCCCCTTTTACAACCGGAACCATGGAGTGACGTCCCGCCCACTCCCGTAGAGCACGACAGGAGTCATCCACCGTGACCACCACCCCCTTCGGCGTCGAAACCGCCCACCGCACCTCAGCGGCCGCCGCCCGGGCCACCGATCTCTCCAAGGTCTACGGCGAGGGCGAGACTCAGGTCATCGCCCTGGACTCGGTCTCGGTCGAGTTCCGCCAGGCGGAGTTCACCGCGATCATGGGCCCCTCGGGCTCCGGCAAGTCGACGCTGATGCACTGCATGGCAGGTCTCGACACGATCTCCAGCGGCTCGGCCCGGATCGGCGACGTCGAACTGACCACGCTCAAGGACAAGAAGCTCACCCAGTTGCGCCGCGACAA
>NZ_JAHLEM010000075.1 GCF_018883605.1 Streptomyces niphimycinicus | reverse complement strand
GGATCGGCGCGGTCGCCGCGGGCAAGACGGTCGACCGGATCCTCGTGGCCTACGACTCCCCCAAGGGCCCCGCGCAGTTCCGGGGCTGGGTGGACGACATCTCCATCGCCCCCAAGGCGCCCGAGAAGCCGCTGACGCACCTGTCGGACTATGCCCTGACCACCCGCGGCACCAACTCCAGCGGCAGCTTCTCGCGCGGCAACAACTTCCCGGCCACCGCCGTCCCCAATGGCTTCAACTTCTGGACGCCGGTGACCAACGCGGGCTCCACCGACTGGCTCTACCAGTACGCCCGCGCCAACAACGCCGACAACCTCCCCACCATCCAGGCGTTCAGCGCCAGCCATGAGCCCAGCCCCTGGATGGGCGACCGGCAGACCTTCCAGGTGATGCCGTCCACCGCGGCCGACGTACCCAACGCCTCCCGGACCGCCCGCGCGCTCCCCTTCCGCCATGAGAAGGAGACCGCCCGGCCCTACTCCTACGGAGTGACCTTCGAGAACGGCCTCAAGACCGAGATCGCGCCCACCGATCACGCCGCGGTCATGCGGTTCACCTATCCGGGCGAGAACGCGAGCGTCGTCTTCGACAACGTCAACAACAACGGCGGGCTGACCCTCGACGCCGGGAACGGGGTGGTCTCCGGCTACTCCGACGTCAAGAGCGGGGGATCCGCCGGCGCCACCCGGATGTTCGTCTACGGCGTCTTCGACACCCCGGTGAGCGCGAGCGGCAAGCTGGACGGAGGCGGCGGTAAGGACGTCACGGGCTACTTCCGCTTCAAGCCGGGGAAGGACCGGACGGTCACCCTCCGGCTCGCCACCTCGCTGATCGGCGTCGACCAGGCGAAGGCCAACCTCGACCGGGAGCTGCCCGCGTCGCGGTCGTTCGGGCAGATCGAGCGGGCCGCACAGGCGGAGTGGGACGACATCCTGGGCCGGATCGAGGTCGAGGGCGCGGACCGCGGCCAGCTCACCTCGCTCTACTCCAGCCTCTACCGGCTGTACCTCTATCCCAATTCCTCCTTCGAGAACACGGGCACGGCGGCCAAGCCCCGCTACCAGTACGCGAGCGCCTTCTCGCCGGCCACCGGGGAGAACACCCCGACCCACACCGGCGCGAAGATCGTCGACGGCAAGGTGTACGTCAACAACGGCTTCTGGGACACCTACCGCACCACCTGGCCCGCCTACTCCCTGCTCACCCCGAAGCGGGCGGGCACGATGGTCGACGGCTTCGTGCAGCAGTACAAGGACGGCGGCTGGATATCCCGCTGGTCCTCACCGGGCTACGCCGATCTGATGACCGGCACCAGCTCGGACGTGGCCTTCGCCGACGCGTATCTGAAGGGTGTGCGGTTCGACGCCGAGGCCGCGTACGAGGCCGCGCTGAAGAACGCCACCGCCGTGCCGCCCACGTCGGGCGTCGGCCGGAAGGGCATGTCCTCCTCGCCCTTCCTCGGCTACACCAGCACCGAGACCCATGAGGGCCTGTCCTGGGCGCTGGAGGGCTATCTCAACGACTACGGCCTCGCGAACATGGGCAAGGCGCTCTACGCGAAGACGAAGAAGGCCCGCTACAAGGACGAGTCCGAGTACTTCCTGCACCGTGCGCAGGGCTATGTCTCGCTCTTCGACGACAAGGCGGGCTTCTTCCAGGGCAAGGACGCCAATGGAAAGTGGCGCGTGCCCTCCGACAAGTACGACCCCCGGATCTGGGGCTACGACTACACCGAGACCAACGGCTGGGGCTACGCCTTCACCGCGCCCCAGGACAGCCGGGGCCTGGCCAACCTCTACGGCGGCCGCGCGGGCCTGGCGAAGAAGCTGGACACCTACTTCTCCACCCCGGAGACCGCCTCGCCGGAGTTCGCCGGTTCCTACGGCGGCGTCATCCACGAGATGACCGAGGCACGGGACGTCCGCATGGGCAATTACGGCCACAGCAACCAGGTCGCCCACCATGTGACGTACATGTACGACGCGGCGGGCCAGCCGTGGAAGACCCAGGAGAAGGTGCGCGAGGTGCTCTCCCGCCTCTACACCGGCAGCGAGATCGGCCAGGGCTACCACGGCGACGAGGACAACGGCGAGCAGTCCGCCTGGTACCTCTTCAGCTCGCTGGGCTTCTACCCGCTGGTGATGGGCGGCTCGGAGTACGCGGTCGGATCGCCGCAGTTCACCAAGGCCACGGTGCATCTGGAGAACGGCCGCGACCTGGTCGTCAAGGCCCCGCGCAACAGCGCGCGGAACGTGTACGTCCAGGGTCTGAAGGTCAACGGCAAGGCATGGAACTCCACCGCGCTGCCGCACTCGGTGCTCGCCAAGGGCGGCACGCTGGAGTTCGCGATGGGCGCCAAGCCGTCGGCCTGGGGCACGGGGAAGAACGCCGCGCCGTCCTCCATCACCAAGGACGACAAGGTGCCCACCCCGCGCCACGACCTGACGGTGCCGAGCGGCGGTACGGCCCTCCTGGACAACACCTCGACCACCGAGGCCACCTTCGAGTCGGTGGACCTGCCGGTCACGGAGCCGGGCCGCGCGGTGCAGTACACCCTGACGTCGTCGGACCGCGGCAAGGCCCCGACGGGATGGGTGCTCCAGGGCTCTCCGGACGGCGAGAGCTGGAAGGACCTGGACCGCAGGTCGGGCGAGTCCTTCAGCTGGGACAAGCAGACCCGCGTCTTCTCGGTACGCACGCCCGGTACATACGCGCACTACCGGCTGGTGCCGGATGCCAAGGCGACCCTGGCGGAGGTGGAACTGCTGAGCTGAAGTGAGCTGAGCTGCGCGATGCGATGAGACATGCGGGCCGTGGCCACGCCTTCGGGCGGCCACGGCCCGCGTGCGTGACACGGTGCGCATCGGCCCGGTGGCCCGCGCCGATGGGCGCGGCCGGTTGAAGTTGGGCGGCTCGGTTGAGTGCGGGTTTCGTCTCGCGCCTTCGGCGCATTTGAGCATGGGCGGCGGGGTGGGGGGCGCGGGCCTCGCCGCCGGGCGCCGGGCCGGTTGGGGTGGGCACCGGTGGCGGCAACGGTGCTCTGAGGCTAGGGCCGGTGCCGGAGTGGGGGCATGATCCCGTGCGGTGCGACGCCGGACCGTGGGTGGGGGCTGGGGCGGTCTGACGTCGCGCTCGGCCCCGCCCCTCCGGGTACCCCCTCCGAAAACACTTGATCTGGCGCAACTACTACATCAAGCATTTCCAGAAGGCATCCCCAACCCCCGCAGTCCGGCACCGGGCCCGGCCACCGCGCACAAATGCCGCCACGGCCCCCGCACCCCACCGGCCCCCCGGCCGGCGACGCGCCCTGGCCCGGCACCTCCGCTGCCCATGCTCAAATGCGCCGAAGGCGCGAGACGATACCCTCGCCCGACAACCGGTCTCAGGCCGCCTCGGCCCGCTCGAAGGCGGGCGCCGAGGACGCGGCGAACCACACGATCCGCGCGGTGATCCCCTTCTCCCGTCCGAACCACCACGTCGCCCGTTCGGGTGAAGTGAGGGTGAGCTGGTGCCGCCCGTTGGCGGTGACGACGTGCGCACTCCCGTCGTCGTACGCGAGGCCCCACGCGGCGATTTCGCCGTCCAGCGTGCCAGGTTCCACCTCGTACTGCACGGCGACGGCGAAGACGCGGGGCGCCTGGTCGAGTGCGAGATCGCGGAGTTCTTGGTCGAAGTCGAAGGCAGCCATGGAAGTCTCCCGTCAGGAGGGGGAATTGGGCCATGCACGTACGGTGACGCGATTCACACCGTAGCGTGAAACATGGGCTACATCCCAGGTTTTCAGCGCATGGAGCCCAATGCCGCCCGATAGGGTGACACCACCACGCCCAAACCTTGCAGGGAGAGATGGCTCATGGCCCCGACCAAGTACCCGCCGACCGTGCGACAGCGGCGCTTGGGCGCGGAGTTGCGACGGCTCCGCGAACGAACCGACCTCTCCGCTACCGACGCGGGTCGCCTCTTCGGGGCCAGCCAGTCACGCGTCAGCAGCATCGAGGCAGGGCGCTACGCGGTGAGTGCCGACCGGGTGCGCCACCTGGCGAGCCTCTACAACTGCGCGGATCAGGCGCTGATCGACGCCCTCGTGGAGATGACCGGGAGACAGACCCGGGGCTGGTGGGAGCAGCAGCGAGAGGTCCTGCCCGCCGGACTACTCGACCTGGCCGAGCTGGAGCACCACGCCACCCTCGTGCGCGTCGCCACGATGATCCACATGCCGGGCCTTCTGCAGACCAGGGACCACGCCCGAGCGCTCTTCGACTCGACGGTCCCACCTCTTCCACCGCACGCGGTGGAACATCGACTCTCGCACCGGATCAAGCGGCAGGGAATCCTGCACGAGGGCAAGCCAACCCCGCTGACCGCGATCATCCACGAAGCCGCCCTACGGATGGGCCTCGGCGGCCCGGCCGTGGCCCGCGCCCAGCTTCAACACCTCATCGAGATGAGCGAACGCGAGAATGTCACGATCGTGGTGGTCCCGTTCGGCGCGGGGCCGCTCCATGGCTCCGGTCACCCCATCGACTACTTCGGCGGCTCAGTTCCCCAACTCGACACCGTGGAGCTCGACACGGATCACGCCACGGTGCTGCTCGACTCGGAAGCCCATCTCATGAAATATCGGAGCGTGCTGGATCGTCTTGAGAGCTACGCGCTCAAGCCAGCAGCGTCCCGGGAACTCATCTACCGCATCGAGCAGCACACCTGAGGAGAAAACAACGTGGCCACCCACGACTGGCAAAAGTCCTCATACAGCCAGGAGGGATCAGCCTGCCTCTACATCGCCGCCCCGGCAGCCCACACCATCGCGCTCCGGGAGAGCGACGAACCGGATGTCATCCTCACCACCACGCCCGCCACGCTCGGCACCTTCATACGCGCGGCGAAGGGGGGCGCGTTCGACGGCCTTATTGGGGACCGGTAGGGGCGGTCTCCGCGCCGTCGTAGTGCAGGCGGGCCCGCTCGACCTTGGGCAGGTTCTCGGCCGACCACGTCGCGAGCGTGGCGAAGAGCGGGCCCAGGCTGCGGCCGAGGTCGCTGATCTCGTACTCCACCCGGGGCGGGACCTCCGGGTGGTAGGTGCGCCGCACCAGCCCGTCGCGCTCCAGTTGGCGCAACCGCTGGGTCAGCACCTTCGGCGTGATCGTGCCGATCCGGCGTTGCAGCTCCACGAACCGCTGACGGCCGTATTCATGGAGCGTCCAGAGGATGGGCGTGGTCCAGCGGCTGAAGACGATATCCACCACAGGGGCGATCGGACACGCCTGTTCCGGTTCCTCGGACATAGTCACTTTCCTCTAGGTACCTACTATCCCCACGATGCTAGCTTCACCGTGCCTCGGCGAGAACAACGTCTGACACTGTGAGAACGGGGAGCTGCACATGATCGTGGTAACCGGAGCGACTGGGAATGTGGGTCGGCCGCTGGTGGAGGCGCTTGCCGCAGTCGGCGAGCAGGTGACGGCCGTGTCGCGACGGCCCGGCGGCGCGGAGTTGCCCGAGGGGGTACGTCATCATCGGGCCGATCTGGCCGACCCAGGGAGTCTGCGGCCCGCGTTGGAGGGCGCCGACGCGCTGTTCCTGCTCTTCGCGGGCGAGTTGCTGGCCGGAACCGCACGGACCGGCGAACTTCTGGACGTCGCGCGGTCGGCCGGCGTACGGCGCGTGGTCCTGCTCTCCTCCCAGGCCGCCGGGACACGTCCGGACGCGGTGTCCCACGCCCCCATGCGGGCGTTCGAGGAGGCCGTGCGCCGGTCGGGTCTTGACTGGGCGATCCTGCGGCCCGGGGGCTTCGCCTCGAACGCCTTCGCCTGGGCCGAATCCGTCCGTAAGGAGCGCGTGATCGCGGCGCCCTTCGCCGACGTCGGACTGCCGGTCGTGGACCCTGCGGACATCGCGGAGGTCGCGGCCGCCGCGCTGCGGGAGCCGGGCCACGCGGGGCGTACGTACGAGCTCACCGGCCCCGCCCCGGTCACTCCGCGCGGACAGGCACACGCCATCGCCGACGCGCTGGGTGAGCCGGTGCGGTTCACCGAGCTGAGCCGGGAGCAGGCGCGGGCGGAGATGCTGCGGTTCATGCCGGAGCCCGTCGCGGACGGCACGCTCGACATCCTCGGTGAGCCGACGGCCGACGAACAGCGGGGGAGCCCCGATGTCGAGCGGGTCCTTGGCCGTCCGCCGCGCGCCTTCACCGATTGGGCAATGCGCAACATCGCGGCCTTCCGCTGATCCCGGAGTGCCAGGATGGCCCGCATGGCTACCGTCCTGGCATTCCACGCCCACCCCGACGACGAGGCGCTGCTGACCGGGGGCACGCTCGCCCGACTCGCCGACGAGGGCCACCGGGTGGTGCTCGTGGTCGCCACGGACGGCCACATGGACGCCGCCCCGCCGGGCCGCGAGCCGCCTCGTATGCACGAACTGCGGAAGAGCGCGTACGTGCTCGGCGTCGACCGCGTCGTCCACCTCGGCTACGCGGACAGCGGTCACGGCCCGCTCTTCTACGCCGACCCGCCGGACCGTACGCGCTTCGCCCGGGCCGACACGGAGAAGGCGGCGGAACAACTGGCCGCGATCCTGCGCGACGAGAACGCGGCGATGCTGCTCACCTACGACCCCAACGGCGGCTACGGCCACCGCGACCACATCAAGGTCCACGAGGTCGGCCGCCGCGCCGCCGAACTGGCCAAGACGCCAAGGGTGTTGGAGGCGACGATCCCCCGCGACACCGTCGAACGCCTGCTACGCCTCGTACGGCTCCTGCGCATTCCCCTGCGCCACGACCCCGCCGAGCTGAGCACCCGCTTCAGCCCCCGCTCGGCCATCACCCACCGCTACGACGTCCGCCGCTACGCCCGCCAGAAGCAGGCGGCCCTGGCGGCCCACCGCTCCCAGATGAACGGCACGGGCCGCATGAGCGCCGTCATGCGGGCGATGCTCCGGCTGCCCGCCCCGCTCTTCGGCCTGCTGCTGGGCCGGGAGTGGTTCATCGACGCCTCCCCTCCCGGCCCCCGCCGCGTTAACCGTCGGTGAACAGCTCCTCCGCCCGGGAAGCGGTCACGGCTCGGTCCAGCCAGGTGCGGAGAAGGTCCACATCCCGGCACGCCCGCACCCGCTCACGGGTCTCGGCAGTGACCTCAAGCCCCCGGGCCTTGAGGATCCGCAGGATGTCGTCAGCACGACTCTCAAGCCGAACGTCTGTGAAGGCCCGCTGTCCGACCTCCGAGCAGTAGAAGAAGTTGGGCTTCTCGGATACCAGATGAAACAGATCCACAGCGGAAGGCACCGTCAGGGCTCCATCCAGCCAGTCCCCGAGGATCTCCAAGTCGGTACACGACTGGATAGCCTCACGACCCGCGCCAGCGATATCAAAACCCCGGACGGTGAGAACCCGCAGAATATCGTCGGCACGGGTCTCGGCCCGCACCCCGGCGAAGGCTCGCTGAGAGTGAGCGGAGCGGAAGAAGTTCAGTAACGCGGACATCAGTCGAACAAATCCTCCGCACGAGAGACGGTCGCGGCCCGGTCCAGCCACGTACCGAGGACATCCATGTCCTTGCACGACTCGATGCGCTCACGTGTCTCGTCAGCGACCTCAAGCCCCCGGGACTTGAGGACTCGCAGCAGATCGCCGGCGCGCACCTCCGCGAAGGCGTGCTGGGCTTGCTGGGAACGGAAGTAGTTCATCAGCGCGGGCATCAGGTCTCTCCAGATCTCTCGTGCCGGGGTGTTTCCGAGACCGGCTTCAACGAGTTCGGCGTAGATGATCCCCTGAACGGGGTCGAGGCTGCTGAGCGTGGTCGCGAGCACCTTCAGTATCGCATCGATGCTTTCGCTTCTACTGTGCGTAATCGCAGAGAAGGCAGCGATCGGGATATCACGGGTCACCTCTTTCGCATCCGTGACAACGGGGACGTTGCCGGGACCCAGAACAAGTGGGCGTACCGTCATGGACGGGTGGTCGGGGATGCCGAGTGTGATCGGGCGGGTGGCCCAACGGGCGGTGGCCTCGTCCGGGCAGAGTACGATCAGCACTGGCTGGTGACCGAACTTCGCATGCATGTACGAGAGGTAGTAGGCCCAGGCCGCAGGCTTCTTCGGATCTCTCCGGCTCTGCGACTCGATGGCGAATAAGTACGTGCCCTCGCCCTTGGTCTCGACCTGGAGCAGTGTGTCCACGCGTCTTTCGATCGGCGCGATCTCGGTGAGGTCCGGGCTGACGACAAACGCCCTGTCCGGCTCGGGGAAGGGGACGCCGAGGAGTTGTCTGAGCGCTCGGACAATGGCCCCGGTGTCCTCCTGGAAAATCCGATGGAGGGCTTCGTGTGAGGAACTGACCATGCGAAGGACATTAAGGAAGCTGGGGCAAATGCCTTAGGCACTTGCCCCAGCTTCACTCGATCGCATGGCGCGACCCTTGATGTTGACGGCAGAAATTCCGCTCAGCCGCGCGCCACCGCGAAGATGTGCAGGTCCGCGTTGTCGGGCAGGGTGACGCTCTTGACCGTCTTGCCCTCCGGCGCGTGGAACGCCTTCGTGGCGAAGATGTACGCGTCCACCACATCCTTGTCACCGCCGCTGATGTTGCGGTAGCCGGTCTTGGCGAGGGTCACGTTGCCGTACTGGATCGTTCCGCCGCCGCCTCCCACCGTCCAGTCGGTGAAGGACAGGTCTGCCTCGCCCGAAGTGCCGTCGGTGTAGGTGACCTTGGCGGTGGCCTTCTGGTTGCCGTTGACGGCGCTGCCGATGAAGGAGAGGCCGGTGGACGGGGGCAGGGTGATGGTCTGGCCGGTGGTGGAGGCGTTGTCGGGGCGGCCGGGCGGGGAGGCGGGCCAGGTGTAGTCCAGGCCCTGGGTGGTGCCCTTGGCGCCCGGCGCGAGGCCGGCTGCGGCGAGGGCCTGGCGGGAGTAGCTCCAGCCGCCGCCGTCGTAGTCGCCCTCGTCGTGCTCGCCGTCGTCGTCGGTCGCGCCGGTGTTGTTGTACGCGGCGAGCAGGGTGCCGGGCGCGGCGACGGTCAGTGTGACCGGCTGGACGACCTTGGTGTCCTCGCTGGTCACCGTCACCTTCGCGGCGTAGAAGCCCTCGGCCGTGTCCTTCCCCGCGCGCAGGGAGATCTCCGCCGTGCCGTCCGGGCCCACCGTCCCGGAGGCGGGTGAGGCGGTGAACCCGTCGGGGGCGTCGGTGGTGAAGCGCACCTCGGGGCGGTCGCCCTCGCCGACCGGGACGGCGGCCACCTTCACGGTCAGGCTCTCGCCCGGGGCGAGCGTGCCCGTGGTCGGTCCGACCCCGATCTGGTACGGCTGCTCGCCCTCGCGGAAGGAGGGCGGGGCGTCGGACGGGGACGCGCCCCAGGCGCGGTCGGGGGTGTCGGACAGGGTGTAGTCCAGCGTGCCGCCGTGCCGTACGAAGGACTCCGGCAGCCAGGGGCGGTCGCTCGCCCGCCCGTTCACCTTCAGCGACTGGATGTACGGCGCGTCGGGCGCGGCCTGCGGGGCGCGGATGGAGATGTCCCGGGCGCCGCGGTCGATCTCGATCCGCGGGAAGAGGGGCGAGGCCAGGACGAGTTCGGCGCGGGAGGGCACCTGCGGGTACATGCCGAGGGCGGAGAAGACGTACCACGAGGACATCTCGCCGAGGTCGTCGTTGCCGGGGATGCCGTCCGGCGCGGTGGTCCAGAGCCGGCGCATCGCGGCGCGCACGGTCTCCTGGGTCTTGTACGGCTGCCCGGCGTACGCGTAGAGGTAGGGGACGTTGATCGACGGCTCGTTGTCCAGCTCGGACTTCTCGCCGCCCGCCCCCGTGAGCGCCCAGCCCCCGTCGGCGTCGTGGAAGAAGGCGTCCAGGCGCTTGATCGCGGCGTCCTTACCGCCCATCGCGGCGAAGAGACCGGCGGGGTTGTGCGGGACCATCCAGGTGTACTGGGCGCTGGTGCCCTCGACGAAGCCGTTGCCGGTGGCCGGGGTGAAGCCGGTGACCCAACTGCCGTCGGCCTTACGGTTGGCGATATAGCCGCCGCTCTCCGGGTCGGCGGCGGCGTTGAAGTTGTTCTGCCACCACTGGGCGCGGTGCGCGAAGGTGTCCGCGGTCTCCTTACGGCCCGCGGCCCGCGCCAACTGCGAGAGGGCGAAGTCCGCGCCGGACATCTCCAGGGTCTCGGCCGCGCCGCCCCAGGCGTTGGAGACGGACGGCATGTAGTGCAGCTTGAGGTACTTGTCGAGGGAGGGCCGCTGGCCGGCCGACATGATGGGCTTGCCCGCCGGGCTGAGGTCCTTCTCGGTCGGCACGGTGGCCGCCTTGAGGAGCGAGTCGAGGGCGGCGTCGAGGTCGAAGTCGCCGCCGCCGAAGGCCCGGATCCCGGCGAGCGCGGCGGCCGACGGATCGCCGTTCATCACATGCGTTCCCGAGGCGCCCTGGAGCCAGCGGTCCCAGACGCCGCCGTTCTGCCGGGCGAGGTTCAGCAGGGACTGGGCGATGTCGGAGCCCGCCTCCGGCTCCAGCAGGGTCAGCAGTTGGAGCTGGGAGCGGTAGATGTCCCAGCCGGAGAAGGTGCCGTACTGGGCCCGGTGGCCCCGGCTCACCCGGTGCACCTCACCGTCGCTGCCCCGGTAGCGGCCGTCGGTGTCGCTGATGACATTGGGGTGCAGCAGCGAGTGGTAGAGGGCGGTGTAGAAGGCGGTGCGGTCCGCGTCCGCGCCGCCGCCGACCCGGATCGCGGACAGTTGCCGCCGCCAGGCGTCGTACGCCGCGGTGCGCACCTGGTCGAAGCCGCGCCGCGGCGGGTTCTCGGCCGCGAGGTTGGCCCGGGCGCCCTTGTCGCCGACGTAGCTGATGCCGACCTTGACGCCCACCCGGCGGGTGCCCGGGGCGAATTGGAGATAGCCGCCGGAGCCCTTCCCGGCCACCGGACGGCCGTCGGTGCCAAAGCCGCCGGAGCCGCCCTTCGCACTGGTGGTGCCGGGCCGCAGGGTGCCGTCCTGCCAGGTGCCCTGGGCGGTGAACGCGGTGTCGAAGACCGCGGTGAAGTGCAGGGTGTAGTAGCCGCGGCGCCCCTCGGGGTCGAGATAGCCGCAGAAGTTGCCGCCGGTGACCGAGCCGGAGACGGTGCGGTGCGCCGGGTCGATGGTGAGATCGGCGTCGCTGCTGCCGACCTCGGAGGAGGAGGTGCGGATCAGCAGGGAGGCGGTCTTGTCCGCGGGGTAGCTGAAGCGGGCCGAGCCGGTACGGGCGGTGGCGGTCAGCTCCGCCCCGGCGCCGGAGGCGAGGGAGACCTTGTAGCGGCCGGGCTCGGCGGTCTCGTCGCGGTGACTGAAGTCGGAGGCGTAGACCCGGTCCTTGGTGTCGGCGGCGGGTGAGGAGGTGACCTCGCCCACATGGGGGAAGAAGGGGATGTCCCCCGCGCCGCCCGCACAGCCGGTGCCGGACATATGGGTGAGGCTGAAGCCGCGGACGCGGGTGGCGTCGTAGTGGTAGCCGCCGGGCGCGGCGGTGCGGGTGGCGTCGCCGCGGGTGTTCTCCGGGCTCCACGACAGCATGCCGAAGGGGGCGACGGCGCCGGGGAAGGTGTTGCCGCCGGCCGAGCTGCCGATCAGCGGATCGACATACGCCGCCGGATCCTTGACCAGCGTCGGCGGCGGAGCGGCCGACGCGGGCGCGGTGGCCGCGGTGGCGAGGAGCCCCGCGGTCAGGGCCGCGGCCGCCAGGGCGGCCAGGGGTCTTGAGGGCATTGCGGTCCCACCTTGTCGGAAGGGCCGCGATCACCGGGTCGAACAAGCCGTGGGGACCGTACCGCACGGGGGCCGTCGGCCGTAAGAGTGCGCGAACGGTCTTGACAGGGACACCCGGTTGGCGGCGTACTGATCGTTAAAGTCATGCTGACAACGTTGTCGCGTTCGCCGGTCGAGCAAGCCGCTTCCGCGTACCGACAAACCCTCACCGGACGCGCCATCATGGGCTCATGATCCTCCGCCAGTTGCGCGACACCGACGAGGACGCCGAGGCCGCCTGGGAGGTGGTGGCCGCCGCCTTCGGGGACGTCGCCGCCCTCGCGGCCAAGGACGGATTGCCGCCGGGGTACGTCGCCGAGATCCACGACCGGCACCGGCATCTCGCCCGCACCGACCCGGGCGGCTGCTGGATCGCCCTGGACGGCGCCGGGATGCCGCTCGGCGTGGCGCTGTCCGCGCGGCGCGAGGGCACCTGGGGGCTCGCGCTGCTCGCGGTGCTGCCCCGGGCCCAACGGCAGGGCGTGGGGCGTGAGTTGCTGGCCGCCGCGCTGCTGTACGGACGGGGCTGCCTGCGCGGCATCATCTGCGGCTCCGAGGATCCGCGCGCGGCGAGCACCTACCGGCGTGCGGGATTCGCGCTGCATCCGGCGATGCGGCTGCGCGGCACCGTCGGACCGGAGACCAAGGAGCGGCTGTCCCCGCCCGACGGCGCCGTCCACGAGGGCGTGGCCCGGCACCGGGATCTGCTGGACTCGGTGGACCGCCGCACCCGGGGCGGCGCGCACGGCGCCGACCACGAACTGCTCCTGCGCCAGAGGCGGCTGCTGGTCGTGGACGACCTGGCGGGCAGCGGCTACTGCTACGTCGCCGAGGACGGCAAGGTCGAGCTGCTGGCCGCGACCTCGCGACGGCTGGCGAAGCGGCTGCTGACGGCGGCCCTGCTGTGCCTTCCGGAGGGCACCGACGCCCGGGTCCCGGGGCTGACGGCCGAGCAGCAGTGGGCGGTGGACGTGGGGCTCGAGGCCGGGCTCGAGCTGTCCACCGGCGGCTATGTGTGTCTGCGGGGGATGCCGCCGCCGACGCCGTACATCCCCTCCGGGACGTTTCTCTGATCGCAGGGCATCTGGTACGCGGACGGGCCGCGCCCCCGCCGGGGGCGCGGCCCGTCGCCGCTGCCGTAAGGCGCTGTCGTACATAGAGCGCCGTAAGCCGTGCTTACTTGCCGGTCCCCGGTTGAGGGGGGCGGGGACCGGCGTGACCGGCGGCAGATGGAACAGGATCGCCGCGGCGACGAGGAAGGCGATCGCGTTGCCGGCGACCATCAGTTGATCGGCGGTGAGCCTGCTGAGCTGCACCAACCAGCCCGCCAGCACGGCACCGAAAGAGATGCCGAGGTTGGTCACCGCACGCAGATAGGCCCGGAACGCCTGCGGCCGGTCCCCTCCGTAGTGCCGGATGAGCGGGGAACGGGCGGCTGTCCCGGCCGCCCGGCCGCCCCGGCTGATCAGCCGATGGGCTCGGCCACGATGAGCTGGAACCGCTCGAAGGACAGCTTCACGGTGTTGTGCTGAGCAGTGGCAGTTCCGAGTGACTTGCCGGTGAACGGGTCGGTCAGGCGGTACCGCGTGCGGCCCAGACCGCGCAGCTCGACCGTCCCGTCCCACTGGTCGGCGTAGAAGGCGTAGTGGAGGGTCCGCTTCTTGGCCACGACATGCGCCTCGGGCTTGTCGAAGCCGATGTCGTACAGCTCACCGCGGTACTCGCCGGTGGACAGCATGTTCTTCTCGTACAGGGACACCCACTTGCGCCAGAGGACCGCCTTCTCCGGGGTGAGGTCGGTCGCCTTGTCCGGGGCTCCGGTTCCGGGGAGGGTGAACTTGGTCGACAGGACGGCTCCGACCCCGTAAGAGGACGCGAAGTCGTTCCCGCCGTCGCTCAGTTCGACGTGGTCGCCGGCGTAGCTGCTGCCCGCGCCCATCAGCGCCTTCATCGACTTGCCCTTGCTCCGGACCTGGTAGGAGGACTCCGGGTCCGAGCTGGGGTACTGGTCGACGTAGGGCAGGTTGTGGAAGGCGAAGGCGGTGCCGCAGGGGCAGAGCTCGACGAGGGCGTCGGGGTTCGCCTCGTGCGCGGCTTCGTGGATCGCCTTCCAGAACAGGGCCACGCCCTCGGTGGATTCCTCGGGGCGGGCGTGCCGGTGCTTCGGGTTGTAGCAGGGCGCGACGCTGTTGAGGTGCTGGCCGTCGATCTTGAGCCCCTCGTAACCCCAGTCGCCGATGAACCTCTTCGCCTGCTCGACGAAGTAGTCCACCGTCGGCTGGTAGGCCGGACAGAGGGTGTAGGCGTCCCACCAGGTGACGTCCTGCTTGTTGCCGTCGCGGTCCAGCAGCAGCATGTCGGGCCGGTCCCGGAACAGATTGCTGTCGGGGTCCGCCGCCAGCGGGGCCCACCACAGGCGCGGCCGCAGACCGGCGTCCCGTATCTCCTTGGTGAAGGCCCGCATGTCCGCTTCGCCGCGCGGGAACTTCGCCGTGTTGATGTCCCAGTCGCCCTCGTTGGTCTGCCAGCCGTCGTCGAGCGCGGCCCAGCGCAGACCGATCTCGTGCGCCTTCGGCAGCGCCCCGGTGACCTGCTCGGTGGCGAAGTCGCGCTCGTAGCCCCAGGCACACCAGATGGGCTCGAAGGCCGAGGCGGGGACCTTGGGGGCGCGCTGGCCGATGTCGCTCATGTAGTCGCGGTACCGCTGGAGCGGCACGAAGTGGTCGCCCGGGAGGGCGGTCAGGAACGTGGTGTCGGTGCTGAGCCGACGGCCCGGCTTCAGGGTGCGGGCGGTGTCGTCCTGGATGGCGATGCTCGCTCCGGCGTCCGTCTTGCGGACCGGCATGCGCAGGACCGTCGCCACGGGCTCGACATGTCCGACGGAGAGGCCCGCGCCCCGGCGCCAGACGGTCGCCAGCGGGGTGCCGCCGCCGTAGTCGGAGGAGTCCATCCCCAACGAGTTCTCCTGGACATAGCCGTCCTTCACCGGCATCACCCAGTCGCGGCGGTCCGTGTACGTGGTACCGGAGAAGGTGTAGAAGCCGCCGGGAGTCTCCAGGAGTTCGTGGGCTCCGTTGCGCCACCCGGTCACCTTCAGCGCGGTGGAGGACCTGTTGGTGTAGGTCACCTTCATCACGATCATGCCGGTAAGACGCTCGAAGGAGGTCAGCACGACCGTCTTCTGTACGCCTTCCTTGGACGTGCCCTCAATCGTCACCCGGACGCCCGCGCCGTGGCGGGGGTGCCGGGTATCGCGGGTCCGGTGCCCGCGGTAGGCGAACGCCTCGATGGCCTTACCGCCCACCAGCAGGGCTTCGCCGGCGTCGAAGCGGGTGAGGTCGACACCCTTGAGCGCCACCCGGCTTCGCAGTTGGTCGTCGAACTCCAGGGTGATGGAGGTGTCGCCGACTCCGACGAGGTCAGGATCCGAGTTCGGTGCGGCGGCCGCGGGTGAGGCGCCCATGGCCACGGTGGGGAAGGCGGCCAGGCCGGCACCCCCCAGCGCCACCTTCAGTACGCTTCGCCGGTTCATGTCCGTCATGTCGAACTCTCTTTCGGTCGTGCGTGCCCGACTGGGGCAGCCGCCTTTTGTCCGTCGTTGTGGATCGTCAAAGTCGAGCCGGCACGCTCGCGACGAAGCGACCGTCCGTAAGGCTGGTCGATGCCTGGTCTACTACCGGTTTTCGCTGTGGGTGGGCTGGGGTCGGGGGATGGCGTATCGTCCGAACGGGTACCCCAGTGCGCGGTCGCCTCCGGCGGTAGCGGGCGGGCATCCTCGGTGAGCTGCGACAACGCTGCCTCGATCACCGGCGGGTGCCCGGGGCACGGCGAAACGGAAGGTCGCTCACGGGCGACTTCTTCATCATCGGGTGGCCTGCTTCGAGAACGTAAGCGGTATTCGACTGGCATGTCAACGGATGGACCTCCTGGACGAGGGTTCGCGCCGTCGATCGGATTGGTATGCTTCTGGTATGACAGATGCGAGAACGTCGATGCCCAGAGGCCTGTTCGGTGACGACGTCCTCCCGTTGTACGAGCGCACAGCCACGCAGTTGCTCGACGACCTGCGCGCCGCTGCCGCCCGCCCCGGTGACCGGCTGCCCTCCGAGCGGGCTCTGGTCGACCGGTACGCCGTGTCGCGCGTGACGCTGCGAGCGGCCCTCGCGCAATTGGAGTCGCGGGGCATCGTGCGGCCGTCGTCGTCGCGCGGGTGGTTCGTCGCCGAGCTCGGTCTGCTCCCCGAGGCGACGATGACGTCCGCCTCGGCGGCCCCACAGGTCCAGGGGTTCGCCGACTATGCGCAGGCCAACGGCTTGACGGCGGCCGGCAAGGTGCTCTCCGCCACCGTTCGCCCGGCCACGGTGTCCGAGGCCGAGCAGCTCCGGATCGCTCCGGGCGCCGACCTCTTCGACCTCCACCGACTGCGCTTCCTCGACGGTCTGCTCGTCGTGCTCGAGCACAACCGGCTTCCGTTGGCGGCCTGCCCTGCCCTGGCCGAGACCGACTTCAATACGGCCTCGCTCTACGCCACCCTGCGCGCCGCCGACCCGCCGCAACTGCCCCGCATCGCCGACTATTCGGTCGAGGCCCGCCACCCGACGCCACGGGAGATCGAGCTGTTCGAGATCGGGGAGACCATGCCGATGCTCGTCGCGACCCAGCTGACGTCGAACCAGGAATCACGCCCGATCGAACTGACCGTCCAGGTCTACCGGGGGGACCGCTATCGGTTCCGGGCCTCCATCACCAACCAGACTTAAACGATCACCAGCCGGACTTGGACGATCGCCGCGGATCTGCCGGTTCGGCTGTGCAATACCAGATGCATACCAGAATAAGACTATTGACCACCCCAAATAAGACCAGTACTGTCCGAAATGAGCCGCAGGCCATGACGGCACATCGGCTTGAGATACACGTTGAGTGAGGGGTTGGCAATGCAGAGCCCATTGAGCGAGGTGGTCCGGCGTCAGAAGGCCGGACAGCCGCAGGGCATCACCTCGGTGTGTTCGGCTCATCCGCTGGTCATCGAGGCAGCCGTGGTGCAAGCACGAGAGACCGGCGGTCATGTACTGGTGGAGGCGACCTCGAACCAGGTCGACCAGTACGGCGGTTACACGGGCATGCGGCCCGCGGACTTCCGCGACCTCGTGTACGGCATCGCCGCCGAAAGTGGTCTGCCACTGGACCGCCTGATTCTCGGCGGCGACCACCTCGGACCGAACCGGTGGCAGTCCCTGACGCCCGACGAGGCGATGGAGCGGGCCGACGCCCTGGTCGCCGCCTACGTGGCGGCGGACTTCACCAAGATCCACCTGGACTGCAGCTTCGCCTGCGCCGGTGACCCCGTACCGCTGACCGACGATGTGGTCGCCGAACGCGCCGCGCGGCTGATCCGGGTGGCCGAGGAGACGGCCGGCCCCGAGCGGGCCGAGCGGATCCGGTACGTGATCGGTACCGAGGTGCCCACACCCGGCGGCGCGCACGAGACGCTCGACGCGCTCGTCCCGACCACGCCCGAGGCGGCGCGCACCACTCTGGAGCAGCACCGCAAGGCGTTCGCCCAGCACGGCATCGACGAGGTCTGGCCGCGCGTCATGGCCCTCGTGGTCCAGCCGGCCGTCGAGTTCGACCATGTGCAGGTCGTCGACTACCGGCGCGAGCTGACCGAGGAGCTGCGCAAGGTCCTCGACGACGAGCCCACCATGCTCTACGAGGCCCACTCGACCGACTACCAGACCGCCGAGGCGCTCACCGCGCTGGTCGAGGACCACTGGGCGGTCCTCAAGGTGGGCCCCGGGCTGACCTTCGCCCTGCGCGAGGCGCTGTTCGCCCTCGCCGCGATCGAGGACGAGCTGGTCCCGGCCGCCGAGCGGTCACGCCTTCCCGAGGTCGTCGAGGAGCGGATGCTCGCCGAGCCCGCCAAGTGGGAGGGCTACTACCCGGGCAGCGCTGCCGAGCAGCGCCTCGCCCGCCGCTACAGCTACAGCGACCGGATGCGTTACTACTGGCCCGACCCTGAGATCGAAAAGGCCCAGGCCCGGCTGATGGACAACCTCTCGGCCGTGGACATCCCCCTGCCGCTGCTCAGCGCCCACCTCCCACTCCAGTACGCCCGCGTCCGCCACGGCGAGCTCGCCGCCCGGCCGCGCGACCTGGCCGTGGACCACGTCCGCGACGTTCTGCGCGACTACGACCGCGCCTCCCACCCCCACCTGATGGAGCACGTGTGACCACGCCCTCCGGCACCCTGTCCCTGGACGACGGCGCCGCCCACACCGCCCGCGAGATCGCCCAGCAGCCCGCCCTGTGGCGGGAGGTCGACCGGATCGTCGCGGCCTCCCGGGAGTCGCTTGACGCCTTCGTGCGTCCGCTCGTCGCCCGCGGTGACCTGCGCGTCGTACTCACCGGTGCCGGCACCTCCGCGTTCGCCGGCCAGGTGCTCCAGCCCGCCCTGGCCCGGCGCCTGGGACGCCGCGTCGACGCGGTCCCCACCACGGACCTCGTCGCCGACCCCCGCGGCTGTCTCGCCGAGGACGTTCCCACGCTGCTGGTCTCCTTCGCGCGCTCGGGTGACAGCCCGGAGTCCGTGGCCGCCACCGCCCTGGCCGACCAGGTCCTCTCCGAGGTGCACCACCTCGTGATCACCTGCAACGAGCAGGGCCGCCTGGCCCGCGAGCACGCGGAGCTGCCGAAGTCCCACGTGCTGCTGATGCCGGCCGCGTCCAACGACCGCGGTTTCGCCATGACGTCGAGCTTCACGTGCATGACGCTCGCGGCACTGCTCGCTCTCGGCGGCAGCGCCTACGACGGGGTCGCCGAACGCCTGGCCGAGGCGGTCGAGTCGATCTGCGAGAGCGACGCCGTGGACCGCACCGTCGGCGCCCTCGTGGCCCGCGCGCCCGAGCGCATCGTCTTCCTGGGCAGCGGCCCGCTGAAGGGCCTCGCCGAGGAGTCGGCGCTGAAGGTGCTCGAACTCACCGGTGGGAGGCTCATGGCCGTCTCGGAGACCTCGCTGGGATTCCGGCACGGCCCCAAGGCGGTGCTCAACGACCGTTCGGTCGCCGTGGTGTACATGTCGAACGACCCCTACACCCGCAAGTACGACCAGGACATCTCCGCGGAGCTGCGCGGAAATCTTCCCGCCGGCAGCGTCGTCACAGTCTCCGCGGGCCCCGACGCGGAAGCGGACGGCAACGACGCCTGGCCGCTGCCGGGCCTCGATGGCGTCGAGGACGTCGCCCTGGCGCTGTCCGCTGTGGTGTACGCCCAGCTCATCGCCCTGCGCGCCTCCCAGGCCCGGGGCCTGCGGGCCGACAACCCGTTCCCCTCGGGTGAGATCAACCGCGTCGTGCAGGGCGTGACCCTGCACTCCTTGCACAACTGATCAAAGGCATCAACGGCGCGGCTCCAGGGCGCCGGACGGAGGTACAACGATGTTCCTAGGTGTCGACGGTGGCGGTACGAAAACCGCATTCTGCCTGGTCGACCGGGGCGGACAAGTCGTGGCGCGAGCGCAGGCGGCAAGTTCGTACTACTTCTCCCACGGCATCGAGCTCGTCGAGCGTGTGCTGGGGGAAGGCGTCGACGCTGTCTGTGCGGCGGCCGAGCTGACCCCCGCCGACATCGAGTACGCCTTTTTCGGCTTGCCCGGTTACGGGGAGGCGGCCCGCGATCTGCCCGTCCTGAACGCGACCCCGCGAGCCGTGCTCGGACACGACCGCTACGCCTGCGACAACGACATGATCTGCGGCTGGGCCGGTTCACTGGGCGCGGTCGACGGCATCAACGTCATCAGCGGCACCGGCTCCATGACCTACGGCGAGCGGCTGGGCCGGGGCGTGCGCGTCGGTGGCTGGAGCGAGATGTTCGGCGATGAGGGATCGGCGCACTGGATCGCGGTCCGCGGCCTCAACGCCTTCTCGCGGATGGGCGACGGACGGCTCCCCGAGGGCCCCCTGGCCGAGGTGTTCCGGCGCCGCCTGGATCTCGCGTCCGACCTCGACGTGATCGACGTCGTCCACAACCAGTGGCAGGGCGACCGCGGCCGGATCGCCGCGCTCAGCCGCTCGGTGGCCGAGGCGGCCGGTCTGGGCGACGAGGCCGCCTCGGCGATCCTCGCCGAGGCCGGCCGGGAACTCGCCCTGCTCGTCGAAGTCACCCGCGAGCGGCTGGAGTTCGGCCCGGACGAGACCGTACCGGTCTCCTGCTCGGGCGGCACCTTCGGCGCGGACGCGGTTCTGGAGGCGTTCGCCACCGGACTGAAGAGTCGTTTCACCCACTACGAACTGCGACCCCCTCTGTACGAGCCCGTCGTAGGTGCCGCCCTGTACGCGGCGAAAATCGCCGGAACCCCGCTCGACCAGCCCGCGCTCGACGCGCTGCGCATGGCCTCCGGGATCTCTGCCTCAGGAGGGGAAGACCGATGAACAGAGGCACGAAGAGCTGGATCCTGTACGCGTCGCTGCTGGTCCTGTTCTGGGGTGTGTGGGGCGCCTTCTCCAGCGAGCCGAACAGCAGGTACGGCTACCCCAACGAGATGATCTACATCATCTGGGCCTTCACGATGCTCATACCCGCGTACTTCGCGATGCGCGGCAACACGTTCGACCGCCGGCCGATCGCCGCCGTGTACGGACTGATCGCGGGACTGACCGGCGCCGGCGGCCAACTCCTGCTGTTCCACGCGCTCGCCAACGGCCCGGCGTACCTGATCTTCCCCCTGGTGTCGCTCTCCCCGGTGGTCACCGTCCTCATGGCGATGGCGCTGCTGCGGGAGCGGATCAACCGGCTCGCCCTAGTGGGTGTCGTCGCGGCGCTGGCGGCGATCGTGCTGCTCAGCATTCCCAGCGGCAAGGACGACTCGAACTCGCACGGCCCGTGGCTGCTGATGGCCATCCTGATCTGTGTTGCCTGGGGCGTGCAGGCGTTCTGCATGCGCAAGGCCGCGGTGGTCGGGGTCAACGACGCGACGACCTTCGGCTGGATGACCATCAGCGGACTGCTGCTGGTTCCGGTGGCGTTCGTGATGATGGGCGAATTCCCGTCCGACGCTCCGTGGCAGGCGCCGGCACTCACCGCGGTGACGCAGGTCCTCAACGCGGTCGGCGCGTTGTTCCTGGTCATGGCGTTCAGCCGGGGCAAGGCCACGGTCGTCGCCCCCATCACCAACGCGCTGGCCCCGGTGCTGACCATCGTGCTGTCCCTGGCGGTCTTCCGGACGCTCCCGAACGTGTGGGGCGCCCTCGGTATCGTGCTGGCCCTCGCGGGCTCGACCCTGATGGTCTACAGCGACGAGAAGAGCGGCGAGAACTCCGTGGCCCCGGGCGCGGCGGACGACGGCGCGGACGTGCGTCCGGTCCCGCAGAAGTCCTGATCGCCCACATATCCGTACCGGCCGAACCACGTAGCGGTACGGGCCGACACCGGCCCGTACTCACCGAACCGACATGAAAGCGAGGGGACACCTTTATGCCCCTGGTTCCCACGCGCGACCTCGTCTCGAAGGCCGCCGCCGCAGGCCGGGCCGTCGCGGCGTTCAACGTGATCACGCTGGAGCACGCCGAGGCGATCACCGCCGGCGCGGCCGCCGCGGGCGCCCCGGGGGTGATCCTTCAGATCAGCGAGAACGCCGTACGGTTCCACGGCGGCCGGGTCGAGCCGATCGCGCGGGCCGCGGCCGAGGTCGGCAAGGCCTGTGACGTCGACGTCGCACTGCACATGGACCACGTGACGGACATGCGGCTGCTGCGCACGGCGGCCGACGCGGGGTTCTCCTCCGCGATGTTCGACGCCGGGGCGCAGCCGTACGCCGAGAACCTCGCCGCCACCCGCGCCGCGACCCAGTGGGCCCACGGCGCGGGCCTGTGGCTGGAGGCCGAACTCGGCTATGTGGGCGGCAAGCCCGACGCTCCCGCGAGCGCCCACGCGGCCGGGGTGCGCACCGACCCGCAGGAGGCGGCGCGCTATGTCGCGGACACCGGCGTGGACGCCCTGGCCGTCGCCGTCGGCAGCAGCCACGCGATGACCGAACGCTCCGCGACCCTGGACCACGCGCTCATCGAACGCCTGCGGGAGGCCGTGCCCGTACCTCTGGTGCTGCACGGTTCGTCGGGCGTCGGCGACGACGATCTGCGACAAGCCGTTCAGGCGGGCATCGTGAAGATCAACATCGGTACCGCTCTCAACGTCGCGTTCACCGGCGCGGTCCGCGAGACGCTGGCGGAGCGCCCCGACCTGACCGACCCCCGCCCCTACATCGCCCAGGGCCGGGAGACGATGGCGGAGACGGTCCGGGTCCTGCTCGGTGTGGTGAGTGGCTGAGCGGCTGAGCGGGGCCGAAGCTTTCCCCGCACCTGATGTCGCCTAGTGCCGTACTTCGCACATGGGGTTTAGGTATCCGGCCAGCGGGGGCGGGTTTCGTCGATGCCGAGGAGTTCGAGCAGGTGTGCTTGGAGTCTGCGGGTGCCGATAAATCATCCACGCAGGTCGGGAGCCTGATCACGGATCTTCGGTTCTCCTCGACGGTTCACCCCGGGGTCTTCACCAGCGCAGGGCCCCGGCGGCATCATGATCTGTCGTGCTGCTGCGTCTGGCCTACCTCGCCGCGACCAACGCCCTGGCGTTCCTACGCCTCCTGCCGATGAGCGACAGGGAAAAGGACGTCGGGATCCTCGTACTCCGGCACCAACTGCTGGTCCTGCAACGCCAGGTCGGCAAGCCGACCTTCACCGACACAGACCGCGCCATCCTCGCCGGCCTGCTCCACCACCTCCCCAAAGACAGACTGCGGCACCTTCTGCTCCTGGTCCGCCCCGACACGGTCCTGCGCTGGCATCGCAACCTGCTCAGGCAGCGCCATGCCGCAACCTGCGTGCCCAGACGACGCGGACGCCCACGCACGATCCCATCGATCCGCGCCCTGGTCCTGCGCCTGGCCAAGGAGAACGCCTCGTGGGGGTATCGCCGGATCCACGGCGAACTCGCAGCACTGGGTATCAAGATCGCCGCCTTCACCGTCTGGGAAATCCTCCGCCAACACGGCACCCCACCCGCACCCGAACGGCAGAGCACCACCTGGGCGGACTTCCTCCGCAGCCAGGCCGAAGCTCTACTCGCTTGCGATCTTTTTGAAGTGCACACTCTGACCGGAGCCCGCCTGTACGTCTTCGCCGTCATCGAGCACACAACCAGGCGCATCCGGATCCTCGGCGCCACCGCACACCCCACGGCGGAGTGGATCGTCCAGCTCGGACGCAACCTCCTCATGGACCTCGAGGACGCAGACAGCAAGGCGAAGTTCCTCATCCGCGACCGCGACCCGAAATTCACGGCCGCCTTCGACGCCCTGATGACCGATGCCGGCGTGAAGGTCGTCACCACCGGCATTCGAGTACCGCCGATGAACTCGCTCATGGAGCGCTGGATACAGACTTGCCGCAGGGAGCTGCCGGACCGGACCTTGATCTCGGTGACCTGGGTGCGCGGACGCGGAGATGCGCCATACCGTCCGCGTCCACACACCACCCCCGAAGGAATACATCGAAAGATGTACCCGGCCTTGTACCTGGGAATGAAATTTCCACTGCCGCGTCAAGGCCGTACCTCCCCCTGCCTTTCGCTTGTACAGTATTTCTGCAACTTCAGTGCAGTGTGAGCGCTTAGGTGACATGGGAGCAGGAATAGTCATGATTATCCTGGGTGTCGGATCCATTGTCACGAACGCCGAGGAGAAAGATTACGTCTTCCTCGAATGGGCTGCAAAGTGCCAGGCATTAGCGGGCTCCCTCCTTGCCGGTGCGGGTTGCGTCTTAACGGCGATTCACTGGTGCAGGGAGTTCAAGAGCAAATGACGAAAAAATTTGTCGCCTCTGGTGTCGCGATCATGGGAATGGCCATCATGACTGCCTGCGGCCCGACCGATGGCGAGTCCGGCTCATCGGACCAGGCAACTACCGGCACCTCCAGTGCCAGTGAACTGCGCGGAGCCAGGCAGAAAATCTTCCTTAACGTCCTTGAGAACACCAAGAACAAGCCCTCCGGGGTCAGCGACGAGGAACTCGTCAGGCAAGGCAACGCGATCTGCGCCGCCGACGGCAACGGCGGTGTGGGCGGCGCCATCGGCAGCGCCGTCAATGTCACCCGAGAGACCAAGAAGAAGCTCAACATCTCACTCAAGGATGCAGTCGCCGTGGTCGGCGCGGCTCGCGCGGCCTGCAAGGCACAACCCTGAACCCACCTCACTCTTCCACAAGGCGGGCTGCCCGACCGGTGACCGCGAACGCAGAAAGCGCCTCTGGCCAGCAAGAATGAGGATTACTGAGGTGTTTGTCCCCGTCGCCGCCCGAGGCACTTTCCAGGTGAAGAAGCGTAACGGGCCCTCCCTCTCCCCTCCCGTGTCCGCGTCGAGGGCGGTGGCCGAGGCGTGGTTTCGCAGGCCGGTCCGGCGCTGCTGAGGGAGACGGTCCGCAAGACCGGTCCGGACGCGGCGATACCGCCGGGCCGGGTGCCCTGGCGCACGGCCCGGGCGGTGCACGATCCGGGCAAGATCCTGCCGGATGCCGCGCTCGCGGCCGCCCCGGGCGGGGACGGCCTGGCCGATGGCAGCACGCCGCAGGAAAATCTTCCGCACCACGTCCGCGACCGCACCTTCCG
This sequence comes from Streptomyces niphimycinicus, assembly GCF_018883605.1. Lineage (GTDB taxonomy): Bacteria > Actinomycetota > Actinomycetes > Streptomycetales > Streptomycetaceae > Streptomyces > Streptomyces niphimycinicus. Next base: position 23,225 of record NZ_JAHLEM010000075.1, on the reverse strand, counting down.
CGAGGACGACTCCAAGATCCATGTCGGCCGCCTCCCACGCATCATGGCCGGCCTGCGCAACCTCGCCATCGGCGTCCACCGCCAGGACGGCCACACCAACATCGCGCCGCCCTACGCCACACCGCCCGCGACTGCCGCAGACCTCTGACGGCCCTCGGCCTCACAGATAAACCCGGGCAGAACGCGATCATGCAAGAGACCCTGGGGAGGCCACAGAGCCTCAGTCACCTTCTGTTGAGTGCTCCACTTGTGGAACGTCAGTCTCGTCGAATGTCATCGCCTCACTGACGAAGGTTGGCGAGAGGCTTGCTGATGATGCTCCTCCGCTGACTTCGGAGCAGGTCGATCGCATCGTCGCGATCCTCCGGCTGAGCGGCGACGACACGCAGATGCAGCACATCGCCTAGCGGCGCTCGTTCGCCACACGCTCGCAAGGGCAGAAGAGCCCCGCACCTGGTACCAGGTGCGGGGTTCTTCGTCGTCGTAGGATGCGCAGATCCGCTCCGGGAACAGATCGCGTGCGATCATGCTCGCAGGCGCGTCTCCCGCCCCGTCGCGCGCGAGCGCCCTGCCCCCGCGCGCGAGATGCAGGGGCAGGGCGCTCGTTCACATCAGCTCAAGAACCGACAAGTTGGCGCAGCACGTACTGCATGATGCCGCCGTTGCGGTAGTAGTCCGCCTCGCCGGGGGTGTCGATGCGCACCTTGGCGTCGAACTCCACCCCGCCGGCCTTGACCTTGACCGTCTCCGGGATGCCGCCCTCGTTGAGCGCGGTGACGCCGGTGATGTCGAAGGTCTCCTCGCCGGTCAGGCCCAGCGACTCGGCCGAGGCGCCCTCGGGGAACTGGAGCGGCAGGACGCCCATGCCGATGAGGTTCGAGCGGTGGATGCGCTCGTACGACTCGGCGATGACGGCCTTGACGCCGAGCAGCGCGGTGCCCTTCGCGGCCCAGTCGCGGGAGGAGCCGGAGCCGTACTCCTTGCCCGCCAGGATGACCAGCGGGGTCCCGGCGGCCTGGTAGTTCTGCGACGCGTCGTAGATGAACGACACCGGCGCGTCGGCCTGGGTGAAGTCGCGGGTGAAGCCGCCCTCGGTGCCCGGCGCGATCTGGTTGCGCAGCCGGATGTTGGCGAAGGTGCCGCGGATCATGACCTCGTGGTTGCCTCGGCGGGAGCCGTAGGAGTTGAAGTCACGACGCTCGACACCGTGCTCGGTGAGGTACTTTCCGGCCGGGGTGTCGGCCTTGATCGCACCGGCCGGGGAGATGTGGTCGGTGGTGACCGAGTCGCCCAGCTTGGCCAGCACCCGGGCGGCGGCGATGTCGGCGACCGGGGTCGTCTCCATCGTCATGCCCTCGAAGTACGGGGGCTTCCGTACATAGGTGGACTGCGGGTCCCACTCGAAGGTGTTGCCGGTCGGGATCGGCAGCGCCTGCCACTGGGCGTCGCCCGCGAAGACGTCCTGGTAGGACTTGTTGAACATGTCCTCGCCGATGGAGTTGGCGACGACGTCGTTGACCTCGGCCTCGGAGGGCCAGATGTCCGCGAGGTAGACCGGCTTGCCGTCCTGGTCGGTGCCCAGGGCGTCCTTGGTGATGTCGACCTTCATCGAACCGGCGATGGCGTACGCGACGACCAGCGGCGGGGACGCCAGGTAGTTCATCTTGACGTCGGGGTTGATCCGGCCCTCGAAGTTACGGTTGCCGGAGAGCACCGAGGTCACGGCCAGGTCGTGCTCGTTGACCGCCTTGGAGACCTCCTCCGGCAGCGGGCCGGAGTTGCCGATGCAGGTGGTGCAGCCGTAGCCGACGAGGTTGAAGCCGACCTTGTCGAGGTACGGGGTCAGGCCCGCCTTGTCGAAGTAGTCGGTGACGACCTTGGAGCCCGGGGCGAGGGTGGTCTTGACCCACGGCTTGCGGGCCAGGCCCTTCTCGACCGCCTTCTTGGCCACGAGCGCCGCGGCGACCATGACGTACGGGTTCGAGGTGTTGGTGCAGGAGGTGATCGCGGCGACGGTGACGGCGCCGTGGTCGATCTCGTACGTCGTCCCGTCGGGGGCCGTGACCGTGGTCAGACGCGACGGCACACCGTTGGCGGTGGCCGGGGCGTCGGAAGCCGGGAAGGACTCCTTGCCCGACTCCTCGTCCTCGGCGACGTAGTTGCGGACGTCCAGCGCGAACTGCTCCTTGGCGTCGGCCAGGACGATGCGGTCCTGCGGACGCTTCGGGCCGGCGATGGAGGGGACGACCGTGGCGAGGTCGAGCTCCAGCTTCTCGGAGAAGTCCGGCTCGGCGGCCGGGTCCAGCCAGAGGCCCTGCTGCTTGGCGTACGCCTCGACGAGCGCGACCTGCTGCTCGTCACGGCCGGTCAGACGAAGGTACTTCAGCGTCTCGTCGTCGATCGGGAAGATCGCGGCGGTGGAGCCGAACTCCGGCGACATGTTGCCGATGGTGGCGCGGTTCGCGAGGGAGGTGGCGGCGACGCCCTCACCGTAGAACTCGACGAACTTGCCCACGACGCCGTGCTTGCGGAGCATCTCCGTGATGGTCAGCACGAGGTCGGTGGCGGTGGTGCCGGGCTTCAGCTCGCCGGTCAGCTTGAACCCGACGACGCGCGGGATCAGCATGGAGACCGGCTGGCCCAGCATCGCGGCCTCGGCCTCGATGCCGCCGACGCCCCAGCCGAGCACACCGAGGCCGTTGACCATGGTGGTGTGCGAGTCGGTGCCGACCAGGGTGTCCGGGTATGCCTGGCCACCCCGGACCATGACGGTGCGGGCCAGGTGCTCGATGTTGACCTGGTGGACGATGCCGGTGCCCGGGGGGACGACCTTGAACTCGTCGAAGGCGGTCTGGCCCCAGCGCAGGAACTGGTAGCGCTCCTTGTTGCGGCCGTACTCCAGGTCGACGTTCTGCGCGAACGCGTCGTTGGTGCCGAACTTGTCCGCGATGACGGAGTGGTCGATGACCAGCTCGGCCGGGGCCAGCGGGTTGATCTTCGCCGGGTCGCCGCCGAGCTCCTTGACGGCCTCACGCATGGTGGCGAGGTCCACCACGCACGGCACGCCCGTGAAGTCCTGCATGATCACGCGGGCCGGCGTGAACTGGATCTCCTGGCTGGGCTGGGCCTGCGAGTCCCAGTTGCCCAGGGCGCGGATGTGGTCGGCGGTGATGTTCGCGCCGTCCTCGGTGCGGAGCAGGTTCTCCAGCAGCACCTTCAGGCTGTATGGAAGCCGGGCCGACCCCTCGACCTTGTCCAGCCTGAAGATCTCGTACGATTCGTCGCCCACCTGCAAGGTGCTGCGGGCGTCGAAGCTGTTCGCCGACACGACAGTCTCCTTCATGCATGATTTCGCGCGTACCACCGCAATGCTGCCGTCACATGCCCGCGCCGATCCGCTAAGGTATGGCTAAGTTAGGTAAGCCTTACCAATGCGGGGCGGCGATGCGTCTTCCAGCAGGTATCTCGATGTCGAGATAACTCTAGTACATCGCCCCCGCGCGGTCATGCCCCGCCCGGGTGCGAGCGCGCCCCCGGGGCATGGGTATGGCGATGCGCGCTCGGCGCGGCGGCCGGGAGCGGCAGACTGGCCCGGGTGAAACGACTATCGGTGGATGTGGACAGTGTCACTACGCGGCTGGTTCGTCGATTCGGTCCACAGGTCGCCGAATGGTGCGCCGATGCGCCGAACCTGATCGCACGGTCGACGTCCCACTGGGGCCTTTCCCTCGGCGAATCCCTCCCGGACGGTGCTTCGTCCATCACATTGCGGTGCCAATGGCCCGACGGCACGCCCGCGGTGCTGAAGCTCAGTCCGGATCGGGCCCTTCTGGTCGAGCAGGCCGCAATGCTGGGGTGGTTCGCCGCCTCGGGCCGGGTGCCCGCCGTGCTGGCCGTCGACGAGGACGCGGGCGCGATGGTGCTGGAAGAGATCGTGCCCGGAACGATGGCGGAGGACATGCCCGCCGCCTCGCTTCCCGGGCAGTGGTCGGAGTTGCTCGCCGCGTTGCACGGGGTCGCTCCGCATCCGCGGCCGCCGCGGATGCTGCGCGGCCGGTGCGAGGAGGCGTTCGCCCGTGTCGGCAGGCGGCTGTCCGAGCCCGCGATCGGTGCACGTCTCGATGCCACCGCGTGGGACCGGGCCATCCGGCGGTGCGAGCGGCTGCTGGACACGCAAGCGACCACCGTGTTGCTCCACGGTGACCTGCACCTGGGCAATGTGCTCGACGGTGGTGCGGAGCGCGGTCTGATGGCCATCGATCCGAAGGCATGTGTGGGTGATCCATGCTTCGACGCCGTGGACTACGTCGTGGCCGGCGCCGGGCTGGAGGGCGTCGAGACCCGCTGCGCGCGCGTGGCGGCGACGTGCGGGCTCGATGGCGACCGGCTCCACGCCTGGAGCCAGGTGATCGCCCCGTTCGCGGCCATCGCCCACCTCGGTAACGCCCACCTCGGTAACGGTGGTGCGGAGCCGGTGATCGATGAACTGCTCGCGTGGACCCGGTGAGAGCACCTGCTCACCAGCACTCCCCGGCGTTCACCGGTAAGGGTGACCGCTTGCCGTAAGGGCCCCGGAGGGCGGCGTTCCGCGTTAGACCTGAGGCCATGAGCATGTGCGCGGACGCGACCGACGGCCCCGGAACGGACGACGGCCGGGCCCGAACCTGCCCCGGTCACCTCCGAGTTCGGAACTGAGCCACCCCGGCCCCCGCGATACTGCTGCCATGGACCCGCACCTGCTCCGCACGTTCGTCTCCGTGGCCCGCTGCGGATCCTTCTCCGACGCCGCCCATGAGCTGGGCTTCACCCCGGCGGCGGTCTCCGAGCACATCGCGTCCCTCGAAGCGGATCTGCGCACGTCACTGCTGACCCGGCGGCCGATCATGCTCACCAGCGCGGGCGCACGGCTGCTGGAACACGCCGGTCCGCTGCTGCTGCGGCTGGACGCGGCGCGGGCCGACGTCGAGCGGCTGTCGGCGTCCGGCGCCGCCCGGCTGGTGGTGGGGGCCTCGCCGCTGGCGATGACCCCGAGGATCGCCGCGGCCCTGGACCGGGTACGCCAGGCGCATCCGGCCATCCGGGCCTCGCTGCGGATCCTCGGCCGCCGGGAGATCCCGGCGGCGGTGGCGTCCGGGGCACTGGACCTGGGCCTGGTCGACGGCCCGGCCACCCCCGCCGACGCCCTGCCGCTGCCCGAGGTGGGTCCGCTCACCTCGGTCACGGTCGCGGAGGCCCCCCTGGTGGTGGCCCTGCCCACCGGCCACCCGCTGGCCCGCCGGCTCGGCCTGCGGCTGGCCGACCTCGCCGACGCCCAGTGGCTGGACGCCCCGGACGCCGCCATGCCGCTGGCGCAACTGCGCGCGATGAGCCGGAGCGGCGGTTTCCGCGCCTCGCTGACGTACGAGGGCACCGATGTACGCGGCCTGGTCACCCTCACCGCCGCGGGCCACGGCCTGGCCCTCCTCCCCCACCCGGCCACCAAGGGCGCCCCCGGCATCGTCACGGCCCCCCTGATCGCCCCCCGCCTGGTCCACCGCACCGAACTCCTCCACGGCCCCGCGGTCGACGGCCCGGCCCGGACACTGGCGGCGGTGGTGACGGGGGACCGTCACCGGTATGGGTGATCCGCGACCCGGATCCCCACCACGTCGGATATCGGCTGCGATCCTCGCGTTCCGATACCCGACGGAGGGCCGATGAGCGCACAATCACCCGCATACCCGACCGACGCACCGTCGTCTGGACCTTCCCGGCACCACCAACTGGTTTGTGCCAGATCTCGCCGTCGTCCCCCAGGACCTGGCCAAGGGGGCCGGAGCCCTGCTCCCCGACCAGACCCTCCTGGCCGTCGAGGTGACCTCCGACTCGAACGGGGACACCGACCGGATCGTCAAGCGGCGCCGCTACGCGGAGTACGGAGCCCCGCTGTATCTCCTGGTCGACCGACAGCAGCGCGCCTGCACGCTCTATTCGGTCCCCGGCAGCCTCGGCTACACCAAGGTGGACGGCCCCCATCCCTTCGGCACTCCCCTCGCACTCCCGGAGCCGTTCGGCCTGGAGCTGGACACCTCCACATTTTGATGGGCCGCTGCCGCCCGCGAGGCGGGCGGCTGACCGGAATGGCACTCGCCACCGAGCGGAATCACACCCGGACGGCCGTCACTCCTTCGCCCCCTCCGGTCGCATGCGCATCTCATATGTGAGATAGCCTCTTCTGCATGACTGACGACTACCTCTCACGTATCGGCAAGCTCATCCGTGACGCCCGTCAACACCGAGGCTGGACCCAGTCCCAGCTCGCGGAGGCGCTCGGGACAAGCCAGAGTGCGGTCAACCGCATTGAGCGCGGAAACCAGAACATCAGCCTTGAGATGATCGCCAGGATCGGCGAGGCCCTGGACAGTGAGATCGTCTCCCTCGGCTACGCGGGCCCGATGCACCTTCGGGTGGTCGGCGGCCGCCGTCTGTCCGGTGCCATCGACGTCAAGACGAGCAAGAACGCGTGTGTGGCGCTGCTGTGCGCCACACTGCTCAACGCGGGCCGTACGACACTGCGGAGAGTCGCCAGGATCGAGGAGGTCTACCGGATCCTCGAGGTCCTGGGCAGCATCGGCGTACGCACCCGCTGGATCAACGACGGCGCCGACCTGGAGATCGTGCCGCCCGCCGAGTTGGACCTCGAGGCCATGGACACCGAGGCCGCCCGCCGGACGCGCAGCGTCATCATGTTCCTCGGCCCGCTGCTGCACCGGATGAACCACTTCCGGATTCCCTACGCGGGCGGTTGCGATCTCGGCACCCGTACCGTTCAGCCGCATATGACCGCCTTGCGCCACTTCGGCCTCGAAGTGACCGCCACCGACGGGATGTACCACTCCGCGGTCGACCGCTCGGTCGCCCCCACCCGCGCCATCGTGCTGACCGAACGAGGCGACACCGTCACCGAGAACGCGCTGCTGGCGGCCGCCCGGCACGACGGCATCACGGTGATCCGCAACGCCTCGTCCAACTACATGGTCCAGGATCTCTGCTTCTTCCTGGAGGAGTTGGGCGTCAAGGTCGAGGGCGTGGGCACCACGACGCTGACCGTCCACGGCGTCGCCCACATCGACCGCGACGTGGACTACTCGCCCTCCGAGGACCCGGTCGAGGCGATGAGCCTGCTGGCCGCCGCCGTCATCACCGAGTCGGAGCTGACGATCCGCCGGGTGCCGGTGGAGTTCCTGGAGATCGAACTGGCCGTTCTGGAGGAGATGGGTCTTGACCACGAGCGCGGCCGGGAGTACGCGGCGGACAACGGCCGTACCCGGCTGGTCGATCTGACCGTGCGGCCGTCCAAGCTTCAGGCCCCCATCGACAAGATCCACCCGATGCCGTTCCCCGGCGTCAACATCGACAACGTGCCCTTCTTCGCGGCGATCACGGCCGTCGCCCAGGGCTCGACGCTGATCCACGACTGGGTCTACGACAACCGCGCGATCTACCTCACCGAGCTCAACCGGCTCGGCGCCCACGTCAAACTGCTCGACCCGCACCGCGTCCTGGTCGAGGGCCCGACCCGCTGGCGCTCCGCCGAGATGATGTGCCCGCCCGCCCTGCGCCCCGCCGTGGTCGTCCTGCTGGCGATGATGGCCGCGCCGGGCACCTCGGTCCTGCGCAATGTGTACGTCATCAACCGGGGTTACGAGGACCTGGCAGAGCGGCTGAACTCGATCGGCGCCCAGATCGAGACCTTCCGCGACATCTGAGGCCGCGTCCGCCGCCGCACCCCCTGACCGACCTGCGCGGGCATAGGCCGGGAGGGGGCGTGGCGGCGCCTCTGGGACTTTTCTGGGACTTTTGGCCGGAGTCGGGCTCACCTCGGTCGTCCGGTGCCCGATCATCGCGTCGACTGGCCCGGATGGCGGTCGAAGACACGTGCCTTGCAAGGATTCCGGCCGCTCCCTCCGTCAGGCCACCGCCCCTGCCAGGGCCCGTCGGGTGAGAGAAGTTCTGCCGCGTTGTTTGCCCTGCGAGTGGCGTCCTCGGGCAGGAAGCGGCTCGGGCGGCCGCTCCAAGTAACGACGAGTTCATCGCGGGTGTGAGTGGCCGCCACGAACACCCGTGCCTTGGTGCGCTGTTCCTCCTGACGATGCCGGTCGGGGCAGGTGAGCCGGTACCGCTCGAGGCGCTGGTGCGGGATTCGGCCGTCGCTCACACCAGTGAGGAGCACCCACTGGAACTCCAGGACTCGGCGTTCCTTGATCAGTGCGGCGACGGCCCGCATCCGGGACGTGGCCGTGCTGAACGGCGTTGGCGCACAGTTCGGCCACGACGAGAGTGAGCGTGTTATGCGCTTCGGAGTCGTACGGCACTCCCCAGGCGTCCAGCAGGTGCTCGGCCGTCCGCCGCGCGAGCCGGGCCCGCGGCGGGTTGAGCTGAAGCGCATGGTGAAGAGGGACGGATTGATCGGCGGGGCTGCGGACACGACCTGTCGGGTGCCTCGCGCAATGCTGCGGAGTTCATGTGTCACGCCCACCACGGTGGCGGGCGCGACACGTCACCGACCAGGCAGGACACGCTGACGAACCGGGCTGTACGAGGTACCGGGGGCGTGTACTCACAGTGCGGAGCCGCGCTTCCCCGCTCCCGCGCTCAGGTGTCCAGGTGGTCCACGAAGATGCCGATGAGTATGCGATCGCCGAGACAGGGCTGGGGCAAGCTGAAGTGGACGCGATTGCGGTGCCGTTCCTTCTTGCCATGCCACTCGCAGCGGTAGGTCTCGCCCTCGTGGTCGACGTCCCGCTGCTTCATGATCGAGGGTTTGGATCGGGTATTAGGACTCTCCGGGGACAGGTCCAGGCCGAAACGGCCCAGCTCCGCCTGCACCTGGTACGGCTGCCCCGAGTGCAGGGCCAAGGCGTCGGCGAAGTGGTCGTGCACCACGCTCAGGAGCCGTACGACCCAGTCACGCATCTCCGCGTAGGTGCCGTCGAACTTGCGGAAGGAGAGGGAGTCGGCAAAGACTAGCTGGGGGAAGCTCTGGCGGGCGCGGTCGAAGAAGTCCTGCTCCGTGACATTCTCCCGTTCGAAGAGGGAGCGCCAGAACTCGGACAGCGCGGGCGCCTCGACGAGGTGGAAGACCTCCTCAGTCGCCGCCTCACCCGTCGCCCCGTCGATCGCGGAGACCGGGAGCCAGCCGCGGCGGTCTCCGGCCGGGAAGACCAGGCATGCGACGTGGTGCCGCTGCCGCGTCCGCCACCAGGCGTAGCAGAGGGACCAAGCGAGGTCCCGGCCGTCGCCCGCCACTTCGACGTGGTCGGGCAGGCCGGGCACGTCCGTGTCCCAGGTGGGGCAGCGGTCCATGAGACGGATCATTCTCAGCCGCGCGTCCCGTCCGGCGCGCGGCGTCTCCCCCTCGTACAGGACGTCGTAGAGCTCACGGTCGTCCGCGCAGTCCACCTCCATCCACAACGGCGAGACGGCGACCGCCTGCTGTTCGGATAACTCCTCCAGCGTGTCGCTGAAGTCGTCCAGCAGGTCCGTCAACCGCTCCTCCGCCAGCCCCCGGAAGTCGAAGGACGACTCGTCCACGACGATCCGGTACGGCTCACCGCCCCCTGCGCCTGGCACGTGCCAGCCTCCCCAGGTCTTGTTCGATCTGGTCGAAGAAGCCCCGCGGCCACTCGGTCAGTTCGCCCTTCGTGGTGAACTCGATAGGTGCGGACCCGGCTTCTTCCTCGCCGAAGTAGTGCACGACCGCGTCCTCGGGCCGCAGGCTCCGCTCCTCCGCCACCGCCAGCCGAGCTCCGTTGAGCACGTGGTCGCTGTGCGTCTCCACGATCACCTGGGCTCCGGCTCCGGCGACCCGGGCCAGGAAGCGGCCCAGCTTGGACTGACCACCGGGATGGAGGTGCGCCTCCGGGTTCTCGACGATCAGCAGGTCTCCGGGACCGGTGAGGAGACCTGCGACGATCACCGGCAAGGCGTAGGAGAATCCGAAGCCCATGTTGGCCGGGCGGATCGGCTCGCTCAGCAGTCCCGGTTCCTGGAAACGGATGGTGCTCGCCGTGATGCCTGGCGGCCACTGCGCAGTGATCTTGATGGGACGGACGATGTCGGAAGCCCAGGTCTCCACCTGTGTACGCAAGGTCGTGACGTTATGGGTGTCCCAGGTCATCGGGTGGAGCAGCGGCTCACGCACCGCTCGGGTCTCGTGCAGGGCGAGTAACTGCGCGGTGTACTGCCCCTGCACACCGACTCCGATGAGATCGGGATGCTCGGCGGAGACGCCGAGTTGGTCGCGGGGACCGAGGCGCTCGGCGCACAGATAGGTGAACGCGGATCCTTGGCCACGCAGTTCCGCCGGTGGTGGCCCGCTGTCATCGGCCACCCGCAGGTAGAGCGCCTGCTCGTCGGGGACCGTGAAGCGGTGCACACTCGGCACCTGAGTGCCGTCGCCGCCGATCTGGATCTCGATGGTGGAGTCGGGGGCGTCGGGGTGCAGCACCTCGTGTGCCTCGCCCAGGGCGAGCCCGTAGGGTCCGTTGAGCTGTACCACGCGGCCGGCCGACGCGTCAGCGAGCTGGCGGGTCAGCAGCAGGCTCTGGATGGTGGTGCTCTTCCCCGTGCCGTTGAGTCCGGTGAGGACGGTGAGAGGGCGCAAGGCAAAGGACGCGTCTGCGAAGCGTTTGAAATGCCGGACGCGCAGGGAGGTGATCACTTACCGGCCTCCGCAGCCTGGGCAGTGACGTCGAACCGGAGCATTACCCGGCGGACGTCACCCGTGGAGGAGGTGATGGCTTCCAGGTACTGGTAGTCGTTCTTCATCAGGAAACGCGCGGCATCCACGATCGCCTCGCGGCGCCGTTCGAGGTCTTCGGTCTCGTACTTGGCGAGGGTGATCGACCAGGCCTCGAAGAGTGCCCGGTTGATCGGATTCCGGCCGGACGAGTCCAGCGGCCATTTACGGAACGCCTGCTCGTCGAAGACCAGATGGGCGTTCACCATGGCCTTGCGGAACGCCTCATGGAGGTCTCCCACCCTGGCGTCGTTCACGTCCTTCACGTTGTCCAACATGATGGTGGTGCGCTGGAGGAAGGGGTCCATGGCGGCGTACTTCGCGTAGCCGTCCGTACCCATCAGCCAGAATGCGGCGAAACGCAGGGCCATCTCCCGGTCGTTCATCCGGATGTGACCGCCCATGTTGTTGGTCGCCGCATTGAACTCCACGGTGGAGGTCATCACCCGCAGGATGGCCCGACTGCGCTCCTTGCTCATGCAGTGTCGGATCTCCTGCGCGTTCAGCGGCGTACCGCCCGTGTTGATGCGCTTGAAGATGTCGTACATGACATCCGACGGCGTCGTCGGGTCGATGACGTTCGTGACGATCTGGGTGTTGTAGATGCGCCGCTTCCACGGGGCGGGAAGGTCCTCGAAACGCTTGCCCTCCACCGCGCTCTGGAGGTACTCCAGGCCCTTCAGCTCGAATCCGCGCTCGTCTCCTCCGCGGACGAAGTCGCGGATGGTCGACAGACGCTGGAGGCCGTCGACCACGCGCATGAGCCCGTCGGTGTCCTCGGCGAAGTAGAAGGCAGGAAGCGGGATCTGTAGGAGCACCGACTCGATGAGCCGGGACTTCTGCACCGGTTTCCATACGATGCCGCGCTGGAAGTCGGGGGCCAGTTCCAGGGACCCGTCCTCGATCATGTCCAGGGCGTTACGCAGCGAGAACTGCTTGGTGTTGACCCGGATCTGTTCCGGATTCCACGGCCGGGCGATCTCCGGTGGCGCGTCCTCCACCTCGGTCTCCGCCTCGACTCCGGTACCCGTGTCGAGGAAGTGCTCCTCCGTGATCTTCGGCGGCTCTGGGATGTCCGAGGTCGTCATGGGGCGATCGTAGCCGGGCGACTCCCTCATACGCGTGGGGAATCAGGCACGGCCCCAGCCCATGTCCAACCCCGTGGAATCCTTGAGGACCTTGTTCAGCGCATCGACCTCCCCGCGGTCCTCAAAAAGGGCACGGGGAAGGTGATCGGAGGCAAGAGGGCCGGTGCCGTGCAGGACGTCGTCGTACGCCGATGCCACGGCGGCGCCCAGCAGAAGGTCCGTGGCCTCGTCGAGGTTCACGTGCTCCGCCGGCCACCGGTACTCACCCCGGCTCACCTGGAAGACGGGGAACAGCCACCACATGTCCCGGTCGGGGTCGACGAACCTGACCGCCCGGTCGCCCAGGAAGTTGACGCCGTAGTGGGAAAGTGAGCAGACGTCCTCCTCGCGGAGGTCAAGCAGGTGTGAGGCGCACATGAGGGAGACGGCAGGGGTTCGCTCGGCCAGGTGCATGGGTTTCGTGGCGGCTTCCCGCAGCGTGGAGAGGCCGGACTGGCGGGACACCACACGTCCCATCCGCAGCCCGCTGCGCTCGGCCAGCGTGTGCTGAAAGTGAGCCGTCAGCTCATGACTCGGATACTGGAACTCCAGGTCGCTTTCCCAGTTCGCCATCGCCTTCGCCGCCGCCGCGAAGCGGTAGGGAGGGTACAGCTCCCTCCAGTCGACGGACGGGGCGTCGGAGGTCAGGCCCGGCACCACCGGGTTCAGCGCGAAGTCGATGAGGGCCAGGACGACACTCCCGCCGAGGTCTCGTCCCGCCAGAGCACTCGCCAGACGCCACGGAAGCCCGTACTACTCGCCGCTCATCTCCTCGTGCAGGAACTCACGCAGCGTCGGGTCGGTCATGCGCATGAAAACGCCCTCGAACTGAACGAGCTCGTCGATCACCGCCGCGCACTCGAACAGGATTCGGGTGGTGAGCGGCCCCTCGGAGGTGTGTACGAGCTTCAGGGGCCCCGTAACGCTGACAGGCGTGTCCTCGGGACGCTCGGCCATCTCCACGCCCGCGCTCTGGCGCCAGGTGTCCTGCAACGAGTTCTCGAACGCAGCCCGTGTGTCCCAGGTCGTGAAATCGAACTCTGTCAGGCCCTCAGGATCCAGCAGAAGGTAGTAGGAGTAGTAGAGATTGAGCCAGTCCAGCTCGTTATATCTCAGCTCTCCGCCGGTGTGTCTGGGGTAGCGCCCGAAGGAGAGGAAGGGTCGTCCGCTGGTCCGGCTCTCGTAAAGGTCCCCCGATTGCTGCCGGCTCAAGCGAGAGATCGTGTGCGCGGCCAGCCCGTCCCTCGATCGCCGCAGCAGGCTCAGCAGGATGCCGACGGTGGATCCGTGGTACCGCGCCCAGTGGCTGCTCTCGTGGACGTAAGTCTTGTGCCAGGAGCCGACCGCCGTGACGAGGTCTTGGGTACGGGTGCGGGTCGGGTCTTGGAAGAGGATCTGGCTGCGCAGGTTCAGCTCTGCGCCGCTGCTGTTCCGCAGGCGCGGCGAGTGGACAGTCACCGCTCCGCCGCTCCTTCGGTGCCGTCCGTCTCCTCGCCGCTTCCGCCCTCCGGACGCGTGGTCACCTCGTCCACGGGGCCACGGTCACGTGCCCGCTCGACCAAGACCTTCAGGGCGTCGTACACCGCGTTCGTGGCCAGTCCAGAGGCGACCGAGACGGAGATCTCCGCCCAGTTCGCGTGACGTAAAGAGTCGCGCCTGTCCTGGCGCAGCGGCGTGAGAGTGAGGGAGCACGTTCCGGCGAGGTGTGGATCCGCCCCGATCTCCCGTGCCAGCACCTTCAAGTTCGCGCTCTCGCCCCGGTATTCAAAGATCGGCATGGCGCGAGCCTACCGTCGAGTTCGGTTGCCGTTCCGGGCTCCCGGAATCGTACTCGTCCCTGGGCATGGTGACGGAGTCGGGGAACCGGCTGGAGAGTACACAGCGGTGGCGTAGCGTGACGACCTCATGACTCCTTGGCGTGAAGTGGTTCTGTACGCACGGGAAGGAGGTCGATACGAGATGCGCGGCGTGACGACTGCCGGTCCGGGGCGTTGGGTCGCACGGTCGGCGGGAGAGGCGAGGGCTATGACGGTGGACGCGGCGGACGACAGGGGCGACGGCCTCGATAGCGACGCGGGGAGCGTGGCACCGTCTGCCGGCCTGCGGAAATCGCACTCACTCGACGCTCGACAGGACAGCCGCCCGAGCCGCTGACGCACGCGGAACCAGCCCACACCGCACCCGCATGAGTCGGACAGAGCCGAAAGGCCGGCTTCAGAAGTAGGAGTCACCTGGGACATTTCTGGGACTCCCGGCCGCATCAATGAGCACGATCGTGCAACAGTCGAAAGACCATTCGCCCAGTTCAGCGACCCGCAACTGCCCATCGACGCAGGGCACGGTGCTGGCTGGCCCCTTCCGCGACATCTGAGGCCGCGTCCGCCGCCGCACCCCGTCCGACCTGCGAGGCAGCACGTCAGGAGGAGGAGGTGCGGCGGCCGCCGTGGGACTGCCGCGTTGGTCGTGCGGCGAGGGTCAGGAGGACGGCCCCGGCGCCCCGGTCGGCGCACCACCCGCCGCGAGCTGAGTCCGCACACCGCGCGGCACCCGCACGCCGTGGCTGCGCAGGTTGCCGATGAATCGTGCGACGAGCGGATCCGGTTCCCCGGCCGTCACCGCCACCAACTGCCTGATCCACCGCGGCGAGAACGGCCGCACGGCGCCCGGAAAGCCGTCGCCGACCGCGCTCACGGGGCATACGGCGATTCCCGGACCGGCGGCCGCGAGCTGTGGTGCGGCGGTGGTCACCGAAGTCCTCATCACCGTCTCCAGGCGGACTCCGGCGCGGGCGAAGGACTGGTCGAGCCAGGCGCCGAGGCCGTTGTCCGGTGCGAGGTGAACGAGCGGCGCGCCTTCAAGGTCCTCAAGGCGTACGGCCGGTCGCCGGGCCGGCGGGTGGCCGCTGGGCGCCGCCCGCCGCACGTGCCGACCGCACCGCGGAGGCGGCTGCCTCGATCGCCCGTCTGCGCCCGGGCCCGCCGCTGCCGTACATCCGGCGCGTGACGCCGGCCCGGCGCCCGCCGGGCCGGCGTCCACCAGGCCGGGATGGCGGGCAGGACAAGACCGTGAGGCTGTCGGTCCGGTCAGCCCAGCGACGCGCTCGCCGCACGCAGTTCGTCCAGGGCCGCCAGGGCGTACCCGGCGAGCTCGTCCTTGCCGTCGCGGTCGCCCTCGGACCATTCGGCGTACCCCCGCTTGAAGGCGAGAAGGCCCAGTTCGCCCGCGAGAGCCGCGGTCGGATCGGGTACGCCCCGGGCGACCAGAGCGGTCGTCATCGCGGCCGCCAGGCTGACGCTTTTGAGGGCGTCACGCTCTTGAAGCTCGGCGCTGGAGGCGATGGCCGCCTTCAGACGAGGGGCGAAGTCCCGGTTGACGGGGCCCATCGCGGTCGAGGCGCGCTCGAGACCGGAAGCGACCGCCTCGAGCGGGCTGGCGCCGTCGGGCGCCTCGGCGATCCCCTCGGCCAGCAGCCGGCTCAGCGTCTCCTGTCCGGCCACCAGCAGCTCGCGCTTATCGGGGAAGTGCCGGAAGAACGTGCTTTTGGTGACCCCGGCGCGCTCGGCGATCTGCGCGACCGTCGTGGCGTCGTACCCCTGCTCGGTGAACAGGTCGACCGCGGCCACGACGAGGCGTTCGCGCGCCCCTGGTTCCCACCTGCCCATGGCCCCATCATAGGTGATGGGACTCTTGTCCCATCACTCGCGGGAGAATTTCCATGCGCGTCTTTGTCACCGGTGGCACCGGCTTGATCGGATCCGCCGTCGTCGCCGAGCTGCTCGGCAGCGGCCATACCGTCCTCGCACTCGCCCGCTCCGACGCGTCCGCACTGGCCGCCGAGGCGGCCGGCGCCGAGCCGCTCCGGGGAGCCCTCGCCGACCTGGACGTCCTTCGCGCCGGCGCAGCGCAGGCCGACGGGGTGATCCACCTCGCGTTCGCCAACGACTTCAGCAGCCCCGAGGCCCTCGCGAAGGCGGTCGCCGAGGAGAGTGCCGCCATCGCGGCCCTCGGCGAGGAGCTCGTCGGCAGCGACCGCCCCTTCGTCACCGCCTCGGGTACGCCCCATGTGCCGGGCCGCGCCTCCACCGAGGCCGACCCGCTCATGACCGAGGGGCCGGTCGGTGGTCGCGGTCGCGCGGTCACGGCGGCCCTGGGCCTGGCCTCGCGCGGGGTCCGGAGCGCGGCCGTACGCCTGCCGCGCACGGTTCACAACGAGGGCGCGGGCGGGTTCGCCGGTCTGCTGACCAACATCGCACGCAGCACCGGCATCTCCGGCTACGCGGGAGACGGCACACAGCGCTGGCCCGCCGTGCACGCGCTCGACACGGCGGCCCTCTTCCGGCTCGCCCTGGAGCGGGCGCCGGCCGGTAGCGCCTGGCACGCCGTGGCCGACGAGGGAGACAGGGTCCGGGATATCGCCGCGGTCATCGGCCGGCGGCTGGACCTGCCGGTCGAGTCGGTGTCATCGGAGACGTACGGCCCGCTCGGCCCGATCTTCGCGACCGACCAGCCCTCGTCCAGCACTCACACCCGACAGGAGCTCGGCTGGGAGCCGAAGCACCCGTCCCTTCTGGAGGACCTGGAGAACATCCAGCCCTGACCGGCGGCCGGGAAGACCGGCCGGGCCCGCTGCCGGCGCTCGCACCGGGAGCGGGAGGCCCTCGCCGCCGGACCCCGGCGACCCGGCCGCTCGGCAGGCCGGAGGAAGTCCGCTACGGTTCGGGCGGCGCCCCGAAGGGGCGCGGGGCTGTGCCGCTGTGCGGCTCCGCCACGTGGGCACGACCAGCCACGACGGCACCGCAGCCGGCCGACGACGCATCGCGACACTTCCAGCGGAGCACCTAGCTCCGGCATCCGTCGAGCAGCAGCCGAATGGTGAGGCGCGCGTCGTACTCCGGATCGACCCTCTCGCCGCCCGCACAGATATCGCCGATCGCGCGGATCAACTGGTAGGGGGTGATATCGGCCGTGACCTCGCCCGTCTCCCGGGCGGCGCCGAGGATATCGGCGAGAGCCGGCACGAGGCGCTCGATGAACAGCGCGTGCAGGGCGCTGAAGCCGTCGGGGTCGTTGCGCATGGCGGCGGCGAGCCCGTGCTTGGTCGCCAGGAAGTCCACGAAGAGATCCACCCATTGACGCAGCGCGGCGAACGGCGACGCCGCCGTCGCCAGCAGGGTGGGCCCGGCTTCGGCGCAGGTGTCGACCTGGTGCCGATACACGGCCACGACGAGGTCCGCGCGCGTGGGGAAGTGCCGGTAGATCGTGCCCATGCCGACACCCGCCGCGGCGGCGATCCGGCGCACCGGCGCGTCCACTCCGTCCGTGACGAACACCGACGCCGCGGCATCGAGCAGAGCCCGCTCGTTCCGCCGGGCATCGGCGCGCTTGGCCGAGCTCGGCGTGGTCGACAACGGCTTGTCGCCTTCACTCACGGGGCACTCCTGTCCTACGACCGCACTTGCCAAGCGGAACGGCGCTCCATATATTCGGAACGTCGCTCCGCATAACCGCGTATCCGGTGGCTCATGTCGTCGGACCTGCGCCGGCGACGCATGTATTCCCCCATGGACACGGCGCTCATCGCAACCGAAAGGCAGCTCCGCACACCCGCACCCGACACGGCCGCTTGCGGGAAATGACCGACAGGATCCGCCGCTTGCGCAGTTCCCTCCGGTTGGGGTTGGAGCCGTAGCCCTTGCCGCCGAAGAGTGAGCCGGGGTGGCGGCGCGGGCGGCCGGGCCACCCGGCCACGGGCGGGATGCCACCGCTCCAGGCGCCGCCAGGACGGGGAGGCTAACGAGGTGCCGCGAGTACGTCCCGCAGTACGTTCGCGAGCGTGACGCGGGCCAGCTCGTGCCTCAGGGTCTCCTCGATGTCCTCGTAGATGCCCTGCATCGCCGGCTGGATGCCGTAACCCACCACGCACTCCTGGTCCGGGGTGGTGCGGTGCATCGCGAACAGCGGGCCGGGTTCCACCGCCTCGTACACGTCGAGCAGGGTCATCGACCCCAGCTCGCGCGCCAGCGACCAGCCCGCGCCCACGCCCCGCCGGGACTCCACGAGCCCCGCCCTGCGCAGCTCGCCGAGCAGCCGCCTGATCACCACGGGGTTGGTGTTCGCGCTGGTCGCAATCTGCTCGGAGGTGGCGACCTCATGGCCCTGGCGCTGGTAGAGACCGATCCAGGCCAGCGCGTGGGCGGCGATGGTCAACCTGCTGTTGGCACTCATGAACCCCTCCTCTGGCCGCAACGCTTTATGTTACGACAACGCAGTCGTAACAGCGAAGGTTGCAACAAGCTGTCGTAACAATTAGCGTTGCGACTGTCGGGAAGGACCAATCAACGAGGTGAGAAGAATGAGCAAGCCACTCACGGGCAAGGTCGCCCTGGTCACCGGGGGGTCGCGCGGACTCGGAGCCGCGACCGTACGACTGCTGGCCGAGCAGGGCGCCGACGTCGCCTTCACCTTTGTCAGCTCCGAGAAGCAGGCGCAGGCTGTCGTCGACGAGGTGCGCGGCAAGGGAGCGAAGGCCGTCGCCTTCAAGTCCGACCAGGCGGACATGAGCCAGGCGCCGGCGCTGATCGATGACGTGGTGGCGCATTTCGGCGGCCTGGACATCCTCGTCAACAACGCGGCGATCTCCGTGGCCGGCACGGTGGACGACCCGGACGCCGACACCGCCGCACTGGACCGGATGCACGCCACCAACTACCTCGGCGTGATCGCCATCATCCGGGCCGCCTCCCGAGTGCTGCGCGCAAGCGGCCGCATCATCACGGTGAGTTCCGGACTGGGCTCCCGGGTCGGGGTCCGGGGAGTTGCCGACTACTCGGCGACCAAGTCAGGGATCGAGAGGTACACCATGGGGGCCGCACGGGACCTCGGGCCCCGGAACATCACGGCCAACGTCGTGGAGGCCGGACTGATGGAGGACGGCATGGAAACGCCGGACCCCGAGACCCTCGAGGCCCTGGTCAGCTCTCTGTCCCTGCAACGCGTTGGCCACTCCCGAGAAATCGCCGCAGCGATCGCCTTTCTGGCCAGCCCCGCCGCGTCGTACGTCACGGGCGCGGTGCTGGACGCCCACGGTGGCTACAACGCCTGAACCGGAACCCCTGCCGCGCGCCCCGAAGGACATCGCGCCCTCGGGGCGCGTCGTGGGAAACGATCGGTAACCCGGACGGTGTCCTGATCTGTGACGACACCGGTTTCCTGAAAAAGGGCGGCAGGTCGGCCGGCGTCCAGCGGCAGTACACCTGCACCGCTGGCCGCCGGGAGAACTGCCAGATCGGAACCTTCCTGGCCTACGCCTCGACCAGGGGGCGGGCATTGATCGACCGCGAGCTCTGTCTCCCGGTCTCCTGGACCGATGACCGGGACCGCTGCCGGGGTGCCGGTATCGACGACGAGATCGGCTTCGCGACCAAGAACGAGCACTTCAGGCTCATGCTGCAACGCGCCGTCGATGCCGGGGTGCCCTTCGCGTGGGTGACCGCGGACGAGGCATACGGGCAGGTCAAACACACGCTCTGAAAGACCTGGTCAAAGTCGCCGCCCGCAGACGCAGCCAGGCACGAGCCCGCCGTTCCCACTACAAACGCCGAGGCCACAACCTCCAGATGCGGTTGCAGCACTAGGCTGCGAAGGGGCGTTGGTCGTGGTTGTTCCCCCACTGGTTGGTGTGCCGGTGCCAGGCATGGCTATGCCGGACGATCTATCAGGTGACGTAAGGAGCAGCAGCGGTGACGGTGGGAATGACGGCGGTGCCGCTGGTCGGCGGACCAGTGGAGTTACGGGGTGCATTGGATCTGGAGACCACGGAGGCGGGGGTGATGCCGCGTCGGCTGCCGGCGTGGACCAAGGTGCAGTATCAGGATCCCTCGGTCTACGGGGTGACCCTGATGCCCTCGGGGGTGCGGCTGGTGTTCCGTACCGACGCGCGCGAGGTGGAGTTGGACGTACTCACCTCCACGGGGCAGCTCGACACCGAACCTCAACCCCGCCCGACCGGGATGATGGAACTCCTGGTGGACGGCGTGCCGTTCGGGCGGCAGCAGGCGCCGCTGGGCAACGTGCTGCGGATGGCGGGCCCCGGGGCCGAGCAGCGACTGATCCCGGGCAAACCGGGGACTGTCCGGTTCGGCGGGCTGCCGGCCGGCATGAAGCAGGTCGAGCTGTGGCTGCCGCAGCAGACCCCCACGGAACTGGTGGGCCTGCGAGCCGACGGCAAGGTGTTGGCGCCACTGCCGGACGGGCGACGCCGCTGGGTGCACTACGG
This sequence comes from Streptomyces niphimycinicus, assembly GCF_018883605.1. GTDB lineage: Bacteria > Actinomycetota > Actinomycetes > Streptomycetales > Streptomycetaceae > Streptomyces > Streptomyces niphimycinicus. The sequence continues at coordinate 3,043 of NZ_JAHLEM010000075.1, read as the reverse complement.
CAGTTCCATCAGCCACTGCCTGGAGGCCGACGGCCCGACCGGCACCTGGCCGGTGGTGGCGGCAACGCTCGGGGGAGTGGAGGTGATCAATCTCGGCCAGGCGGGCAACGAGATGCTGGATCCCTATGTCGCCCGGACGATCCGCGATCTTCCGGCTGACCTGATCAGCCTCAAGGTGGGAATCAACATCGTGGGCCTGGCCGCCTTTCGGCAGCGGTCGTTCGGCCCGGCGGTGCACGGATTTCTCGACACGATCCGGGAGGGGCACCCGGAGACCCCGCTGCTGCTGATCTCCCCGGTGAGCTGTCCGACGTTCGAGGAGCGTCCGGGTCCGGTCGCGATGGGTGCGGACGGGAAGATCACGGCCCTGGGTGACCCGGCGGACGTGACCGGTGGGGCTTTGTCGCTGACTTTGGTGCGTGCCGAGCTGGCCCGGATCGTGGCGGCCCGGCGGGCGCACGATCCCCATCTGCACTATCTCGACGGACGCGAACTGCTCGGGCCCGACGAGGTGGCCGACCTGCCCGATGGCCTGCATCCCACCGCCGCCGCGTACCGCCGGATGGGCAAGCGGTTCGCCGCACACGCCTTTGCGGACGGCGGTCCGTTCGCCTGACCACCCTGGCTCCGGGCCCGCGCTGGGTGTGGGTCCGGAGCCCGGTAGACCGTGGCGTTGCAGTTCCGTGACGAGGCGCTGAGGGGCCGACGGGGCCGCGGTCATCGGCGGACGGTCACAGACGGACGACGACGAGGGCGACGTTGTCGCGGGCGCCGCCCGGTCTGGATCCTTCCTCGTCCCAGTCAGAGAGTTGAGCAGACGCTGGACACCATCGGGACGCATCTGCCCGACCTGCCCGGACAGGGTCCAGCCGTTCAGGTTCTCCAGCGGCGCGACCAGCCCATGGAGGTAGTCCAGCGCCCGCTCGCGCCCCGGCACCACACGATCACCAGGAATGGGTCGAACTCCTCGCCCGCGCCGCGGAGGCGGAAGCGGAAGCGGAGACGGAAGCGGCGGCCCCGTGAACCACTACGCCGGCGACATGGTGAGGCCGACGAAATCCGAAGCCTGAAAACATACACTTCCGAATAGCTCCCATAGGACTTCCGAATTACTTGGGCGAAGGTGGGAGTGGCGGAGCCACCCAGATGCTGAGTGCCCTGCCTAGCCTGGGGAGGGTCAGGGCATGACGGCGAGACCTCTTCGAAGGGGTTGAGGTGATGGCGGAGCGCGGGATCGCTCCCCGGAGGGCGCTCCGAGAGAGCCTCACCCGAGAATTCCACCTTTGGGGAGCATTCATGACTGTTTGGTTTATCACCGGTGCCTCGCGTGGCTTCGGCCGGGAGCTGACCGCCGCCGCACTTGCTCAAGGGGACCGGGTGGTCGCGGCCGGGCGCGGGGCGGCAGTCGGAAGGCGGGCGCCCGCCGGAGGGCTGTTTAAATAAATTAGGAATAATTCTTGACAGGGTTTCGGGTGCGGGCCACAGTCTTCGCCGTGACGCCGTCGACGCCCGTCCGAGGGCGGCCGCGTCATGTCTCCTCCTGCTTCCCAACCCTTCGGAGAGGCGCGTGTCTTCACATCCACCCGCGCACAGACCCCGCCACCGAACGCTCATCCGCGGCGCCGTCGCGACCGCGATCGCCCTGGTCCTGGCCACGACCGCGACCCCGGTGGCCATGGCCGCCCCCGCCGTGGACCAAGGGGCGCCCGACTACTACGACAGCGGGCTCGCCCCGACGCCCTATATGGGGTGGAACACCTACTACGGGCTGGGGGCGCCCACCGAGAAGGAGGTGCGCGCGGTCGCCGACCGGCTGGTCGGCAGCGGGCTGCGCGACAGTGGATACGACATCGTGTGGCTGGACGGCGGCTGGCAGGCCGGTGACCCCCGGGACGCCCAGGGGCGGTTGGCGGCGCATCCGGAGCGGTTCCCGTCCGGTATTCCGGCCCTCGTCTCCTACCTGCATCAACGCGGTCTGCGGGCCGGGATCTACACCGACGCGGGCACCTACGACGGCGGCTAGAACTGTGGCCTCGGCAGCCGTGGCCACTACACCGAGGACGCACGGCAGTTCGCCGACTGGAAGATCGACGCGATCAAGGTCGACTTCCTGTGCGGCATCGGCGAGATGCTCGACCCGGGGCCGGTGTTCAAGGAGTTCGGCGACGCGGTGGCGAAGTCCGGACGCCGGATGCTGCTGAATCTGTGCAACCCGCTCACCGACGACTGGGGCCTGCCGCACACCCCCGAGCAGGACGCGCACAACGCCTACGCCTACGGCCCGACGGCCGCCGACTCCTGGCGCACCGGCACCGATATCGCCTGGGGCACGCCGAGCCCCGGCCAGTGGCCCAATGTGCTGCGCAATATGGACGCCAACGCCTGGCACCCCGAGGCCCAGGGGCCCGGCCACTACAACGACCCGGACTATCTGATCCCGATGCGCCGCATGACCGACGGGTCGTACGAGCTGACGGAGGAGGAGTCCACCACGCAGTTCGTGATGTGGGCGGAGATGGGTTCGCCGCTCGTGCTGGGCTCCGACCCGCGAACGCTGTCCGACTCGATGCTCCGGACGCTGCGCAACCCGGAGATCATCGCGGTCGACCAGGACCCGCTGGCCGTCCAGGGCGTGCGGGTGGCCACCGACTCCGTCGGCGATGTCTACAGCAAGGTGCTCTCGGGGCACGGCCGGCGCGCGGTCGTCCTGCTCAACCGCTCGGACCGGACCGTCGAGCGCACCGTGAACTTCTCCGATGTGGCACTGGGCGGCGCGGTCGCGGTCCGTGATCTGCGGGCGCGGGCCGACCGTGGGACGCACACCGGGTCGTACACCGTCGAGGTACCGGCGCATGGCACCGCGTTCCTCAGGCTCACCGGTGCGGACGCCCTCCCCGGTGCCGGCCTGGGCGCGAAGGCCACGGCGAGCCCGGCCGTCGTACGCGATGGCGAGGCGCTCAGCACGTTCTTCCGGGGGCCGGGCGGCTCGCTCGTCCAGCGGGCGGACGGCAGGACGCGGGACCTCGGCGGCCCGGCGCGGCTC
>NZ_JAHLEM010000749.1 GCF_018883605.1 Streptomyces niphimycinicus | reverse complement strand
GCACTGCATGGCAGGTCTCGACACGATCTCCAGCGGCTCGGCCCGGATCGGCGACGTCGAACTGACCACGCTCAAGGACAAGAAGCTCACCCAGTTGCGCCGCGACAAGATCGGCTTCATCTTCCAGGCGTTCAACCTGCTGCCGACGCTGAACGCGCTGGAGAACATCACCCTCCCGATGGACATCGCCGGCCGCAAGGCCGACCAGGCGTGGCTGGACCAGGTCGTGGCCACGGTCGGCCTGGCCGGGCGGCTCAAGCACCGGCCCAACCAACTGTCGGGTGGTCAGCAGCAGCGCGTCGCGGTGGCCCGCGCCCTGGCCGGCCAGCCGGAGATCATCTTCGCCGACGAGCCGACCGGGAACCTGGACTCCCGCTCCGGCGCCGAGGTCCTGGGCTTCCTCCGCAACTCGGTGCGGGAGATGGGCCAGACGATCGTGATGGTGACCCACGACCCGGTCGCCGCGTCCTACGCCGACCGGGTGGTCTTCCTCGCCGACGGCCGGATCGTGGACGATCTGCGCAACCCCACCGCCGACTCGGTCCTCGACCGCATGAAGCGTTTCGACGCCAAGGGCCGTACGAGCTGACCCGGGGCGCGCCCGTATCCGCTTTTCAGGCTCGGTTCGCCTCCGGGGCGCCGCCTCGCACTCCCCTCCCCACCCCTCAGGACTGACACTCATGCTCCGTACAGCCCTGCGCAATGTGCTTGCGCACAAGGCCCGGTTGCTGATGACCGTGCTCGCCGTGATGCTCGGCGTGGCCTTCGTCGCCGGCACCCTGGTCTTCACCAACACCATCTCCGACGCCTATCAGAAGAGCTCTCAGAAGGGCTTCCAGGGCGTCGACGTCGCCATCAGCCCGGACAAGAAGGACGACGACTCCGCCAACCCCGGTGACGCCCCCCGGCTGAGCCAGCAGGTGCTCGACAAGGCGGCCAAGGTGCCCGGCGCCGCCTCCGCCTACGGTGTGGTGAACGGCTACTCCGCCCTCGCCGACAAGAAGGGCGACCTGCTCGGCGGCGGCTTCTCCAACCGCGGCGGCAACTACTACCCGGGAGCCGACGGCAAGGACCCCCGGTACACGATGACCGAGGGCCGCGCCCCCAAGGCCCCGGGTGAGATCGCGCTCGACTCCAAGACCGCCGAGCGCGGCAAGTACAAGGCCGGGGACTCCATCCGGGTCTCCGTCGACGGCCCGGTGCGCACCGAGAAGATCGTCGGCGTCTTCACCACCGACGACGGCAATGTGGCGGCCGGCGGCTCCCTCGCGCTGTACGACACGGTCACCGCCCAGAAGCTGTTCGCCAAGCCCGGGCAGTTCGACGAGATCGATGTGAAGGCCGCCGCGGGCACCTCGCAGGCGACGCTGAAGTCCGCGCTCGACAAGGTCCTGCCCGAGCAGGCCAAGGCCACCACCGGCAAGAAGCTCGCCGATGACCAGGCCAAGGCGATCGAAGACGGCATGAGCAGCATGCAGACCGCGATGCTGGTGTTCGCCGGGATCGCGCTCTTCGTCGGCATCTTCATCATCGTCAACACCTTCTCCATGCTGGTCGCCCAGCGCACCAAGGAGCTCGCCCTGATGCGCGCGGTGGGTGCGACCCGCCGTCAGGTGACCCGGTCGGTGCTGATGGAGGCCACCTTCGTGGGCGCCGTCGCGGCCGTGGTGGGCCTCGCGGCCGGTGTCGGCATCGGCGCCCTGCTGCGCTCGGTGCTCAACTCCACCGGGGCCAGCGTCCCGGACGGTCCGCTGGTCGTCGCGCCCAACACGGTGCTGATCTCGGTGCTGGTGGGCGTCGTGGTGACCGTGCTCTCCGCCTGGCTGCCCGGCCGCCGCGCCGCCAAGATCCCGCCGATCGCCGCGATGAACAGCGTGCACGCCGCGCCGACCACCCGTGGTCTGGTGGTCCGCAACACCATCGGTTCGCTCTTCGCCGCGGCCGGTATCGCCCTGGTGGTGTCCGGTACGGGCATGAGCGGCAGCGACGGCCAGGGCCCGATGGCGTTCGGCGCGGCCGTCCTGGTGATCGGCGTCTTCATCCTCACCCCGCTGCTGTCCCGGCCGCTGATCGCGGCCGCCTCCCCGGTGCTGAAGATCTTCGGGATGCCCGGCAAGCTGGCCCGGCAGAACGCGGTGCGCAACCCGCGCCGTACCGCCGCCACCGCCTCCGCCCTGATGGTCGGCCTCACCCTGATCACCGGCATGACGGTGATCGCGGGGAGCATGCAGAAGGGCATCAACAACATGGCCGCCGACGGGCTGAAGTCCGACTACGTGGTCAGCATGGGCGGGGACGGCGTACGGCCGCTGTCGCCGGAGGTGTCCAAGACCCTGGCCAAGGTGGACCAGGTCACCGCGATCAGCCCGCTGCGCTCCTCCCCGGCCCGGGTCGCCGGTGACACCGAGACCCTGATGGGCGTCGACCCCAAGGCCATCAAGGAACTGGTGAACGTGGACTTCACCGAGGGCTCCTTCGGCGCGCTCGGTGGCACCAAGGTCCTCGTCGACGACAAGATCGCCGACGCGAACCACTGGAAGGTCGGCTCCGCCTTCCCCGTGACCTACGAGGACGGCAGCAAGGGCCGGCTGACCGTGGGCGGTGTCTACGAGGGCAACCAGATGGTCAACGGCGTCATGCTGGACAGCGCCACGGTCACCCCGCATATGACGACCGTCGCCGACTTCCAGGTGATGCTGAAGACCAAGGGCGGCGCCACGCAGGACACCCAGGACCTGCTGAAGAAGACGCTCGGCGACAACCCCGCGATCAAGGTCCAGAACAAGCAGGACCTCTCGGACGAGATCGCCAAGGCGTTCACCCTGATGCTGAACATGCTCTACGGGCTGCTCGGCATGGCCGTGATCGTCGCGGTGCTCGGCGTCATCAACACCCTGGCGATGTCGGTCTTCGAGCGGTCCAAGGAGATCGGCATGCTGCGGGCGATCGGCCTGGACCGGGCCGGTATCAAGCGGATGGTGCGGCTGGAGTCGCTGGTCATCTCGCTCTTCGGCGGGGTGCTCGGCATCGGCCTCGGCGTCTTCTTCGGCTGGGCGGCCGGTGAGCTGATCGCCGCCGAACTGCCGACCTACGAGCTGGTGCTGCCGTGGGCCCGGATGGGTCTGTTCCTGCTGATGGCCGCGCTGGTCGGGGTGATCGCCGCGCTGTGGCCGGCCCGGCGGGCCTCCAAGCTCAACATGCTGATGGCCATCAAGGCCGAGTAGCGGCGGGCCGATCGGCAGGCCGCCACCGGACGTCCCCGTCCGCCCCCTGTCCGGGGCGGACGGGGACGTCCGCGTTTCAGCCGCGCCAGTCGCGGGCGCGCAGCGGCAGCCCCGAGGTCCCGCTCTCGGGGGTGCGGACGGCGAGGATCTGGTTGACCCCGATCCGGTTGCGTTCGAAGGAGAGGGCACAGGCCGCCATATAGAGCCGCCAGACCCGGGCCCGGCCCGGGGAGGTCAGCCGCATGGCCCGCGGCCAGGACCGCTCCAGGTTGGCGACCCAACTGCGCAGCGTGAGCGCGTAATGCTCGCGGATGGCCTCCACATCGCGTACCTCGAAGCCCGCCTCCTCGAGCTGGGTGACGGTCCGGCCGACCGGGGCCAGCTCGCCGTCGGGGAAGACATACCGGTCGATGAACTCGTCCACGTGGTACGCCTCTTCGTCCGGCTGGGGGCGCCGGGCGATCTGGTGGTTCAGCAGCCGCCCGCCGGGCCGCAGCAGCCGGTGCAGGATGGCGGTGTACTCGGCGTAGCGCACGGAGCCCACATGCTCGGCCATGCCGATGGAGGAGATGGCGTCGTACGGCCCGTCCGGAACCTCGCGGTAGTCCTGGACCCGGATCTCCACCTGGTCGGTGAGCCCGGCGTCCGCGATGCGCTTACGGGCGTACGCCGCCTGCTCCTCGGAGAGCGTGACGCCGACGGCGCGCACCCCGTACTCGCGCGCCGCGTGCAGCACCATCGAGCCCCAGCCGCACCCCACGTCCAGCAGCCGCTGCCCCGGTCGCAGGGCCAGCTTGCGGCAGACGAGGTCCAGCTTGGCGCGCTGGGCGTCCTCGAGCGCCGCATCCGGTCCGTCGTCCCAGTAGGCGCAGGAGTAGACCATCGAGGGGCCGAGCACCAGCTCGTAGAAGTCGTTGCCGACGTCGTAGTGGTGGCTGATGGCCTTCTTGTCGCGGCGCAGGGAGTGCAGCGGGCCGAAGCCGGTCCGCGCCTCCTCGCGGGGCGGGGCCGGCGGCAGCCCCGGCCCGGCGAGCGCGATCAGCTTCCGGGCGGCGGTGCGCAGCGCGGGGTCGCGCAGCGCCT
>NZ_JAHLEM010000748.1 GCF_018883605.1 Streptomyces niphimycinicus | reverse complement strand
CCGACCCGCGAACACCGGCGACGAATCCAACAACTCCACCGCCATCCCCACCCACTGCGACCCCTGCCCCGGAAACACGAACACCGGCTTCCCGACCGGGCCCGCCACGCCCTGAGCCACGAGGCCACCGGGCTCGCCCCGGGTGAGGGCCGTCAGACCGCCACGGAAGTCCTCGACGCCGCCACCGACCACCACGGCGCGGTGGTCGAAGAGGGCGCGGGTGGTGGCCAGCGAGAGGCCCACGTCCGCCGGGGGCAGCTCCGGGTCCTCCGCGAGGCGCGTCAGCAGCCGTTCCGCCTGCGCCCGCAGGCCCGGCTCGGTCTTGGCCGACAGCACCCACGGCACCGTTGCGCCGCCCACCGGGGCGTCCCCCTCGGCCGAAGTACCCGAAGGCTCCGCGGCCTCCTCCTTGGGAGCCTGCTCGATGATGGCGTGGGCGTTGGTGCCGCTGGCGCCGAAGGCGGAGACCCCGGCGCGGCGGACCCGCCCGGTCTCCGGCCACGGCCGGGCCTGGGTGAGCAGTTCGACGGCGCCCGAGGACCAGTCCACGTTGGGCGACGGCTCCTCGATGTGCAGGGTCCTGGGCAGCACGCCGTGGCGGATGGCCTGCACCATTTTGATCACGCCGCCGACCCCCGCGGCGGCGGCCGTGTGGCCGATGTTGGACTTCAGCGAGCCGAGCCACAGTGGCCGGTCGGCCGGGCGCTTCTTCCCGTACGTGGCGAGCAGGGCGCCCGCCTCGATCGGGTCGCCCAGCGACGTTCCCGTGCCATGCGCCTCGACCACATCGACATCGGCGCCGGACAGCGTGGCGTTGGCCAGCGCCTGGCGGATCACCCGCTGCTGGGCACGGCCGTTC
>NZ_JAHLEM010000747.1 GCF_018883605.1 Streptomyces niphimycinicus | reverse complement strand
GTGGCGAGCAGGGCGCCCGCCTCGATCGGGTCGCCCAGCGACGTTCCCGTGCCATGCGCCTCGACCACATCGACATCGGCGCCGGACAGCGTGGCGTTGGCCAGCGCCTGGCGGATCACCCGCTGCTGGGCACGGCCGTTCGGCGCGGTGAGGCCGTTGCTGGCGCCGTCCTGGTTGATGGCGGAGCCGCGGACGACCGCGAGCACGGTGTGGCCATTGCGGCGGGCGTCCGAGAGCCGTTCCAGCAGCAGCACTCCGACGCCCTCGCCCCAGGCGGTGCCGTCGGCCGTCGAGGAGAACGCCTGGCAGCGGGAGGAGGTGGACAGTGCACGCTGGCGGCTGAACTCGATGAAGCCGCTCGGGGTGGACATCACGGTGGTGCCGCCGGTGAGCGCCATCGAGCAGTCGCCCTGCCGCAGCGCCTGGCAGGCCATGTGCAGCGCCACCAGCGAGGATGAACACATGGTGTCGACCGTGACGGCCGGTCCCTCCAGGCCCAGGGTGTAGGCGACGCGGCCGGAGAGGATGGCGCCCGAGGCGCCCATGGACATCTGGCCTTCGAGCCCTTCGGGCAGCTCGGTCAGACCGCGGGCGTAGTCGAAGTCGGTGGCGCCCATGAAGATGCCGGTGTCGCTGCCGCGCAGGGTGCCCGGGTCGATTCCGGCCCGTTCGAAGGTCTCCCAGACCACTTCCAGCAGCAGCCGCTGCTGCGGGTCCATGGTGAGGGCCTCGCGCGGCGAGATGCCGAAGAACGCCGGGTCGAACTGGTCCACGTCATGCAGGAATCCGCCCTGGCGGGCGTAGGTGCGGCCCTCCCGGTCGGGGTCCGGGTCGAAGAGGTTCGGCAGGTCCCAGCCGCGATCGGCCGGGAAGTCGCCCATGCCGTCCCGGCCTTCGGCGACGGCCTGCCACAGATCCTCGGGGGACCGGATGTCGCCCGCGTAGCGGCAGTTCATCGCCACGATGGCGATCGGCTCGGGAGTCTGAAGCTCCTGGATCCGGCCGTGTGCCGCGCGGAGGTGGCCGGTGGCCCGCTTGAGGTAGTCGCGCAGCTTCTTCTCGTTGTCCATGGTCGTCAGCTCCTCAAGAGGGCCGGAACGTCGGTGGCGGCCGGGGCGGTGGCGCGGCGGTTCATCGGGCCGTCACATCCCGGCCCAGCAGCTCGAACATCCCGTCGAGCAGCTCGAACATCTCGTCGTCGGTGGCCGATTCGATGTCGTCCAGCTCCAGGGCGGCGAGGGTGGACTGGGCGCGGTCGAGCTCGGCGAGCGACGCGGTGTCCATGGACTCCTCGTCCGATGGGAGGAGTTCCTCCCGCAGCAGCTCGGCGAGGTCGCCTGCGGTCGGGTAGTCGAAGACGAGGGTGACCGGCAGCCGCAGTCCGGTGGCGGCGTTGAGCCGGTTGCGCAGATCGACCGCGGTGAGCGAGTCGAAGCCCAGCTCCTTGAAGGCCCGTCCGGTCTCGACCGCGCCCGCGTCGGCGTAGCCGAGAGCCGCGGCCGCCTGCTCGCTCACCAGCTCCACCAGGGCGGTGTGACGGTCGGCCGGGCTCAGCTCCACGAGCCGCTTGCGCAGCGCGGCGGCGCCACCGGCCTGCTCCCCCTCCGCCTCGGCCGGGTCCTGCCCGGTGGCGCCCGCCTCGGGAAGGTCGGCGAGCAGCGGCAGCGGCCGGGTGGCGGACAGGGCGGATGCGAAACGGCCCCAGTCGATGTCGGCGGCGACGAGGAAACCGTCGCCGTGCGCGACCGTCTGCCGCAGCAGTTCCAGGGCCCGCGCACCGTCGATGGGGGGCGCGCCGCGCCGTCGCAACTGGTCCGCCACCGCACCGTCGATCATTCCGCCGCCCGCCCAGGCACTCCAGGCCACGGACGTGGCGGGCAGGCCGTCCGCGCGGCGGAGTTGGGCGAGTGCGTCGAGATACGCGCTGGCCGCCGCGTAGTTGCCCTGTCCGGCGGCGCCCACGGTGCCGGCGATCGAGGAGAGCAGGACGAACGCGTCGAGGTCCAGGTCCCGGGTGAGCTCGTGCAGATGGCGCGCGCCCGCCACCTTGGGGCGCAGTACGGTCTCGATCCGCTCGGGGGTGAGCGCGTCGACGGTGGCGTCGTCCAGCGCTCCGGCGGCGTGCACCACGGCGGTCAGCGGGTGGTCCGCGCCGTCGCCCGTGACCGAGTCCAGCAGATGGGCCAGTGCCGCGCGGTCGGCCACATCGCAGGCGGTGACGGTCACCCGGGCGCCGCGTTCGGCCAGTTCGGCCTTCAGCTCGGCGGCGCCCGGGGCCTGGGGCCCGCGGCGGCTGACGAGCACCACGTGTTCGGCGCCCTCGTGGACCAGTCCGCGGGCGATCTGGGCGCCGACGCCGCCGGTGCCGCCGGTGATCAGTACGGTGCCGCGGGGCTGCCAGCGCCCGGCGGTGGAAGTGGCACCGGCCCGCCTGAGCCGCCGGGCGAGGGTGCCCGTGGCGCGGATGGCCAGTTGGTCCTCGCCGTCCTGGCCGGTCAGGGCCCGGGCGAGCGCCCGGAGGGAACCCTCGTCGAGCCTGGCGGGCAGATCGATCAGGCCGCCCCAGCGCTGCGGGTGTTCCAGGGCGACCGCACCGCCCAGGCCCCAGACGAGGGCTTGTGCGGGGGCTTCGAGACGGTCGGCGCCACTCGCGGAGACGGCGCCGCGGGTGACACACCACAGGGGTGCGTCGATCCCCGCGTCGCCCAGCGCACGTACCAGGGCGAGGGTGGTGGCGAACCCGGTGGGGATGTCGGGGTGTGCCGGATGCGGTGCCTCGTCGAGGGCCAGCAGGGACACCACACCGCCGGGCGCCCCGGCTTCCCCGAGGGCCTCGGTGATACGGGTGGCGAGCCGGGTGCGGTCGGTGTCGTCCGGGCCGATCCGCAGGGGGACGATCTCGGCGCCGAGCGCGGCGAGTCCGGCGGTGATGGCCTCAACGTCAGCGGCCTGCGTACTGGTGGCCGCAGTGCTGTCGGGCACCGCCACCAGCCGGCGGCCGGTGAGCGCGGGGGTCCGCTGTCCGTCGACCGGCTGCCAGCCGATGCGGTAGCGCCACGAGTCGAGCACCGCCTGGTCGCTCAGCCGGGACCGCCACGAGGAGAGCAGCGGAAGCACCTCGCTGAGCGGCGCGTCGGGGCCGGTGCCCAGTGTGGCCGTCAGCGTGTCCAGGTCGGCGTTCTCGACCGCGGTCCAGAACTTTGCCTCCGCCGGGCCGGTGGCCGCCTCGGCGACGGGCCCGGTCCGGGGCTCGACCCAGTAGCGGGAGCGCTGGAACGCGTACGTGGGAAGGTCCACGCGCCGGGCTCCCCGCCCGGCGAACAGCCCCCGCCAGTCCACCTCCGCACCGTGGACGTACGCCTGGGCGAGCGAGAGCAGCATCCGCTCGGGGCCGCCCTCCTCGCGGCGCAGGGTGCCGATGACGGCGGCCGCGCCGTCGGCGGCCTCGACGGTGGCCTCCATGGCGGCGGCCAGCACGGGGTGCGGGCTCACCTCCACGAACAGCCGGTGGCCGCTGGTGAGCAGCGCCCGGGTGGCCGTTTCGAGCCGCACGGTCTCGCGCAGGTTGCGGGCCCAGTAGGCGGCGTCGAGCCCGGCGGTGTCGAGGGGTTCGCCGGTGACGGTCGAGTGGAAGACGATCCGCGAGGTGCGGGGACGGATGGGGGCGAGGATGTCCAGCAGCTCGTCGTGGATCTGCTCCACCTGGGCGGAGTGCGAGGCGTAGTCCACCGGGATCAGTTTCGCCCGTACGTCCTCGGCCTCGCAGCGGGCCAGCAGTTCGTGCAGCGCCTCCGGTTCACCGGAGACCACCACCGCGCCGGGGCCGTTGACGGCCGCCACGGAGATACGGCCGTCCCACGCGGTGATGCGCTCCCGCACCTCCTCGACCGGGAGCGAAACGGACATCATGCCGCCGTGTCCGGCGAGGCCCCGTGCGATGGCCTGCGAGCGCAGCGCCACCACCCGCGCCCCGTCCTCCAACGACAACCCACCCGCCACCACCGCCGCGGCGATCTCCCCCTGCGAATGCCCCATCACCGCAGCAGGCGCGACACCGGATGCC
>NZ_JAHLEM010000746.1 GCF_018883605.1 Streptomyces niphimycinicus | reverse complement strand
GCCACCACCCGCGCCCCGTCCTCCAACGACAACCCACCCGCAACCACCGCCGCAGCGATCTCCCCCTGCGAATGCCCCACCACCGCAGCAGGCACCACCCCACACGCACGCCACACCTCCGCCAACGACACCATCACCGCCCACAACACCGGCTGCACCACATCCACCCGCCCCAACCCCGGACCCCCACCCCGCAACACCTCGACCAACGACCACTCCACAAACCCCGACAGCGCCACCTCACACTCCGCGATCCGACCCGCGAACACCGGCGACGAATCCAACAACTCCACCGCCATCCCCACCCACTGCGACCCCTGCCCCGGAAACACGAACACCGGACGGGCCTCCACCACTGCCGCGCCCTCGCCGCGCACCACCCCGGCGGAGACCTTTCCCGAGGCCAACGCCCCCAGGTGGCCCAGCAGTTGGGAGTGATCCGCGGCCACGACCGCGGCGCGGTATTCGAAGGCCGACCGTCCGGTGGCGAGCGCATGGCCGACATCGGCGGGGGACAGCTCTGGACGTTCGTTCAGCCGCGCCAGCAGCCGCTCGGCCTGCGCCCGCAGGGCCGCTTCGTTCCTGCCGGAGAGCACCCAGGGGACGGTGGAGCCGCCGAGCACGGTCCCCTCGAGTGCGGGTGCGCCGTCATCGTCGTCCTCCCCGGCGGCCGGGGCCTGTTCGAGGATGACATGGGCGTTGGTGCCGCTCACGCCGAACGCGGACACCCCGGCGCGGCGTGGGCGGCCACGCTCCGGCCACTCCTGGGCCTCGGTGAGCAGCTCGACCGCGCCGGAGGACCAGTTGACGGCCGGGGACGCCTGGTCGACGTGGAGTGTCCTCGGCAGCGTTCCATGGCGCAGCGCCATCACCGTCTTGATGACCCCGCCGACCCCGGCCGCCGCCTGGGTGTGGCCGATGTTGGACTTGAGCGAGCCGAGCCACAGCGGATGGCCGGAGGTGCGGCCCTTGCCGTAGGTGGCGAGCAGCGCGCCCGCCTCGATCGGGTCGCCCAGCGCCGTGCCCGTGCCATGGGCCTCGACGGCGTCGACGTCGTCCACCGTCAGCCCGGCGGCGGCCAGCGCCGCCTCGATGACGCGGCGCTGGGCCGGGCCGTTGGGCGCGGCGAGGCCGTTGCTGGCGCCGTCCTGGTTGACGGCGCTGGAGCGCAGGACGGCGAGGACCGGGTGGCCGTTGCGGCGGGCGTCGGACAGCCGCTCCAGCAGCACCATGCCCGCGCCCTCGCCCCAGCCGGTGCCGTCGGCGCCCGCGGCGAAGGACTTGCAGCGGCCACCTGCCGCCAGTCCGCGCTGATGACTGAATTCGACGAAGACGCCGGGGGTGGCCATCACCGCCACCCCTCCGGCCAGCGCCAGCGAGCATTCGCCGCGGCGCAGCGCCTGGGCCGCCAGATGCATGGTCACCAGCGATGAGGAGCAGGCGGTGTCCAGGGTGACGGCCGGCCCTTCGAGGCCGAGGGTGTAGGAGATCCGGCCGGAGGCGACGCTGGAGACGTTGCCGATCAGCAGATGGCCCTCGACGCTCCGCGGCGCGTACTGCGGGTCTCCGCCGTACTGGAACGAGGCGAGCCCCACATAGACCCCGGCCCTGCTCCCCTTGAGCGAGAGCGGGTCGATGCCCGCGCGTTCGATCGCCTCCCAGGACACTTCGAGCAGCAGCCGCTGCTGCGGGTCCATGGCCAGCGCCTCACGCGGGGAGATGCCGAAGAAGGCCGGGTCGAACTGGTCGGCGTCGTGGACGAATCCGCCTTCGCGGGTGTTGCAGGTGCCCGACCGGCCCGGATCCGGGTCGTAGAGTCCCTCGACGTCCCAGCCCCGGTTGGCGGGGAACTCCGAGATCGCGTCCCGGCCCTCGGCCACCAGCCGCCACAGCTCCTCCGGTGAGCGGACACCGCCGGGGAAGCGGCAGCCCATCGAGACGATGGCGATCGGCTCCCGCTCGTCCGCCTCGATCTGATCCAGCCGCGCACGGGCCTGCTTGAGATCGGAGGAGACCCGCTTGAGGTAGGTGAGGAGTTTCTCTTCGTTCTCGTTCGCCATCAGGAAGCCCCGAATTCGTTGTCGATGAAGTCGAAGACCTCGTCGGCGGTAGCGGAAAGGAGTTCGGTGTCGGGGGATGGACCGCCGGTGTGCTCCACGGGCGTGCCGCCCAACTTCGCCATGAGGTCGCCGAGACGGCCCGTCAGCCGCTCCCGGACTCCGTCGTCGGCGATCAGCTCCGGGAGCGCGGACTCCCACCGGTCCAGATCGTCGAGGAGGGTGAGCGCGTCCATCGGCCGGGCCGACGGCAGCTCGCCGCGGAGGTACTCGGCCAGCGGCGCGGGTGCCGGATAGTCGAAGACGAGGGTGGCGGGCAGGTCGAGTCCGGTGACCGTGGCCAGCCGGTTGCGCAGTTCCACGGCGGTGAGCGAGTCGAAGCCCAGCTCCTTGAACGGGCGGCCGCCGGTCACCGCGTCGGACGAGGAGTGGCCGAGCACGGCCGCCGCCTGGGCGTGCACCAGGTCCCGCAGGGCCCGGTCCAGGCCCTCGCCCGTAAGGCCCGCCAGGCCCGCCAGGAAGGTGTCCGCCACGCCGTCCGGCCCCGTGCCGTCGGGGGCGGCCGCCGTGGTGGCGAGGGCGTCGCGCACCTCCGGCAGTTCGCCGATCAGCGGCCGGGGGCGCGCCGCGGTGAAGCCGGGGACGAAGCGGTCCCAGCGCACATCGGCCAGGACCAGGGAGGTCTCGCCGGTGTGCAGTGCCTCGCCGAGCGCGGCCACCGCCAACTGCGGTGCCATCGCGGGCAGTCCACGGCGGCTCAGGTGCTCCGCCACCTCGCCGTGCTCGATCATGCCGTGGTCGGCCCAGGGGCCCCAGGCCACGGAGGTGGCGGGGAGGCCACGTGCCGCGCGGTGCTCGGCGAGGGCGTCCAGACAGGCGTTGGCGGAGGCGTAGGCGCTCTGTCCACCGCTCCCCCAGGTGGCGGCGATCGACGAGAAGAGCACGAACGCCTCGAGGTGGTCCTGGTCCAGCAGCGCGTCCAGATGGGCGGCACCCAGGACCTTGCCGTCGGCCATCTCCGCGAAGTCGGCCACCGTACTGTCGGCGAGCTGGGCGAACTCCACGACGCCCGCGGCGTGGAAGACGGCGTGCACCGGGTCGCCCCCGGCGGTGGTCCGGCGCAGCAGCGCCGCCACCTCGTCGCGGTCGCGGACATCGCACGCCGCCACCGTCACCCGTACGCCGCCCTCGCCCAGCGCGGTCAGCTCGTCGCGCAGTTCGGCGGCGCCGGGTGCCGCCGGGCCACGGCGGCTGGTGAGCACGAGATGTTCGGCGCCGGAGCGGGCCAGCCAGCGGGCGACCTGGGCGCCGAGCCCGCCGGTGCCCCCGGTGATCAGTACGGTGCCATGCGGCTTCCAGCTCTCCCGGCCCGGTGCGCGCAGCGGCGCCCGCACGAGCCGCCGGACGAACACCCCGGCGTCGCGGAGGGCGAGCTGGTCCTCCGGACCGCTGTCGCCGACGATGCCGGAGAGCGCGGCGCACAGCCGGTCCGCCGTCCGCTCGTCGAGGTCACCGGGGAGGTCGACCAGACCGCCCCACCGCTGCGGGTGTTCCAGGGCCACGACCCGGCCGAGGCCCCAGGTGGCGGCCTGTGCGGGGCTGCCGAGCGGATCGGCTCCGCTCACCGATACCGCCCCGGCGGTGGCGAGCCACAGCGGCGCGGCGATCCCCGCGTCGCCCAGCGCCTGGATCAGCCCGACATTGAGGGCCAGACCGGTGGTGAGCGCGGTGTGTTCGGGGTGCTGATCGTCGTCGAGGGCGAGCAGCGAGAGCACACCGGCCGGGGTGCCCCCGGTGGCCACCGCCCGGCGCAGCCGCTCGGCGAGCGCGTCACGGCCGCTCGTGGACAGGGTGAGGGGAGCGATGTGTGCGCCGCGCCGGTCGAGGGCGGCCGCCACGGCGGCGACCCGCGCGCTGTCGGCCCGGCCCTCGGGCACGGCCAGCAGCCAGGTGCCGGACAGCGGGGCCGTACGTTCTTCGACGGAGACCGGGGACCAGGTGATCCGGTAGCGCCAGGAGTCCACGGTGGCGCGGTCGCTCTGGCCCCGGCGCCAGGAGGAGAGCGCGGGCAGCAGCTCGCTGAGCCGCGTCTGCTGGTCGATCTCCAGGGTGGTGGTCAGCGCCGCCAGATCCTCGCGCTCGACCGCCTCCCAGAAGCGTGCCTCCACGGAGGACACGCCCGTGGCGGCGGCGGTCGGCGTTCCAGGCGTGGCGGGGTCGAACCAGTAGCGCTGCCGCTGGAAGGCGTACGTGGGCAGCGCCACCCGGCGCGCACCGCGCCCGGCGAACACCCCCTCCCAGTCGACCTCGCCACCGTGAGCGTGCACCTGGGCGACCCCGGACAGCAGCGCCTCGGCCTCGTCACGGTCCTTGCGCAGGAGGGGGACGAACGCGGCCGGGCCGGAGACGCACTCCTGGCCCATGGCGGAGAGGACACCCGCCGGGCCGATTTCCACGAAACGGGTGACACCCTGCCCTTCGAGGAACCGGATGCCGTCCCCGAAACGCACCGCCTGACGCACATGGCGCACCCAGTACTCCGGCGAGCACACCTCCTCGCCCACCGGCTCACCCGTGGCATTCGAAACGATCGCGGTGCCTGGCATGGCGTAGCTGATCCCGGCCGCCACCTCGGCGAACTCGGCCAGCATCCCCTCCATCAGCGGCGAGTGGAAAGCGTGCGAGACGCTCAGCCGCCTGCTCTTGACCCCCACCGCCTCCGCCACCGCCAGCACCGCCGACTCCGCACCGGAGATGACAGTCGCCGCCGGGCCGTTGACCGCGGCCACACTCACCCGGTCCTCGTAACCGGCCAGATGCGGCAGCACCTCGGCCTCCGCGGCCTTCAGCGACACCATCGCACCGCCCTCGGGCAGCGCCTGCATCAACCGCCCGCGCGCCGCCACCAGCGCACACGCGTCCTCCAGCGAGAAGACCCCCGCCACATGCGCCGCGGCCAGCTC
>NZ_JAHLEM010000745.1 GCF_018883605.1 Streptomyces niphimycinicus | reverse complement strand
CCGGTGCCGTGCCCATGCCCGGTGCCGTGCCCGGTGCCGTGCCCATGCCCGGTGCCGTGCCCGGTGCCGTGCCCGGTGCCGTGCCCGTGCGCCTCGCGCGCCGCGATCTCCTTCAGCCGCAGCGACAGTTGCAGAGTGCTCGGCCGGTCCTCCGGATCCTTCGCCAGACAGGCGTGGAGCAGCGGCGCCAGGGCGTCGGGGACGCCCAGCAACTGCGGCTCCTCGTGCACCACCCGGTACAGCATCACCTCGGAACTGCCGTGCCCGAACGGCGAGTCCGCCGTCGAGGCGTACGCGAGCGTCGCGCCCAGCGCGAAGACGTCGGTCGCCGGGGTCACCGCCGCGCCCCGCACCTGCTCGGGCGCGAGGAAGCCGGGCGAGCCGACCGCCGTGCCGACGTGGGTGAGGGTGCTGGCCCCGGTCGCCCAGGCGATGCCGAAGTCGATGATGCGCGGGCCCTTGGGGGAGAGCAGGATGTTCGAGGGCTTGAGGTCACGGTGGACGACCCCCGCCTCATGCACCGCCAACAGCCCCTCCGCCAGCGCCGACCCGATCGACGCGACCTGGGCGGCGGGCAGCGGGCCCTCCTCGTTCACCTTGTCGTGCAGGGACGGGCCCGGTACGTACTGGGTGGCGAACCAGGGGCGGTCGGCCTCCAGATCGGCGGCCACCAGCCGGGCCGTACAGCCGCCGCGGATCCGCCGCGCGGCGGAGACCTCCCGGGCGAACCGCGACCGGAACTCCCGGTCCTCGGCGAGATCCGGCCGGATCACCTTCAGGGCCACCCGCTGGCCGCGCCGGTCGGAGCCGAGGTAGACCACCCCCATGCCGCCCGCGCCGAGCCGCCGGTGCAGCCGGAAGGAACCGACGACACGCGGGTCCTCGCGCCGGAGCCGCATCATCGCCATGTCCGTCCCCTACCTCCGGTGGGGAGCCCCTCCCTTAACCCCTGGTGGGGAGCCCCATCCGCTGCCGTCTGCTTGCCGTTTGCCGCTGGTCTGCCGTCAGTCCGCCGCTGTTGTCCGTCGCTGTCCGTCTGACGTGCACAGCTTACGGATTGACGGCCCCGCGCGCTGAGAGGCCGCGCATGCGTCGGCCGATGGATTGTCAGTGGTGCCTGGGATCCTGGAGAAGTGGGCCGGAATCGTGGCAATCCACGCTCGGCTCCGTGCTGCGTGATCTCAAAAGGCCGTCTCAGAAGGGGGATTGAGACCGTGAAGGGTGATCGTGTGGAGATAGTCGTGGACGCGGGGGACACGACGCGGACGTATGAAGTGGTGGCCGGCAGGGCGGGCCGGAGGGTCGAGACAGCGGTCCGGCGGGGGGTGGTGGAAGTGAGCGAAGTCACCCGTAATGGGTCCGTGGTGCGGACGGCCCGCTTCATGGCCAACCGCGTCCTGGCACTGGTGGAGCAGCCGGTGCCGCGGGGCGAGGAGGGAGACGGTGAGTAGAGCTCGCACGCGCTCGGAGGGGCACACTCCATGGGCTCCGGAAGGGCTCCGGAAGGATCGATTCCCCGGACCCCTCCGGGAAGACCCCAAGGCGTGAGGGCGCATCTCCACCCAGGGGAGTAGTCGACGCCTCCCGGGGTCATCCTCCGGGAGGCCCGGCAATCGGTACGAAGGCATGACGCCGAGAACCGGGGTGCGCGCCTAATGTTGTGGTCAAGCGGCGGGCGCAGCACTCGTCCCCCGAGGTCAGACGCTCGCCGCCCCCAGATGTGACGGAGGAGGGACGATGGCGGACACGGCTGGACGCACAGTCATCCACACACGTCGTCGCAGGTCCGTAAGCGCGGTGGCCGATGCCTTCGGCGGCCCGCAGACCGGCACCCGCCACCCTCTGGTCGCGGCGGCGATGGTGCTGCCGATGGCCGTCCTCCTGACCATCACCTTCGGCGGCTGGGAAGCCGTCGTCACACAAGCGTCGTCCGTGGCGGGAATGCTGGGGCGCTGAGCGCCCCAGGCCCGGGAGAGCGGCCCGGGCCGGGGACTTCCGGCCATTTAACCCCGTGGGGACGGGGGTGCGGCGGACGGCACGAATGCCCGGACAGCTGGGGAGCTGTCCGGGCATCGCGCCGTCCAGACCCGTTCGGAACCGACACGGCCCGCCGCAAAGCTCACCTCACCTCACCTCAGCTCGGCAGACCACTTTCCGCGGCCGAGGAAGGTATGGCCGTCGGGTGTGATGTCCACCCGGGCCCCTCGTACCGGCAGCTCGCCGTTGCTGAGCCAGTAGTCGCGGACCGTGTCGAGGGCGTCCCACAGCCGGCGGGTGCCGCCCTGGTGCACGGTGGGCCGCTCGTCACCGGCCGCTGTCGCACGTGCCCACGACCCATCGGCGTGCGCCATCAGCGCGACGCGCCGCTCACCCTCCTCCCGATACTCGTGCTCGATACCGGGCACGGTGATGTCCAGCATGGAAGCGAGGTCCCACGCGTTCGCCACGTCGACGACGGGATACGGACCGCGAGTCACTTCATCGCCGTCCAGCTCCGCGGCCTTGGCGAGGCGAACGGCCGCACCGGGCGGGTAGTCGTCGCCATGGCGCGCGTGCATGAACCCTGCCCGCTCCCACTCGATGCGCCCGTTCGCGCCCCCGTCCTCGTCCTTCTCGGCCGTGACGAGGAGGGAGGTACCGGCGATCGTGGTCACCAGCCGACCGCCGGGGCGAAGCACCCGGAGCCAGCTTTCGGGGATCGTGCGTACGGACACGGTGGCGACGATCCGGTCAAAGCTCGCGGGCTCGTACGGGAGGTCCCCGGTCGCGTCGATCGTGTCGAGCGTGGGAGCGACCCCGACCTCGCTCATCCGCTTACGGGCGGCCTCGGTCAGGTAGGCGTCGACGTCGACACTCGTCACCTGCCCGTCGCTCAGCCGACGAGCGGCGAGGGCGGCCCCGTACCCGCTTCCCGTGCCCACGTCGAGCAGCCGGTCGCCATCGTCGATATGGGCATGCTGGAACATGCCCACGACCAGGCTCGGCAGGGTGGCCGAGGACGTCGGCCGACCGCACGGCCGGTCGGCCGCCGTGGCGTAGTCGGCGTGTAAGGGGCCGACGCGGGTGACGAGTGAGGTGTCACGGTACGCCGCTTCAAGCCAGCGGTCCGGATCGCTGGGACCGTCCCGCAGCTCCCAGCCGTCGGCACGGCGCTTCCACCATCGGGGGGTGAACAGGTGCCGTGGCGTGGCCGCGACGGCCGGCGCCCACCGGGAGTGCCGGTGCGTCGAGACGTCGGCCAGAGCGGCGGCGCAAGTGGTCCAGTTCACGAGTGGACTCCAAGGGAGGGCGGCGGGGCGGGCGCGAAGTGCTTCGGGTTGCAGGCGGGCGTACGGGCGGGATCGCGTCCCGGGTGGAGCCGGTAAGGACACGGGGGCGGCGGTCAACGGGCGGCGTGTCTCGCCGGTTTCCGGTGGCGTCGGCCCGCCATCGCCGGGGAGGGTTGGCACCCGGCGGGGGCGGGGGACTGAGGAGGTGGGGGCTTGGGAGGCATCAGCAGGGGCGCGGCGAGCAGGTTGTACCGGGCGTCGTAATCGGTGACGCCGACGCGGTAGGGCTCCGCAGTGGCGAGGGTGAACAGTGCCTGCTCATACCGGCCGGGCTCCCGAGCCCATGCGTACAGGTGGGCGTCCGGGCGGGGACACGCAGGCCCGGTGGGGACAACGGGAGCCCCTCCGAGGTAGGGCCCGTCAGGGTGGGGGTCGAGCAGACGGGCGAGGCGCAGCGCTTCGGCTTGCATCCACCGGACGGCCAGTCGAGGAGTGGGCGCTGGGTAGGTGGCGAGTATGACCTCGCGGGCGCCGCTCAGGTCATTGGCGGTCGCCGCACAGTGGAAGGCGAGAGGGAGCCGTGCGGAAGTGTGCGCCCAGCCAGGCGGAGCGACCGTCAGCACAGCCGTGCTCACCGGTTACCCTCGCGCGCCTGGTGCCGCTGTTCGATGATGTGGTCGAGCTGGATTCGGTACAGCTCGACCTGTCCGGGCGTCAGAATCAGGACGGACTCGGACATGCCGCCGTCCTCGCGGTGGACCATGACCGGCAGGGCGGCCTGCTGCCCCCGGTGGTCATAGATGGCATCACGTTTCAGGGGACTGACGTGGGTGACCGGCACGGGCACGGGCACGGGGCGCAAGGTGGCACCGCTGGACGGAGCCGACCATTCCCGACCGCCTCCCGGTGGTCGCAGGTGGTAGGACGCCGAGCTTGCGCTCGGCACGGCGACGACGACGCCGATCCGCCCTTTCTCCCGCAGGTCTGAGACGAGGTCGCCGAGCCGGGGGTGAAACGGGGTGCCTGCGCTTAACTCCGCGCCCTGCGCGGGAAGTTGCTTCGAGGTCTGTTCGGCCATGCTCCGAAGCTAGGAGCGGGTTGGCAGCCGAATATGAACCGCAGGAATATCGCCCTCATCCGTCGAGGTGAAAGCGGTCTGACATGCGGCGCAGCTTCTCGCGAGTGGTCGCTCGTTCGGCGTAGACGAGGCTGCGCAGGGTTGACCGCGCAATGGGGTGGTTGCGGATGAGCTGAGGCGCGATGCGTTCGGCCCGCTCCAGTTCCTTCAACGCCTTGTCCCGGTTGCCATCCCAAAGCCACGCGCGGGCGAGGTCCATGTGGTGGTGCCCCTGGCGAGAGTTGGGAAGCCCGGCGACAAGTTCCGAACCGGTCTTCCGGTTTATGGCCAGAGCCCTTCGCTGCTCGCGCATCTCCAGCGCAACGCTGATGGCGTGAATCTGCACGTTGCCCGGCGAGAACGTGAGCGAATGCCGGTCGTACACCGGAGGACCGGAGTATGCGCCCAACCGATCCGCGGCGTCCCTGGCGTGCGCGATGCGGTCCTCGGCCTCTGCTCGGCGTCCACCCCGTGCTGCCGAGACTGCCGCGCGCAGTTGCAGCGATCCCCATGCGCGAATGGCCAGCGGTTCGCCCTGGTCGTAACCCTGCTGCACGCTTCGAAGCGCCTTGTCCGAGAGGGTGACGGCGTCCGCCCAATCCGCGGTTGCCCACATGTCCCATACCCGCATCCAGTCGGCCATGGCTGGCATGACGGAGTCGCCGGACAGCCGGGCCGACCATGCGGCTCGTTCACAGGCCATGGCGACCAATTCGGGGTGGCCGAGGGCGTGTGCGGCGGTGTGCGCGAACTTGCAGCACACGGCGTAGATCGCGAACGCTTCCTCGCGCTCATGGCCGGTGGACGCCTCGGCGAGGGCGCGAGCCTCACGGAACAGGTCGGGAAGCACCTGCATGATCGCCACATTCGCCGCTGCGTCGCGTAGGCGGTGCAGTCGGGTGGTCTCCTGCCAGAGCTGACCAGCAGGCCGCGGGGTGCCGTCGAAAATAGGGGCGAGGTCGTACCTGCGCAGCTCGCGCAGGACGGATGACGCGGCGACCTGCCATTGATTCTCTTCTGGCGAGCTGTTGTACGGACGGCCGATCAGGTCGTTCGGGTGCACATGCAACTCGGCGGCGAGCAGATTGAGCAGGCCGACCCGATCAAGTTCGATGAGGCCGCGTTCCATCTTCGACACCCACCCCTGAGACTTCCCCAGGGCGGCGGCGAGATCGGCCTGGGGCATCCCGAGACGCAGCCGAGCTCGACGTGCGCGACGGCCGATCTCCTCGGCCTCTTCCAACATCACTGCGCCCCCTTCGCGGTGTGGCGCCGGCGGGGTTCAAGCGGGCGGCGATACATCCGTGCTCCATCCGTCAGGCGTACACCTCAGACGGTACCCAGGGTGCGAGACGGGTGTGGAGCGCTACAGGGCAAGAAGTGCGGCAGTAACGACAAGGCGCCCCCGCACGGCGAGCGGCCCTACGGCGGCGTTGCCGTGCACGCCCCGGTCACATGATCGCCCGAGACAAGTCCGTTGGGCGCTTTCGCCATCGCATGTGGCGCTTGGCGGCGGGGGTTCGGGACGTCACGCCACTGGCTCCCGGCGCCGGGTCGTCGCCCACAGCAGCAGGGCCGCGCCGCTGAATGTCGCTCCCAGGGTGGACACCGCCGGCCATCCGGCCGCCGCGTACGCCGTGGAGGAGCCGATGGCGCCGAGGGCGCTGCCGGCCGAGTAGAAGACCATGTAGCCGCCGATGATTCTGCTTCCCGCGTCCGGTTGGGCGGCGTAGATGAGGGACTGGCTGGTGACGTGTACGGCCTGGACGGCGAAGTCCAGGAGGACCGCTCCGATGGCCAGGGCCCAGAGCGACTGCCGGGTGAAGGCCAGGGGGAGCCAGGACACGGTGAGCAGGACGAGTGCGGTACCGGTGGTGCGCTGGGCGAGGCCGCGGTCGTTCCATCGGCCGGCGGCTCCCGCGGCCGCGGCTCCGGCCGCTCCGGCGAGCCCGAACGCGCCGATCGCGGTGTGCGTCAGTGACCAGGGGGGACTGCTGAGTGGCTGGACGACGCTGCTCCACAGCGTGCTGAAGGACGCGAAGACCAGCAGCGCCAGCATGCCGCGGACCCGGAGCAGAGGGTGGCGGGCGAACAGGACGACGGTCGATGCCAGGAGACGGCGGTACGGCATGGTGGCCGTCGGCGGCCGGTCGGTCGGCAGGGCGAGGCGCAGGAGGATGGCGAGCGTCGCGGTCACCACGGCCGCGAGGAGGTAGACGGCGCGCCATCCGGCCAGGTCGGCCACGGCGCCTGCCACGGTGCGGGCCAGCAGAATGCCGGTGATCACCCCGCTGGTGACCGCTCCGACGACTCGCCCCCGAAAGGCGGGAGCGGTGAGGTGGGCCGCTGTGGCGACCATGGTCTGGGCGACGACGGCGAGCGCACCGACCGCCGCGAGGGCGGTGAGCAGTGCGGCGGTCCCGGGTGCCAGACCCGCGATCAGCAGCGCGGCGGCGAGCAGGCCGAGCTGGAGTGTGATCAGTTTGCGCCTGTCGACGAGGTCGCCGAGCGGGACGAGCAGGAACAGACCCGCGGCGTAACCGAGTTGGGTGATCGCGACGATGGCGCCGAGCAGGCCGGGGCCGAGCGCGAACTGCTCGCCGAGCGTGACCAGCAGGGGCTGGGCGAAGTAGACGTTGGCCACCGCGCTGCCGCAGGCGATGGCGAAGAGCAGGATCAGGCGCGCGGATGGCGGCCCGGACGGAGCGAGTGCGGTGTTCACGGCCGTCCGGCCGTCGGCCGTCGAGCAGTCGCTCGGCATACGGCGCCCCCCTTCATCGATGGTTGCAAGTTGCTACCAGTCGGACCTTAGGTCAGGAGGTAGCATGTTGCAACCAGGCGAGTTGCAACCAGATGTATCGCGAGGAGGAAGTGCGATGGTCGCCCGCACGCGATTCGACGCCGAACCGTGTCCCGTTGCCCGGTCGATCGACGCCATCGGCGACTGGTGGTCCCTGCTGATCGTGCGCGACGCGTTCGACGGCAGTCGCCGCTTCGGCGAGTTTCAGCGAAGCCTGGGCATCGCCAAGAACATCCTCAGCAGCCGGCTGCGCACGCTGGAGCAGACCGGAGTGATGGAAACCGTGCCCGCCTCCGACGGCAGCCGCTACCAGGAATACGTACTCACGGAAAAGGGCCGCGCGCTCTTCCCGGTCGTCGTGGCGCTGCGCCAGTGGGGCGAGACGCACTGCTTCGGCCCGGGGGAGGAGCACTCGCGACTCCTCGACCGCCGGAACGGGCACCCGCTGAGCCCGCTGGAGATCCGCTCCAGCGACGGACGCGCCGTCGGCCCGGACGAGACCATCGTCGAAAAGCTCGGCGGTGCGGACGACATGGACTGACTCGTCCTACGGCCACCCACCGCACGGCCCGTCCCTACACACGCGGCGTCAGCGCGGGCGCAGGCCGTTGATGAGCAGGGTGCAGATGGA
>NZ_JAHLEM010000744.1 GCF_018883605.1 Streptomyces niphimycinicus | reverse complement strand
GACGAGACCATCGTCGAAAAGCTCGGCGGTGCGGACGACATGGACTGACTCGTCCTACGGCCACCCACCGCACGGCCCGTCCCTACACACGCGGCGTCAGCGCGGGCGCAGGCCGTTGATGAGCAGGGTGCAGATGGACTCCAAGGCGGCCTCGGCGCCCGGGGACCGCCACTCGGGGGCGTGCGCCGGGTGGTGGTAGGCCATCGTGGCGTCGAAGACGGTCCGGGCCGTCGCGGTGGGGTCGGGGGAAGTGAAGTCCCCGCTGGTGACGCCGGCGGCGATGATGGCGCGCAGTTGCTCGACCAGGTCGGTCACATGGTCGGCGGCCGCGCTGCTGTGCTCGGCCGCCAGGACCCGGTAGGTGGCGAAGAGCTCCGGGTCCTCGGACAACAGCTTCCGCTTGGCGGCGAACAGCGTGGTGAACCAGGTGCGCAGCCGCTCCGGCGGGGCCTGCCGGGTGCCGGTCGCGACCGCCGCGAGGGGCTCGCGCGCCCGGCCCAGCCAGCGCCGGGTGACGGCTTCGCGCAACGCCGCCTTGGACGGGAAGTGGCGGTAGACGCTGGCGTGGCTGACTCCCAGCGCCCGCGCCACGTCCAGCACCGTGGCCTTCGCCGGTCCATGGCGGCGCAGCACGTCCTCGGTGGCCGTCAGGATGGTCTCGGCGTCGAGGGGGCCCGTACGCATCAGCGCTCGCCGTTCCGTACGCACCGCACCACGCGGCTCCCGGCCCCGGCGGCGGGCACCGGCTGCTCCCTCACTGCCAGTTCCTCCTCGTGGCTCGTCGGAAGTAGTGGCTCGTCAGAAGCTCGTCAGAAGAGTGCGAGCGGGTTGACGGGCACCCCGGTCAGCCCGTGGATACGCGGCGGCGCCACGGTGAGCAGGAAAGCATAGCGGCCCAGCTCCGCGCAGACGGCGGCGAGCTCGTCCACCTCGGCGGCGTCGATCAGCGGCAGGCCCATCATCGGCAGGGCGACCCGGTGCAGCGGCAACGGGCAGGCGGGGTCCAGGTCCGGGTGCGCGTCGCCGATGTCGCCCGCGTAGAGCGACACGCCGCGCCGGTGCATCCAGCGCACCGCGTCCAGGCTCATCCCCGGCATCGGCCGCTCGGGGTCGGGCGTCATGGGCCATCCGCAGCGCACCACCAGGGCGTCTCCGGACTCCAGCCGTACGCTCTGGCGTTCCTCGGCCGCCTCGAGGTCCCGCCCGGTGACCGCGTGGCCACTGGGCAACGGGCCGCCGGCCGCCAGGTCGAGCAGGATCCCCCGGGTGGCGAGCCCGGCGGCGAACGCGGTCGTGGAGCCGTGCCGGGCGCCGGCCGGTGTCACGGCCTCGTCCGCGGGCCGCCCCGGATAGACCCGCCCGTCGCGGATCGCGTGCCCCAGCGCGTCGAGGTGTGTCGAGCGCGGGTGGTGATTGGTCACCAGCATGACGTCCGCCATCGCGGGCGCCGGGGAACCGACGTACACCATCATCTGCTGAACGGGCGAGGCGTCTTGGGTGGACGGTGCGAAGGGGCCGCTGATGAGCGGCGCCGGCCGGATCGGAAGCGCGAGTGACACCGTCCGCCCGGTGCGGGCCTCCGCGGCGCCCCTGGCCCGGGCCTCCGCGGTGATGAGGTTGAGCGTGCCGAGCTGGTCGTCCTCACCCCACCGGCCCCAATTGCTCGGCAGTTCCTCTGAGTTGCCCGTTCCCGTCTGCGATGCGTCCATGGCGCCGAACCGTAGCGGGTTGAGGTTACAGAATCCAAACTCTGTAACCTTGGAGCGTGACGCCCCATACGCCCACGGCCCGCACTCGGGTGAGCGCCCGGCATCAGGAGGGGCGGAGCACCGGCACCCCGCCCGGCAGGGGCTACGATCCCGGGGCAGCCGATGACATGGGGGAGCCGTGAGCCAAACCGCGGCACAGCTCGTCGCCGCCCTTCGCCGGGGCCGGGGGGAAGCCGCCGCCGAGGTGACCGTCCTGGCCGACCGGCCCGACGGCACCGTCGTGCGGTGCGGCCATGTCGTCGCCAAGGCGCACCCGCCCGGCACGGATCCGGCCGAACTGGCCGTCCGGCTCGGGGTCGCGGCCCACCCCCGGTGCGCGGAGATACTGCTGCCGCCGGTCGACGACGGCATGGCCGCGCTGCCCGACGGCCGCCGGGTCACCCTCTGGCCGTACGGCGAACCCGTGGCGCCCGACGCGCCGGAGGCC
>NZ_JAHLEM010000743.1 GCF_018883605.1 Streptomyces niphimycinicus | reverse complement strand
GGGTCGGCGGCCCGGCCGACCCGGCCGGTGTCGCGGGCGGCGGCACCGCCGCGTCCGACCCGATCGTGCTCGCGTCCGGAAACCTGGGCCTGGTCTCCTTCCCCGATGTGCCGGGGCGGATGAGCCGCGAGCAGATCGACGCCCGCCATCCCGCGCTGCTGCGCACCCTCGCCGACCACCCAGGGGTGGGCTTCCTGCTCGTACGGTCCGAGGCGCATGGCGCGGTGGTGCTGGGCGCTGAGGGCGCCGAGCACCGTCTGGACACCGGGGAGGTCTTCGGGGCGAGCCCGCTCACGGTCTTCGGGCCCGGCGCCGAGGCCGCCGTACGGCGCACCGCGCACTTCCGGAACACCCCCGACATCATGGTCAACTCCGCCTACGACCCGGCGCGCGGCACGGTGCACGCCTTCGAGGAGCAGATCGGCTCGCACGGCGGGCTCGGCGGGGAGCAGGGGCATCCCTTTCTGCTGTGGCCGGCTGAGCTGACCCCGCCGGTGGCGGCGGGGGAGGAGCTGGTCGGGGCGGAGCGGGTGCACCGGGTGCTGCGGCGCTGGCTGGAGGAGGCGGACGGGCCCCAGGTGCCGGAGGAGGAGACAGCGGCCACGGGGGAGACCTATGCGTCGGAGGCGGCGGAGGCACTGACGGGAGCGGGCCCGGCGGCGGAGGCCCCGGCCGCGCAGGGGCCGACGGAGGTGGAGGTACCGGCCGACACCGGGCTGCCGAGGGCGTCCGGCACGGCGCGCACCGTGCCGGATCCCCGGTGGGACGGCGCCCCCGCCGCGCCATTTACCGTGGTCAGCCCGGGTCTGCCGAACAAAACCCGGTGATGTGGGCGCACTCGGGCGGTGGGCGCGGACGCCGCCAGGAGCGCCGATGCCACGCCGCCAGGAGCGCCGATGCCACGGAGACCGCCGACGTCGCGGTAGCCGGTCCGGCGGTCACGGCGGGGAGCCGGGCGGCCACGGCCGACAGCGTCGGCCGACGTCGCCTGAGCGCACCCGTGATCGTCTCGCGGCCCGGATCGGCGTTACGCGCGTATCGGGTGTAAGCAAGAGATATGCGCGTTTCGCCCGACCTCACCCGCATCGGTGGGGAAACGCGGTCGAGCAGGGCGCTGTTCGCGATCCCGCTCGGGATCGTCCTGGCGGTCACGCTGACAGACGTCTATACGCCGGCGATCGTCCACCTGAGCTCCTTTCTGATCGCCGCACCCGCGATCACCGCGTCCTTCGCGGGCGCGGGCGGAACCGCCGTGATCGGAGCCCTCGCCGCGGGGGATGAGATCGTCATCGGGGTGTTCCAGGGCGGTCTGATGACCGCCGACCGCGAGGCGCAGTTCGTCGCCCTGATCGTGATCTCGGGGCTGGTGACCAGCTTCCGCTATGGCGCCGACCGGCACCGGCGCCGGCTGAGCCAGGTGCGCTCGGTGGCCGTGGCGGCGCAGGAGGTGCTGCTGCGGCCGCTGCCCGAACGGATCGGGGAGCTGCGGATCGCCTCCCTGTATCTCGCGGCCGACGAGGAGGCGCAGATCGGCGGTGATCTGTACGCGGCCGTCCGCACCGAGGGGGCGACCCGGCTGGTCATCGGGGACGTACGGGGGAAAGGGCTGGCCGCGATCGGCGACGCCTCCGTGCTGATCGGGGCCTTCCGGGGGTCCGCGTACCGCAACCTCCCGCTGCCGGACATCGTCGACCACATGGACAACGCCATGTGCTGGAACTGGCACCACACCGCCGCCGACGAGCGGAATCTCCTGGAGTCCTTTGTGACCGCCGTGGTGCTGGATGTCTATGACGACGGCCCGGTGGCGGGGATGGTGAACTGCGGGCACCCTCCACCACTGCTGCTGCACCGGGGCGAGGTCGCGCTGCTGGACGTGCGCGACCCCGCGGTGCCACTGGGCCTGGAAGTGCCGGCGGAGCGGGACCACCCGGTCGAGATGTTCCGCTTCGAGTACGGCGATGTGCTGGTGCTGCATACGGACGGGGTCGTCGAGGCCCGGGACGGCGGCGGCGCCTTCTATCCGCTCCCCGAACGGCTCGCGGCCTGGAAGGGCGGCAGCCCACAGGCGCTGGTGGACTATCTCCACGCCGATCTGCTCCGGCATACCGGCGGGGTCGTCAACGACGACGCCGCCATCGTGGTGATCGCCCGCTGCGCCTGAGCCACCGCCCCCGTCGTCCTCGCTCTCGTCCTCGCCTTCCCCTCACCCTCACCCCCTCGCCTTGGTGACCTGGACCTGCCCGCCGGGAACGGGCTCGACCTCCGGCACCCGGCGGGACCAGCGGCCCGCGATGACCGCGCACACCATCAGTTGGAGCTGATGGAAGAGCATCAGCGGAAGGATCACCGGCCCGGCCGCGTCACCGAACAGCACCGCGGCCATCGGCAGCCCGGTGGCCAGGGATTTGTTGGAGCCGCAGAAGACGATGGTGACGCGGTCCTCCCGGCTGAAGCCCAGCCGCCGCGCGGTGAACGACGTCGCGGTGAGGGCCAGCCCCAGCAGCGCCGCGGCCAGACCCAGCAGCGCGCACAGCCGGGCAAGGGTGATCTGGCTCCAGATGCCCTCCGTCATGCCCCGGCTGAACGCCGTATAGACCACGAGCAGGATCGAGCCCCGGTCCAGAAGCGCGAGCGCCTTCTTATGGCGGCCGATGAAACGCGCGGTCCAGCGGCGCAGTGCCTGCCCGGCGAGGAAGGGGAGCAGCAACTGGGTGGCGATGGCCAGCAGCCCGTCGGCCGAGAAGCGCACGTCCGAGCCGATCAGCCACGCCGCCAGCAGCGGGGTGGCGATCATGCCGAGCAGGCTGGAGTACGTGCCCGCGCAGATGGCGGCCGGGACATTGCCCCGCGCGGTGGAGGTGAGGGCGACCGAGGACTGGACGGTCGAGGGCACGACACACAGGAAGAGCAGTCCGGTGTAGAGCCGGTCGGTGAGGAGGAACGGGGCGAGGCCGCCCGCGGCCAGCCCCAGCAGCGGGAAGAGCGCGAAGGTGCTCGCGCCCACCACCAGGTGCAGTCTCCACTGTCGCAGGCCGTTCAGCGCCTCGCGGGTGGACAGCCGCGAACCGTAGAGGAAGAAGAGCAGCCCGATCGCCAGGTCCGCGGCATCGCCGACGGCCGTGGCCGCCGCCCCGCTCGCGGGCAGCAGCGCCGCCAGCGCGACCGTCCCGAGGAGGGCGGCGACATAGGGGTCGACCGCCCTCCCGAGCCGGCCCGGCCACGACAGCGGCCAGGACTTCCACATCACATCAATCACCGCTCCCGGCCTGCCACGGCGGGTGCCCGATCTGCGGCAGCACCGGATCCATACCGGTGGCGCCGTCGGTCACGACGTCGATGGCGCCGCCGCCCCCGTCGTGGTCGCTGCCCGCCGTGCCACGGCTCAGCAGCAGGGTATTGAGGGTGCGGTCGACCTCCAGCCAGGAGTCCGCCGAGGAGTTGTCGATGACCACAAGGCCGTTGTGCGGCCCGGTGACCACGGTGGGGGTGTCGTCCGGCTCGCAGTCCTCCCGCGGGGTGCCGCCCGCGGCGCTGCCCACGGGCGCGGGCGTCGCCTTGGCGGAGACCGCGGCGCCCGCGGCGAGGACGCCCGCGGTGGCCGCGAGGATGAGCCCGGCCGTGGACGGACGGGATGAGCCGGTGTCGCTTCTGGGCTTACGGCGCCGGCCGGGGCCGGGCCCGAGGAATGTCGAGGGCATACCGCGCGGCCTCGGCTCAGACCCTGGCGGGCTGACGGTGGCCGTGGTGCCTGCTGATGTTCTTCTCCAGCAGTTCCGTGGCGCCCTTGACCCCGATGGCCGCGGCCTCCCGGGAGTCCGGCAGCCGCCCGTCCGCCGTTTTGAGATCGCTCAGCGCCCCGTCGATCGCCCCGTGGGCGGCGAAGAGACAAGGGGTGCTGTAAATGGCGACATCCACCCCCAGCCCGGACAGCTCGGACAGCGAGAGCCGTGGCGACTTGCCGCCCGCGATCTGGTTGAACAGCAGGGGCTTGTCGCCGATGACCTTACGGACCTTGCGGATCCACTCCACGCTGCGCACCCCGTCGACGAGGACGACATCCGCGTCGGTCTCCGCCAGCGCGGCCGCCCGCCGCAGGATCTCGGGCTCCTCGGTGGCATCCGTGCGCGCCACCACCACCATGTCCTTCCTGCTGCTCAGCACCAGTTGGAGCTTTTCGAGGTACTCCTCGAGCGGCAGGGTCAGCTTGCCGTCCGCGTGGCCGCAGCGGCGCGGGCGCCGCTGGTCCTCCAGGATCACCCCGGAGGCCCCGGTGCGCTCCAGCCGCTGCACCACATGGCAGGCGACCTCGGGATCCACATAGCCGTCGTCGATGTCCACGAGCAGATGGTGCTCGGGGAAGGCGAGCCGCAGCCGCTCCACGAAGGCGAGCATGTCGGGCCAGGCGATGAACCCGATGTCGGGCAGCCCGTAATGCGATGCGGCGAACCCGAATCCGGATACGAAGAAGCCGTTGTAGTGCTGTGCGGCGATGGACGCCGAGTACATGTCGTAGATGCCGATGAGAGGTGTGGTTCCGGATGAACTGATGGCCTTTCGGAGGGCATTGCCATAGAGCATGATGTCCCCTTGAGTTCGGTGCCTTTCGGCGTTGCGCGATGGTTATGTGGCCCCGCGGTTTGGTTTACGGAAGGCCAAAGAACAGTAAAGCAAGCCGCCGGGTTCCCTGAAGATGCCCGGCCCGGCTCGGGTTGGGGTCGAACACCCCTTGAGCGCCCTGGCCCGCGTTCCCCGGGGTGGTCTGCGACCTCCCCGGGTGGTCTGCGACACGCCTGGCATGCCACGGCCTTCGCGGGGTATGCGCAACAAGCCTGTCCACTGAAAAGAGTTGCTTGTGCCTGTCCCAACCGATGTCGAAGCCTCCGCGTCCGCGCCCTCCCGGCACCACCTCCTCTGGCGTGCTGTCCAGCGACGCAAGAACCCTCCACTGCGCCGGAGCGACATCACGGTCACCGAGGAGAAGACCGTCCGGAAAGCGGTGAAGGCCGCCGCGCTGGGAAACGCCATGGAATGGTTCGACTTCGGGATCTACAGCTATCTCGCGGTCACCATCGGCAAAGTCTTCTTCCCGTCCGGTAATGGCACGGCCCAGGTGCTCTCCTCCCTCGCGACATTCGCGGTGGCCTTTCTGGTCCGCCCGGTGGGAGGCATGTTCTTCGGGCCCCTGGGCGACCGGATCGGCCGTAAGAAGGTCCTGTCCTTCACCATGATCATGATGGCGTCCAGCACGCTCGCCATCGGGCTGATCCCCGGCTATGCCGCCATCGGCTTCTGGTCGCCGGCGCTGCTCATCCTCTTCCGTATGCTCCAGGGATTCTCCACCGGCGGGGAATACGGCGGCGCCTCCACCTTCATCGCCGAATACGCGCCCGACAAGCGCCGTGGGTACTACGGCAGCTTTCTGGAGTTCGGCACGCTGATCGGCTATACCGCGGCGGCCGGACTGGTCACCATCCTGACCGTGACGCTCGCCGACTCCTCGATGAATTCCTGGGGTTGGCGCATTCCGTTCCTGGCCGCCGCGCCGATCGGTCTCGTCGGTCTGTATCTGCGGCTGAAGCTGGATGACACCCCCGCGTTCCAGAAGCTCGAGGACGAGGGCGCCACCAGCGCGGGGGAGCGCGAGAGCCTGCCGTTCTGGCAGGTGTTCCGCACCCAGTGGCGTGCGATGGCGCTGTGCATCGCGCTGGTCGCCGCGTACAACATCACCGACTACATGCTGCTGTCCTACATGCCGACCTATCTGTCGGACACCCTCCACTACAGCAGCACCAGCGCCCTGATCTCGATCATCATCGTGATGCTGGTGCTCATGGCGGCCATCACCTTCGTCGGCCGCTACTCCGACCGCATCGGCCGCAAGCCCGTGCTGATGGCCGGGTCCGTGGGCTTCCTGGTGCTCGCCGTGCCGTGCTTCCTGCTCATCAAGCAGGGCGGAGTGATCCCGGTCTTCGCCGGACTGCTGCTCCTGGGGCTGTGTCTGCTGCCGTATGTGAGCGTGATGTCCGCCTCGCTGCCCGCGCTCTTCCCGACGAATGTGCGCTACGGCTCGCTCTCCATCGCCTTCAACATCTCCGTCTCGCTCTTCGGCGGCACCACGCCGCTGGTGACCGAGGGCCTGATCAGCAGCACCGGGGACGATCTGATGCCCGCCTACTACACGATGCTCGCCGCCGTCGTCGGCATCATCGCCGCCGCCGTGATGAAGGAGACGGCCCGGCAGCCGCTGGAGGGCTCGCCGCCCGCCGTGGCCACCAAGGAGGAGGCCATCGCGCTCGTGGAGGCCCAGCGCTCCTGAGCGGCCCCGGGCGGTGTATTCAGCGCTCCCGAACTCCCCGGGCGGTGTCTCCCCCCGCCTCCATTACCTGGGCGGTAATCGACCCCCGTCCGCGACGGCGGCAGGGTTGAGCCATCGGGTTCCGGGCCGGCGCCCTCCGGTCCGGGACCCGGGTCCGACCAGGGCATTTCATGGAGGAGTAACCACATGACGCAGTACGACACCGCCGTCGCCCGCTACTTCGAGGCGTGGAACGCCACCGGCCCCGAGGCCCGCGCCAAGGCCGTCGCCGCCGCCTGGATTGAGGACGGCGACTACACCGACCCGCTGGCCGGGGCGCGAGGCCATGAGCAGTTGGCCGCCGTGATCGCCGGGGCCCAGGAGCAGTTCCCCGGCCATGAGTTCCGGCTCACCGGCGCCGTGGACGGCCACCACCACATGGCCCGTTTCTGCTGGGAGCTGGTCTCCACGGCCGACGGCTCCGCCCCGGTCGCCGCGACCGATGTGATCACCCTGGCCGAGGACGGCCGGATCCGCTCCGTCCTCGGCTTCCTGGACCGGGTCCCTACGACCGGCTGAACTGCCCCAGCGCGGCGGCGGTCTCCGGGTCGGCCGGGAGGAACGTCTCGATGGCCAGCTCAGAGACCGTGACATCCATCGGGGTGTTGAAGGTCGCGATCGTCGAGATGAACGACAGCACCCGCCCGCCGTGCTCGATCATCATCGGCAGGGCGAACGGCGGGGTGTCCCCGGCGGTCGCCGTCTCCCGGCCGCCGGACTCGGGCAGCGGATAGGCGGCCACCTCGTCGTACAGCGCCCGCAGCGGCGAGGAGCGCATCAGCGCGAGCTGCCGGTCCATCTGGTCCAGCAGATGGCCACGCCATTCGCGGAGGTTGCGGATGCGCGGGGCGAGCCCCTCGGGGTGCAGGGTCAGGCGCATCGCGTTCAGCGGCGGCTTCAGCAGATGCTCCGCCACCCCTTCCAGCAGGGCCGCGATGCCCCGGTTGGCGGCCAGCACCCCATAGGTGCCGTCCACCACGAGCGCCGGATACGGCTCGTAGCCCGTCAGCAGCCGCTCCAGGGATGTGCGTAGGGCGCTCAGCGAGGGGTCGTCCACCGACCGCTCCGGATAGTGCGGGGCGTAACCGGCGGCGATCAGCAGGGCGTTGCGCTCGCGTACGGGGACGTCGAGATGGTCGGCGAGCCGGAGCACCATCTCCTGGCTGGGCCGCGACCGGCCGGTCTCGATGAAGCTGATGTGGCGGGCGGAGGAGTCGGCGCGCAGCGCCAGTTCGAGCTGGCTCAACCGGCGGCGGTCCCGCCACTCGCGCAGCAGTGTGCCCACCCGGGGCGGCGCGGCAGTCGTCATGAGCTGAAGGTAGCCGACGCGGGGTCGCGCCCATGGCAGGGTGGAAGGGCCACCGGTCACCCGCGACGAAGGGATGTGTCATGGCGGTCCAGCCGCTCACCGACCAGGAGATCCAGCAGCGCCTGGAGCAGCTTCCCGGGTGGTCGTTCGCGGACGACCGGCTCTCGCGGACGTATGTCTTCAAGGGGCATCCGCAGGCGGCCGGGATGGTGGCGGAGATCGCCATGATCCAGGAGGAACTGGACCACCACTCCGATCTGACCCTCGGCTACAACAAGGTCGGCGTCTCGGTGAACACCCACAGTGCCGGGGGCAAGGTGACCGGGCTCGACTTCGAGCTGGCGGGCCGGATCGAGGAGATCGCCCCGCAGCACGGCGCCCGCGCCGACTGACCGGCCGGGCGCGTACCGTTCCGGACCGGCGGGGTGCGTACCGTTCCCGACCGGCGGGGTGCGTACCGTTCCGGACCGGCCGGGCGGGACCCCAGGTCACCCCCGGGCGTCCCGGAAGCGGGCCAGCCCCTCCTGGAGGTCCACGATCGGGCCGGGGTAGTCCAGCCGGTCCCGCTCGGCCTTCGGCAGCCGCCAGGGCGTATGGACGCCCGCGCCGGTCACCTCGGCCAGCTCCGGCACCCAGCGCCGCACATACGCGCCCTCCGGGTCGAATCGCCGGGCCTGCGCCAGCGGGTTGAGGACCCGGTTGGGACGGGTGTCGGTGCCGGTGCCCGCCGCCCACTGCCAGTTGAGCTGGTTGTTGGCCAGATCCCCGTCCACCAGCAGATCCAGGAAGTGCCGGGCGCCGATCCGCCAGTCCTGGTACAGCGTCTTGGAGAGGAAACTGGCCACCAGCAGCCGCGCCCGGTTGTGCATCCAGCCCTCGTGGCGCAACTGCCGCATCCCGGCGTCGACCAGCGGATAGCCGGTGCGCCCCGCCTTCCAGGCCGCGATCTCGGCCTCGTCGTGGCGCCACCGGTCGCCCCGCGGGCGGTAGTCGACGGATGCGGCGTCCGGCCGGGCGGCCAGCACCTGGTGGTGGAAGTCCCGCCAGGCCAACTGCCGTACGAAGGCATCGGCGCCCGCGCCGCCCGCCTTCCGCGCCCGGTGCACCAGCTCCACCGGGGACAGACAGCCGAAGTGCAGATAGGGGGAGAGCCGGGAGGTGGCGTCGCCCGCCAGATCGTCCTGCCGCTCGGCGTAGTCCCCGAGCCCCGCCCGCCACCAGGAGCGGACCCGGCGGCGGCCCGCCGTCTCCCCGCCCTCGGGCAGTCCGGGGGAGGGGCTGCCCGGGGCGAGCGAGGTGACCGCCGCCACCGGCTCCGAGCGCAGCCCGGTCGGCACGCTCACGGTGCGCGGCGCGGTGAGCGCCTCGCGCAGCCCGGCCCGCTGCCAGGCGCGGAAGTACGGGGTGAAGACCGCGAAGTGGTCCTTGCCCGCCGGGGTCACCTCGCCCGGCTCCACCGCCGTCACCACCGCGCCGTGCACCCGCAGCCGCCGCCCGTCCGCCTCCAGCGCCTCGCGCAGCCGCTGTTCGCGGCGGGTGGCATAGGCGCTCACCCCGCCCGCGATATGCACCTCGTCCGCGTCCGCCTGCCGGGCCGCCCGCAGGATCTCCGGCACCGCGTCGCCCCGGCGGACCACCAGCCGCCCGCCGCGCTCGCGCAGCCCCGCGTCGAGATCGGCCAGGGCGTCGGCGAGGAACGCCACCCGGTTGGGGACGGCGAACCCCGTCCCGGCCAGGCCGCGGTCCACGACGAACAGCGGAACGACCCGCTCGGCGGAGCGCCCGGCGCCGCGCAGCACCGGGTTGTCGGACAGCCGCAGATCGGAGGTGAAGACGGAGAGGGACGTGCTCATCCCCCTCCCTTACCCCACACCGCCCCCGTATCGATGGATTTCGCCCGATGTCGTCCGCTCACTGCCCGCTCACGCCGAGGGGAACGTCAGCAGGACCAGCGGATCGGTCGTCGGCGCCTTCGACCCTCCGGCGGGCTCGACCGTCACCCCCATGGCCGACGCCTTCCCGACCGCACCGCTGAGGACCGCCGCCACGCTCGCACCCGAGGAGTCCATCAGACCGGCCGGGCGCATGGTGCCGCCGTCGCTCAGCCAGAGCTGGTAGATCCGCCCGGCGGGCGGATCGGACAGCCCCGAGGCCAGGAACACCGCCCTGTTCAGCCCGCGCGAGACCACCACCGTGCCGGTCGAGCCGTCCGTCATCCGGCCGCTGCGGCTGCGCGCGTCGGGCGCGGCCAGCACCTGGGTCACCTCCCGCGCCTGGGCCACCCGCTGCTCGGAGCGGCGGGCCGTGTCCCGGGCGTCGGACGCCTGCCGGTACTGCCACACCGCGG
>NZ_JAHLEM010000742.1 GCF_018883605.1 Streptomyces niphimycinicus | reverse complement strand
GACCCGCACCGGCCCGCCGCGGGAGAGCCGCACCGGCCCGCCGCCGGAGAGCCGCACCGGCCCGCGGCGCAGGCCGCGGACGGGCCCCATGAACCCGCCGCGACCCACTTCACCGACCGGAGCCCGTCAGGGGTCCACCGGCTCGTCCAGGGGCAGCCGATGCGTATCGGCCGGGCGCAGGACAACGAACTCGTGGTCGAGGGCCCGCATGTCTCGCGCCACCACGCGGAGTTCCGGCCCCTGCCCGGTGGCCGCTTCGAGATCGTCGACCTCGGCAGCCACAACGGCACCTTTGTCAACGGGCAGCCCGTGGACCGCCGCCGGCTCATCGGCCCGCATGACATCGTCGGCGTAGGCCACTCCACCTTCCGCCTCGCCGGGGACCGGCTGGAGGAGTTCGCCGACACCGGTGAAGTCTTCTTCACCGCCCGGAACCTGACGGTGACCGTCGGGCGCGACAAGACCATCCTGGACGACGTCTCCTTCGGCGTCCCGGAGAAGTCCCTGGTGGCGGTGGTCGGGCCGTCGGGCTCCGGGAAGTCCACCCTCCTGCGCGCGCTCACCGGCTACCGGCCCGCCGACCGCGGCCAGGTCCTGTACGACCACCGCGATCTCTACACCGAGTTCGCCGAGCTGCGCCACCGTATCGGTCTCGTTCCGCAGGACGACATCCTGCACAAGGAGCTGACCGTCGACACCGCGCTGAAGTACGCCGCCAGGCTGCGCTTCCCCGGTGACACCAAGGCCACCGAGCGCAAGGCCCGTATCGACGAGGTACTCCAGGAGCTGAAGCTCGACGTCCACCGGGACAAGAAGGTCGCCTCGCTCTCCGGCGGTCAGCGCAAGCGGGTGTCCGTCGCCCTGGAGCTGTTGACCAAGCCCTCCCTGCTCTTCCTCGACGAGCCGACCTCCGGGCTGGACCCGGGCCTGGACCGCGATGTCATGAAGTTGCTGCGGGGGCTCGCCGACGACGGCCGCACGGTGCTGGTGGTGACCCACTCCGTCGCCGAACTCGCCCTGTGCGACCGGGTGTTGGTGATGGCTCCCGGCGGCTCCGTGGCCTACTTCGGCGTCCCGGACGAGGCCCTGGAGTTCTTCGGCCACGAAAGCTGGGCCGATGTCTTCTCCGCCTTCGAGAATCATCGCGACGACGACTGGGGCGGGCGCTGGCGGACCTCCGCGCAGTACGCCCGGTGTGCCGCGGAGATCGGCTCGGCCGTACCGCCGCGGCAGCCGGGCACCCTTCCGGCGCAGCCGCCCGCGCGAGCCCTCCAGCCCAAACGGCGGCACTGGGTAGCCCAGTTGTGGACCCTGATCCGCCGCTATCTGTCGGTCATCGCCTCCGACAAGGGCTTCATGGCGCTGATGCTGCTCCTCCCGGCCGTACTGGGCGGGGTGAGCTGTCTGGTTCCGGCGAAGTACGGACTCGTCCCGCCACCGTCCGACAGCGGTTTCCGCTACAACCAGGAGTCCGGAACCATTCTGCTGGTGCTCGTCATCGGCATGAGTTTCTCCGGGGCGGCCAACTCCGTACGCGAATTGATCAAGGAACGGGTGATCTACGAACGGGAGAGAGCCACCGGTCTGTCCCGGTCCGCGTATCTGATGTCGAAGGTGATCGTCCTCGGACTGATCACCGCGATGCAGGGTGCCGTCCTCTGCGCGATCGGCTTCTCGGTCCGCCAACTGCCCGCCCAGGGGCTGCTCATGCCCACGGCCGTCGAGGTCTGCGTGGTGATCAGTGCGCTGGGCTTCACCTCCATGATGTTCGGCCTGGTCATCTCCGCGCTGGTGCGGACGGCCGAGAAGACCATGCCGCTGCTGGTGATGTTCGCCATCGTCCAGGTGGTCTTCACCGGCGTCCTCTTCAAGCTGTTCAGCTCCCCGGGCATCGAGCAGGTCGGCTGGCTGATGCCCGCCCGCTGGGCGGTCGCGGGCGCCGGGACCACACTCGACCTCGCGCACACCATGCCGCCCTGGAACCTCGACAAGCCGAATGAAGTCGACCCGCTGTGGGCGCACACCGTCTCCCAGTGGGGCATCGACGTCGGTGTGCTCGTGGCCATCGGGCTGGTCTGCGGCTTCGTCGTGGCCCGTCTGCTGCGCCGGCACGAGCCCGACGTCATGCGCGACTAGGACTTGTCCGGCGGCGGCTTGGTCCCGGCGAGTTCGTCCTGCCGCTCGGGGGCGAAGTACACGCATGAGTACAGGGGATTGACGACGCCGCGGAAGCGGCGGCCCGCACTCGGCTCGAATGTGGTCAGGCCGGCGAGGCGCGTCAGGCTCCCTTCGCGGGGTCGTGGTGGGTGGGGTCGGTCAGTACGGCCGCGGTCATGGTGAGGTGCTGGACCAGGACCTCGGCGGCGGTGTCGGCGTCGCGGGCCAGCGCCGCCTCCTCCAGCAGGCGGTGCTCACGGAAGCCGTCCCGGCTCGGGTTGCGCCGCGCCGACCAGCGGCGAGCCAGCTCGCTCGCGGTCCACGTCCGGTCGAAGGTCTCCAGCAGGACGGGGTTGCCGCAGCCCTCCAGCAGGGCGCGGTGGAAGACCCGATGGGCCTCGGCCCATGCCGCGCTGTAGTACTCGCCCTCCCCCGGTACATACGCCTGGGTCCGGGTCAGCCGGTGGTGGGCGGCCCGTACACGGGACTCCCAGTCGACGTCGCCGCGCTCGATGGACATGCGCAGCACGACCGGTTCGATGGTCCGGCGGGCCTCGGCGATCTCCTGCCAGCGGCGGTCGGAGTGGGCCGGGACGGCGAAGCCGCGGTTGGGCAGCCGGTCGGCCAGGCCCTCGCCGACCAGCCGTACGAGCGCCTCGCGCACGACGGCCAGGCTCACGCCCTGTTCCTTGGCGAGGTCCTGTGGTTTGAGGGCGTCACCGGGGGCGTGGTCCCCGCGCATGATCGCGTCCCGCAGATGTGCGTAGACCTGCTCGGAGAGCATCGGCTTCCCCGGTGAGGTCGACGTATGGGTCGTCTGAGTCATGCCTCCACCATAGATGATCCAGCAGACAATCGATTATTGCTGTTATGATCGATCGAGCGGTCGACGGTGCGAGGCGACAGCGGTGCCCCACGCGGCGCCGCGGCCCGCCATGACCGCACATCACCACCACCCCACAGCACGGCCGGAAAGGAACGACGCGATGAGCGCCAACGACCCCTTCGCCCGCCTCCCCGAGGCGGCCTCCTTCACCGTCACCAGCAGCACCGTCACCGACGGCGCCGCCTGGTCGATCGAGCAGTTCTCCGGCATCTCCGGCGTCCCCGGCGGGAAGGACGCCTCCCCGCAGCTCTCCTGGAGCGGCGCCCCGGAAGGCACCAGAAGCTACGCCGTCACCGTCTACGACCCCGATGCCCCCACCGGCTCCGGGTTCTGGCACTGGGCGGTCGCCGACATCCCCGCCACCGTCACCGAGCTGCCCGAGGGCGCCGGCGACGACACCGGCTCGGGCCTGCCCGAGGGTGCCTTCCAACTGCCGAACGACGCCCGCGCCACCCGCTTCATAGGCGCCGCCCCGCCGGCCGGACACGGCCCGCACCGCTACTTCGTCGTGGTGCACGCCCTCGACGTCGAGTCCATCGGCGTCCCGGCCGACGCCACCCCGGCCGTCCTCGGCTTCACCATGGCCGGACACATCCTCGGCCGCGCGGTCCTGACCGCCACCGCCGAAACCCCCGCCTGACGCACAGCGGGTCCAGGGCCCGGCCCGCCGGTGCGAGCAACGGGATCTGCTGAGGTCGGTAGCATCGCGGTGAACCTACAGCGGCCCGCCACCCGTGAAGGAGCGCCGACGTGCGACTCAGCCCGCGCACCGTGCAGGAGATCGATTCACCGATGGGCGCGACGTATGCCCTGCTGGCGGGCCGCAGCGGCGAGCGGGCGCTGCTCGATCTGGCTCAGGCCGCGCCGAGCTATCCGCCCGCGCCCGAGATGGTCGAGCACGTCGCCAAGGTCGCGCACGAGCCGAACGGCGCCGCGTATGTGCCGAGCCCCGGACTGCCCCGGCTGCGGGATGCCTTCGCCGCCGACCTCGGCCGGGGTTACCAGAGCCCGGTGGGGGCCGACCAGATGGTCGTCACCGCTGGCTGCAACCAGGCGTTCTGCCTGGTCGCGCAGGCGCTCACCGAGCCGGGCGACGAGGTCATCGAAGTCCTGCCGTACTACTTCAACTACGACATGTGGCTGCGCATGAACGGCGTGGTGCCGCGCTACCTGGAGCCCGGGCCCGATCTCGTGCCCGACCCGGAGGCGGCCGAAGCGCTCATCACCCCGCGTACCAGGGCGATCGTGCTGGTCACCCCGGGCAACCCGAGCGGTGTCACCATTCCGCCGGATGTGCTCGCGGACTTCTACGCGGTGGCGAAGCGGCACGATATCGCGCTGATCGTGGACGAGACCTACCGCTCGTTCCGCGACACCGTGCGCCCGGCGCACGACCTGTTCGCCGAGCCGGACTGGGCCCGGACCCTGGTCAGCCTGCACAGTTTCTCCAAGGACCTCGCGATTCCCGGCTACCGGGTGGGCGCGGTCGTCGCCTCGCCCGAGCTGAACCGTGAGGTGATGAAGTTGCTCGACTGCGTGGCGATCTGCCCGCCACGCGTCGGGCAGGAGGCCGCCTGGGCCGGGCTGACCTCGGCCCAGGAGTGGCGGCGTGCGCGCGCCAACGAGGCCACGGAGAAGCGGCGTTGGCTGGAGACCGTGCTGGCCGAGCGGCCGGGCGGTTTCGAGCTGCTGAGCTGCGGAGGGTTCTTCGGCTGGGTCCGCCACCCCTTCGCCGACCGCGGCACCGACGACGTCGTGCGCGACCTCATCACCCGCTACGACACGCTCGTCATCCCGGGCACCGCCTTCCTGCCCGACGACCGCCAGGTCTTCCGGGTCAGCTTCGGCAACGTGGACCGGGCCGGGCTCACCGAATTCGCCGGGCGGCTCGAGCTGATGGCCAAGGATCTCCTTGGCTGACCCCGCGGGCCGCGGCCGACCTGGCTCTTGACCTTGCCCGAAGGTCAAGGCCGAGGGTGCCGGTGGCGGTGGCGACCGGGCAGGGTGCTCGGCTCCGGCCGAACCGGGAGGAACCCGCAGTGGATGACGACACTCTTCTGACCGAGCAGCTCGCCTACTACAGGGCGGGCGCGACGGAATACGACCGGCCCT
Organism: Streptomyces niphimycinicus; assembly: GCF_018883605.1. Classification (GTDB taxonomy): domain Bacteria; phylum Actinomycetota; class Actinomycetes; order Streptomycetales; family Streptomycetaceae; genus Streptomyces; species Streptomyces niphimycinicus. The sequence goes on along the minus strand of NZ_JAHLEM010000742.1, from coordinate 4,866 downwards.
ATGCGCCGACCTGTTCGAGTGGCGGCCGTCGCGCCGCTACGACACGGTGTTCTTCGCCTTCTGGCTCTCCCACGTGCCACCGGCGCGGTTGCCCGGCTTCTGGAACACCGCCGCCTCCGCACTCGCCCCGGGTGGCAAAGCGGTCTTCATCGATGACGGTCCCGCCGCGGCCGCCGAGGAGGACGTCCTCTCCGGCCGGCCGACTCCGGTGGCCGTGCGCCGACTCGATGACGGCAGCCAGTACCGCATCGTGAAGGTGTTCCACGACCCCTCCTCGCTCACCGCCGACCTCACGGCGCTGGGCTGGTCGGCCCATATCCGGCTGGTGGCCGGGAAGTTCATCGGCGTCGCGGAACCACCGGGCACCCCTGCCTGAGAACGGGTCCGGGTCCCGGGTCCCGGGTCCGGGTCCGGGTCCGGGTCCGGGTCCGGCGAGGGTCAGCGGCCCCTCGTCTCAGGCCACGTGCAGCAGGGCGCTGGTCTCGGCGGACGACATCTCGGTGGCGTAGACGCGACTGCCCGGCTGGTGCTTGCGGCCGCCCTCGCCCAGGTGCCCGGCGTCCACGGCGTCGAAGCCGATATCGCGGATCAGCCCGGCCACCGCGGCCTTGGCCTCCTCGTCGTTGCCGGACAGCGGGATGGCCACCCGGTCGGTGGCGCCCTGGGGGCGGGCGTGGTCGCGCAGGTTCTCCCAGTAGATCGCGTTGAACGCCTTGACCAGGTTGGCGCCGGTGTGGGCCTGGATCTTCTCGCTGGAGGTGGTGGCGTCGCCGTCGAGCTCCGGGTCGTGTCCGTCCCGCTCGGGGTAGTAGTTGCAGGTGTCGATCACGACCTTGCCGCGCAGCGGCTCGGTCGGCAGCTCCTGGTAGCGGCCGTAGGGGATGGACACGACCACCGCCTCGCCGAACCGCGCCGCCTCCTCGGCGGTCACCGCGCGGATCGGGCCGCCGATGTCGGCCACCAGATCGGCCAGGGTGTCCGGGCCACGGGAGTTGGCGAGCGCCACGTCGTAGCCGATCGCGGCGAAGTGGCGGGCCAGCGTCGAGCCGATGCGGCCCGCTCCGATGATTCCGATGCGCACGGCGTGCTTCCCTTCCTCGTCCACGGGTGGGCCACCAACCGGGTAACCCCCGCCCAGCGGGTCATGCAGCCACTCCCGGCGCATATCGCGAACAGGAGCGGAAGCGCGAGCGGGCGGGCCCGGCACGCGTCGTATGCCGCTGGGAGGACGGGGCCCCGAGCCCGTGCTACGCCTTGCGCGTGACGCACACCGGGGCGGCCGCGTCGGAGCCGCCCCGCGCGGCGGCGGGCCTGTTCCATCGGACCATGGCAACCACACCACCGGCCCTGCGGACCCGCTTCACGGAACTCGTCGGCTGCACGGTGCCCGTCCAGCAGGCCGGTATGGGCTGGGTGAGTGGCGTGGACCTCGCGGCCGCGGTCTCCGAGGCCGGTGGCCTCGGCATGGTCGGACGGGGCGCTCGCCGCGTGGCAGGTCGGCTCGGTGGCGGAGGCACGGGAGGCGATCCGGGCCGGCGCCGTCACGAGGATCGAACCCGCCGCGGACGTGATCCGCGAACTCGCCACCGGCGCGGTGGCCCGCCTGCGCGGGGCGCCCCCCGGCCAGGATTCCGACTGACGGCTTAGGTCTCCGGCCCCGTTCAACGACCACCAAGGTCGTTCGGAAGCCCGATGCCGCCTTCTCGGGGCGCAGCCATCATGCCAGTGGAGACCTGCCGAAAGGAGCACACCATGTCCTACCCGGAAGACCTCGAATACCCGGAGCCTCGCTACCACGGCGACAGGGGCGAAGTGAACGCGACCTTCCGCCCGGCCGGCACCCCGCCGGAGCTCTCCTCACCCGGCGGCTCGACCCACTATCTCGCCACCAGCGAGTCGACCGGCGGCGAATTCGGCCTCTACAAGGTGGAGATGGGGCCACGGTCCGGCGGGCCCAAGACCCATTTCCACAAGGCCATCTCCGAGTCGTTCTACATCCTCTCGGGCAAGCTGGAGCTCTACAACGGCGAGAAGTGGATCACGGGCCGCGAGGGCGATTTCCTGTACGTGCCGGTCGGTGGTCTGCACGCGTTCAAGAACGTGGCGGACGAGCCCGTGTCCATGCTCCTGCTCTTCGCCCCGGGCGCTCCCCGCGAGGAGTACTTCGAGCGGGTCGCGGAGATGACCCAGCGCGGTGGCGAGGAACTCAAGCGGTTCCGCATCCGGCACGACAGCTACTTCGTGGAGGACTTCGAACCCGGGACGCAGTAGTCCGGGTCCGGGACACCGTCGCGGGCCTCCGCGGCGTCCGGCTCGCCGTTCTCGGAAACGGGGCCTCCTCACCCTGATGCGGCCCGCCCTGGCGTGCCGTCAAGAGTTGGGACGCACGGGTGCGGAAAGCCCGCGTATGTCTCCAATTCTGAAGTGGGGCGAGCGATACTTCCGTGAGGTCGCGGCCATGCGACGGGCTTTCGTTCAACTGGTGAACTCGACGCGGCTCTTGACCGGCAAGGGCAGGGTCCAAGACAGTCGTTCTGTGTGAGCGCTCTCTCGACCCGATGGCGCTCGCGCTCTGTCCCTGTGCCCGAGTCCCCGTAGCCCCGTCTCCATCACACCCCACGCCAGGAGCGGACTACGGGGGCTCGCACACCCCGTCACCGACGGTCCTCCGAAGGAAAGCAGCCCCCCACATGTTCAGGATCACCTCACATCCGGCGGCGGAGGCCAAGCCCCGCCGCCGACGACGCGTACTGGCCTTCGTGGCCGCCCTGTCGCTTCCGCTGACCGGACTGCTGGCTCTGACCGTGTCCTCCAACACCGCCGCCGCGGGTGAACCCACCGCCGCGGCCGAGTGGACCACCGTCTTCCAGGACGACTTCGACGGCGCGGCGGGCACCGGTCTGAACAAAAACGACTGGCTGTACGACATCGGCACCGGCTACCCGGGCGGCGCCCCGAACTGGGGTACCGGGGAGGTCGAGTCGGTCACGGACTCGACCGAGAACGTCTACCACGACGGCGAGGGTCACATGGTGATCAAGCCGATCCGCGACGGTTCCGGGAAGTGGACGTCCGGCCGGGTGGAGACCCAGCGCACCGACTTCGAGGCCCCGGCCGGTGGGCAGTTGGAGATCAGTGCCTCGCTCAAGCAGCCCAACCCGGAGAAGGCCCTCGGAATCTGGCCCGCCTTCTGGGCCATGGGTGCCGACGCCCGTCCGACCGGCGCCACCAACTGGCCGAGCATCGGCGAGCTGGACATCATGGAGAACGTGAACGGGCTGAGCAAGCACTCGAACACCTTCCACTGCGGGGAGTGGGCCGGTGAGTGCCACGACCCGGACGGGATCACCAGCGACCTGCTGCCGTGCGACGGCTGCCAGACCGACTACCACACGTACTCCGTGATCGTGGATCGCACCGACACCTCCGCCGAGCAACTGCGCTTCTACCTCGACGGCAAGGAAACCTTCACGGTGAAGCAGAACCAGGTGTCCGCCGAGACCTGGAAGAAGGCGGTCGACCACGGATTCTTCGCCATCTTCAACGTGGCGGTCGGCGGCTCCTACCCGAACAAGGTCTGCGGCTGCACCTCACCGGCGGCGGACACCACCTCCGGTGAGGGGATGAGCGTGGACTGGTTCTCCGTCAAGGTGAGCCAGTAGCGGCGACACGGTTTCCAGGCGACGTCGGTCTCCACGATCCGGTTGTGATCGTGGAGACCGACATCGCCGATCAGCCCTCGTAGCTCCGGATCGCGGCGACCTTCTCCGCCGACGGGGAGGTCTCGTCGAAGCTCTGCGCGAGCCAGTCGTCGGTGAGCGAACGGGCGAGCTCCAGCCCGATGACGCGCTGGCCGAAGCAGAGCACCTGGGCGTTGTTGCTGAGGACCGAGCGGCGCACGGAGTAGCTGTCGTGGGCGGTGACCGCGCGGATGCCGGGGACCTTGTTGGCGCTGATGGCCACGCCGAGGCCGGTGCCGCACACCAGGAGGGCGCGGTCGGCGGTGCCCTCGGCGACGCGGCGGGCCGCTTCCACCGCGACATGCGGGTAGGCGGTGTGCTCATCGCTGCCCACGCCGACGTCGATGACCTCGGCGACCCGGGGGTCGGCCAGCAGATCCCGTTTGAGGGCTTCCTTGTAGTCGTATCCGGCGTCGTCACAGCCGACGACGATCCGGAACGCGTTCGCGGTGGTCATACGGGATCGCTTCCTGCCGTCGTGTGAAGGGTGGCCACCGCGGTCAGCACCGCGGCGAGTGAGGTGGCTCCGGGGTCGGGGGTGCCCACGCTGCGCTCGGCGAGGGGGCGGGCGCGGCCCAGGCGGGGGCGCAGGGCGGCGGTGTCCTCGGCGGCCGTACGGGCTTCGGCCACGGCGGACGCGTACGCCTCGGCCACCGGAACTCCGGTCCGCAGCCGTGCCGTGAACGCGGTGGCGAACGGCGCGAGGGCGTCGACCAGGGTCTTGTCGCCCACCTCTGCCCCGCCGAGCGAGGTGACGGCGGTGAGCGCGGCCGTGGCGGCGGACGCCAGTTCCTCGCCTCCCGGCGCCCGGTCGGCCGGCAGTGCGGCGCCGATGGCGCGCAGCGCCACGCCCCACAGCGCACCCGAGGTGCCCCCGGCCTCCGCCGCCCAGGCATCTCCGGCGGCGGCCAGCACCGCGGCCGGGGCGAGCCGTTCGGTGTGCGCCTTCTCGGCGGCCACCAGTGCCGCGTCGACACCCTTGCACATGCCACGGCCGTGGTCGCCGTCGCCCGCCACCGCGTCCAGCCTGCCCAGGGCCTCGGCGTCCCGGTGCAGTACGTCGCGGGCGGCGCGCAGTGCGTGGACGGCCAGCTCCGCGACCTCGACGGCCGCGCCGGACGCCGTG
>NZ_JAHLEM010000741.1 GCF_018883605.1 Streptomyces niphimycinicus | reverse complement strand
CCCGACACCGCTCCGGAGCGGCCCGCCGAGCGCACTGCCGACCGCACTGCCGAGCGATCCGCCGGGCGCACCGCGAAGGCGGCCGCGCGCGGCGGCGGCCATCCGGTACGGCTGCGGGCGCTGGACGGGCTGCGTCTGCTCGCCGCGCTCATGGTGGCCGCGTACCACTACGGCGGACGCGACGGTGAGATAGCCCAGGCGTGGGGCTCCTCGCCCCGCGCCCAGTTCCCCACCCTCTCCAGCACCTTCGCCTACGGCTGTCTGGGCGTCCAGATCTTCTTCGTCATCAGCGGCTTCGTCATCTGCATGAGCGGATGGGGACGGCCGCTGCGCTCCTTCTTCGCCTCGCGCGTCTCCCGTCTCTACCCCGCCTACTGGGTCGCGATCATCCTGGTGACCGCCGTCTTCGCGCTCCCCTGGGTCACCTACAAGGCGGTGTCGCCCAGCGACGCGCTGGTCAACCTCACCATGCTCCAGCAGCCGCTCGGGGTGGACCGGGTGCTGGGCGTGTGCTGGACCCTCTGGGCCGAGCTGCGGTTCTACGCCCTCTTCGCACTGTTCGTCGTGCTGCCGGGCGCGACCCGGCACCGGGTGGTGCTCTTCTGCGCCGTCTGGACGCTGGGCTCGGCCTTCGCCGAGGCCGCGAACCTGCCGCTGCTGGACGTCGTCCTGATGCCGGAGTACTCCTCGTACTTCATCGGCGGCATGGGCATCTATCTGCTCCACCGCTTCGGCCATGACGCCCTGTCCTGGGGCATCATCGGGATCAGCTTCCTGATCGGCCAGCACTACGCGATCCGCGACCTGTGGCACCCGGCCAACATCGACGCCTTCTCCTACCGCTCGGCCGCCGCCATCATCGGCGTCGTCGCCTTCGGCTATGTGGCGGTAACGCTGATCGCACTGGGCAAACTGAACTGGGCGAACTGGCGCTGGCTCACCGTGGCGGGCGCCCTGACCTACCCGTTCTACCTGGTCCATGAGCATCTGGGCTGGGTGGTCGTCTGGGTCCTCCACCAGAAGCTGGGCATCCCCTCCTACGGGACGTTCGCCCTGACCGTACTGGTGATGCTGGGCCTCGCCTGGCTGCTCTACCGCTTCGTCGAGCAGAAGCTCACCCCGGTGATCAAGCGCTCGCTGACGACGCGGAGCGAAT
>NZ_JAHLEM010000740.1 GCF_018883605.1 Streptomyces niphimycinicus | reverse complement strand
ACGTTCGCCCTGACCGTACTGGTGATGCTGGGCCTCGCCTGGCTGCTCTACCGCTTCGTCGAGCAGAAGCTCACCCCGGTGATCAAGCGCTCGCTGACGACGCGGAGCGAATCCAGCCCCTCCGGCGCTTGAGGAGCGGGGTCCGGGGCGGAGCCGCGCCGCGCGGCGGGGCCGCATATCGATGCTTCGGGCAGGGGCGGGGAGGGGAAAATCCGCCCCTGCCCGGGCTCAGAGCCAGCGCGGGGCGTCGGCGCCCAGACGACCGGGCGGGCGGGCCCAGTCCAGTGGTCCGTCCGGGGTAGCGACCGGGGACCGGACGTAGCGCAGAACTCCCTGGTCGGAGGCGGTCTCCGCCAGCCACGGCGCCGGGTCATGGGCGGGGCCGCCATCCCGGGGCACGGAAGCGATCCCATGCAGCAGCCAGGACGCCGTGCCCGCCAGGGACAGCCGCAGATGCCGCCCGCCGCCCAGCTCCTCCCGCTCCGTCAGCGCCCGCAACACCCCCGCCGCCAGCAGATACCCCGTGCCGTGGTCAAGCGCCTGGGCGGGCAGCACACCAGGATGGCCATCCGCATCAGCCTCCTCCACCGCGGCGATCCCAGTCGCCGCCTGCACCAGACTGTCGAAACCGCGCCGCCCGGCCCACGGCCCGGACCAGCCCCATGCGCACAACTGCGCGACGATCAGCCCGGGGTGGCGTTCCAGCAGGGCGTCCGGGTCGAGGCCGAAGCGGTCGAGCGCGCCGGGGCGGTAGCCGGTGACCACCACATCGGCGTCGGCGAGCAGCGCCTCGAAGGTCCGGCGGTCCTCGGACGCGCCGAGGTCGAGTGCGGCGGAGCGCTTGCCGAAGCCGGTGTCGGCGTGTGCGTCCGGGTCCTCGGGCAGTCCCGGGGAGTCGATACGCAGCACATCGGCACCCAGCAGCGCCAGGGTGCGGGTGGCCACCGGCCCGGCGATGACCCGGGTCAGATCGAGCACCCGCACACCACGCGCGGGCAGCGCCGCCTCCGGAAACGAGGCCGGAAGCGAGCGCGGACGCGAAGCGCCCTCCCCCCTCCGCCGGGACTCGACCAACGGCAGCCCGGCAAGCGGAATCTCGCTCTCACCCGGCTCCGCCACAGCCACGGCCAGCCCACCCCCCGCATAGACGGTCTCCTGGATCACCCGGGCGGGCCGCGCCGCCAGCGCCGCCGCGAGTTCGTCCGGCCCGCTGTCGCCGGACAGCCCGAGCCCGGTGAGCAGCCGGGCACGGTGGTGCGGATAGTTGGCGTGCGTACGGACCCAGCCATCGGCCGCACGCCAAAAGCCGGACAGCGGGGCGAAGTTGGTGGGCTTCCGGCCGTCGATACGAAGATGCCGTTCGCTGACGAACGCGGTGGCCACGGCCCCCTCGTCGACCCGTACCGCCAAAACGGCCCCGCCGGAGCGCCGCGCGCCCAGTTCGGCGGCGGCCAGCGAGCACACGCCCACGGTGGCGCGGGCCAGTTCGGCCACGGGCAGCCGGGCGGGCAGCCCCCCGCTCACCGCGCGGTACGCCACCTTCCCCAGCAGCGCCGGGTCGCCGCCGAGGGCGGTCCAGGCGTCGGCGGTGGCGGGGTCCGGAGATGCGTCGCTGCTCGTCATGGGCTCATTGTGCGCCGCGGCCCGGGGGCGCCGTATGGCGAGTGCCCCGCCCCCTCCTCCTGGTCGGGGACGGAGGGGGCGGGCCGTGCGATCGGGGCTGGGCCTACGCCGCGCCCGCCCGCCGGTAGAGGTCAAGGGCCTCATTGCCCAGCGTCGGGTGGTACTCATTCGCACCCGCGCTGACGCTGATGTTGCCGATCAGATAGCCCCCGCCGCCCGAGAAGTCGGCGAGGAAGCCGCCACCGCTCGACCCTCCGGTCTGGACGCAGTCGATGCCCCACATCGTGGAGCCGGGGCGGCCCGCGTCGGGGAACTCATCGCCCTCGCAGTGGTTCAGCCGCTCGCCGTTGCCCTCGGCGGCCGAGCCTCCGTAGCCGAAGGAGTGGACATGGCGGCCGGTCTGCCAGTTGAAGGCGATGCCCTGCGCGCCCACGGTCTCGGCCAGCGTCCGGCCGTTAGTGGAGACGGAGGTTCCGGCG
>NZ_JAHLEM010000074.1 GCF_018883605.1 Streptomyces niphimycinicus | reverse complement strand
CCGGCCCGCGGACGGCGCCGCGCGCCACGCGGCGGCGCCGGGCCGAGGAAGACCCGCCGCCGGTCCGTGCGCACCCCCACCGTGCTCCAGATGGAGGCCCTGGAGTGCGGTGCGGCGTCGCTCGCCATGGTGCTCGCCCACTACGGGCGCCATGTGCCGCTGGAGGAGCTGCGGATCGCCTGCGGTGTCTCCCGGGACGGATCGCGCGCCAGCAATCTGCTCAAGGCGGCCCGGAGCTACGGTCTGCGCGCCAAGGGCATGCAGATGGAGCCCGAGGCCCTCGCGGAGGTCACGGCCCCGGCGATCCTGTTCTGGGAGTTCAACCACTACGTCGTCTACGACGGCATGGGACGGCGGTTCGGCAAGCGCGGCGTGCACATCAACGACCCCGACAAGGGGCGCCGTTTCGTCCCCGTCGAGGAGTTCGACACCAGCTTCACCGGTGTGGTCCTGGTCCTCGAACCCGAGGAGTCCTTCCGCCGCGGCGGGCGCCGTCCCGGGGTGCTGGGCGCCCTGCCGCCACGCATGCGCGGCACCACGGGCACCCTGCTGGCCTCGCTGCTGGCCAGCCTGCTGCTGGTGGCGGTGGGTGCCGCGGTCCCGGCGCTCAGCCGCACCTTCATCGACACCTTCCTGATCGGCGGCCAGGACTCGACGCTTCAGCCGCTGTTCGCCTCCATGGCCGTGGCGGTGGTGCTCACCGCCGTACTGACCGGCGTCCAGCAGGCGAATCTGCTGCGCGGACGCATCATCTCCTCCACCCTCAGCAGCGCACGGTTCCTGCGGCATCTGCTGCGGCTGCCCGTCACCTTCTTCGCCCAGCGCAGCCCGGCCGACCTGGTCCAGCGGCTGCGCTCCAACGACACCGTCGCCGAAACCCTCGCCCGCGATCTGGCCGCCGCGGCCGTCGACGGGATCGTCGTGGTGCTCTACGCCTTTCTGCTGTGGACCTACGACCCCCAACTCACCCTCGTCGGCGTCGGGTTGGCGCTGCTCAACGTGGTGGCGATACGGGTGGTGGTGCGGCTGCGCGCCACCAGGACCCAGAAGCTGCGGGCCGACACCGCACGGCTGACCACCACCTCGTACACCGGTCTCCAGCTCATCGAGACGGTGAAGGCCACCGGCGGGGAGACCGGCTACTTCCGCCGTTGGGCCGGACAGCACGCGATCACCCTGGACGAGCAGCAGCGCCTCGGCGTCCCCAGCGCCGTACTGGCCGTGGTCGCCCCCACCCTCGCCACCCTCAACAGCGCCCTCATCCTCTGGATCGGCGGGCTGCGGGCCGTCGAGGGCCATATCTCCATCGGTCTGCTGGTGGCCTTCCAGGCACTGGTGGCCCGCTTCACCGCACCCATCACCCGGCTCAACTCAGTGGCCGGCCGCATCCAGGACTTCTCCGCCGATGTGGCCCGGCTCAAGGACGTGGAGAACTTCCCGGTGGACACCCTCTACACCCGCGACGAGCCGCGCGAGGACACCCGCCGGCTGACCGGGCAGGTGACACTGGAGAACATCACCTTCGGCTACAGCCCGCTGGACGCACCGCTGCTGCGCGACTTCTCGCTCTCCGTCGGCCCCGGCCGCCAGGTGGCGCTGGTCGGCGCCTCCGGCAGCGGCAAGTCCACCGTCTCCCGGCTCGTCTCCGGCCTCTACGCCCCCTGGGAGGGGGTCATCCGCATCGACGGACAGCGCCTGGAGGACATCCCCCGCGGCGCGCTGGCCGCCTCCGTCTCCTTCGTCGACCAGGACGTCTTCCTGTTCGAGGGCACGGTGCGGGACAACGTGGCGCTGTGGGACCCGTCGATCCCGGACGAGGCGGTGGTGGAGGCACTGCGGGACGCCGCCCTCTACGACGATGTGATCACACGGCGCCCGGAGGGCATCCACTGCCGGGTGGAGCAGGACGGCCGCAACTTCTCCGGCGGCCAGCGGCAGCGGCTGGAGATCGCCCGCGCCCTGGTGCGCCGCCCCAGCGTGCTGGTCCTGGACGAGGTCACCAGTGCCCTGGACGCGCGCACCGAGCAGATCGTCATGGACAACCTGCGCCGCCGCGGCTGTGCGTGTGTGGTGATCGCCCACCGGCTCAGCACCGTGCGGGACAGCGACGAGATCCTCGTCCTGAACCGCGGCACGGTCGTCGAACGCGGACGCCACGAGGACCTCGCCGCCGCCGGAGGCCCGTACGCCGAGCTGATGAAGGAGCACTGACATGGCGTCCGTTCACCCGGCCGCGGCGGTGGCCGCGGACGGCGGCGACGCGGTGGTCCAGGCGCTGGGCGCCCTCGGCACGCCCGTCGACTGCGCCGGGCTGCGCAGCCTCCCGCTGGAGGGCCCGCAGGTGCTCTGGCTCGTCGTCGGCGGAGCCCTCGACCTGTTCGCGGTCGACGCCGCAGAGGCGGGGCAGTGGCATTTCCTCGGCCGGCTGGAGACGGGCGCCGCGCTCCCGGGCCCGGTCGAGGGGCCACGCCACACCCTGCTGGGCCGCCCCTCGCAGGACTGCCTGGTGCGCCGCATCCCGCTGCGCGAGCTGTACCGCCCGGAGGCGTACGACGCGTACGGCACGGGCCGGAGCCACGACCCGTACGGCACCTACGGGGACGGCGGATTCCAGGACACCCCGCCCACCCCGCTGGAACACGCCGTGGCGCTCGGGGTCAGCCGCAGCCTCGGCGTCCTCTTCCAGGCCCCGCTGGACGGCGGGGCCGCGCCCGAGGCGGAGGCGGCCGACGAGGACCTGCTCTGGCTGCCGGTGCCGCCCGGCAGTGTGCGCTACGGCGCCGAGTACAGCGCCCAGGCCGCCGGTGACCTCCTGATCGACGGCGCGCTGTGGCAGCGGATGGTCAACCAGCAATACCGCCTCGGCACCGCCGTGGACCGCTGGATCGAGACCATGGAGCGGGCCCACGCGGACCGCACCGCGGCCGGTATCCGGGCCGGTGAGGCCGTGCGCACCCGCGCCGACCAGGCGCTGATCGCCTCCATCGGCGGGCAGCGGCGGGAGCGGCGGCCATCGGAGGAGAGCACCGACGACGCCGTGCACGCGGTGTGCCGCCGAGTGGCGGAGGCCGCCGGGATCACCCTGCCCGAGCCCCTGAGGGGCCGCGCCACCGACGACCGTACGGACCCGGTGGAGCGCATCGCCGCCCACGCCCGGATCCGCACCCGCGCCGTCCGGCTGGAGGGCGGCTGGTGGCGGGAGGACGCCGGACCGCTGGTGGGCTACCGCGCCAAGTCCGGGGCCCCGGTGGCGCTGCTGTGGCGGCGCGGCCGGTACGAGGCGGTCAACCCCGTCTCGGGCCTGCGGATCCGCGTCGGCGAAGGCAACGCGGAGGAGTTCGAGCCGCGGGCCGTGATGTTCTACCGCCCGCTGCCCGACCGGCCGATGACGATGTGGCGGCTGATGCGCTTCAGCGTGCGCGGTGCCACCGGGGACGTCCGCAACCTCCTGATCGGCGGGCTGGTGACGGTGGCGCTCGGCGCGCTGGTGCCGCTCGCCACCGGCCAGGTGCTGGGCGGTTTCGTACCCCGCGCCGAGAAGAGCCCCATCGTCCAGATCTCCCTGGCCCTGATCGTCTCCAGCGTCGTCGCCGCCGCCTTCATGCTGTTGCAGAACCTGACCCTGCTGCGTCTCGAGGGGCGGCTGGAGTCCACCCTCCAGCCCGCCGTGTGGGACCGGCTGCTGCGGCTGCCCACCACCTTCTTCGCCCAGCGCTCCACCGGAGAGCTGGCCAGCGCGGCGATGGGCATCAGCACCATGCGCAGGGTGCTGTCCGGAATCGCCCCGACGGTCCTCCAGGCCGGCACCGTGGGCGCGATGAACCTCGCCCTGCTGCTGTACTACAGTGCCTCCCTGGCCCTCGCCGTGATCGCCGTACTGCTGGTGGTCTCCGGGGTCTTCCTCGGGATGGGGCTGTGGCAGGTGCGCTGGCAGCGACGGCTGGTGGAGAGCGAGAACAAGCTCAACAACCAGGCGTTCCAGACCCTGCGCGGGCTGCCCAAGCTGCGCGTCGCCGCGGCCGAGAACTTCGCCTACGCGGCCTGGGCCCGTGGCTTCGCCCACTCCCGCGATCTGCATCAGCGCACCGGGCGCATCAAGAACCTCACCCAGGTGCTGGACGCCGTCTACCTCCCGCTGGTCTCCCTCACCGTGTTCATGCTGCTGGCAGGTCCGGCGCGGGGCAGCATGTCGGCGGGGGCCTTTCTGACCTTCAACACCTCCGTGACCATGCTGCTCACCTCCCTCACCCAGCTCACCAACGCCCTGGTCTCGGTGGTCGCGGTGCTGCCCATGTTCGAGCAGGTCAAGCCGATCCTGGACGAGCCGCCCGAGGTCCGCGGCGGCAGCGCCCAGCCGGGGACGCTCTCCGGCGACCTCCGCGCCAGAAACCTCACCTTCCGCTACGGCGACGACGGGCCGCTGGTGCTCGACGATGTGTCACTGGAGATCCGGCCGGGCGAATTCGTGGCCGTCGTCGGCCCCAGCGGCTGCGGCAAGTCGACCCTGCTGCGGTTGCTCATCGGCTTCGAACGGCCGGTGTCCGGCAGTGTGCTCTACGACGGCCAGGACCTCGCCGCCCTCGACCAGGCGGCCGTGCGCCGCCAGTGCGGGGTGGTCCTCCAGAACGCCCAGCCGCTGGGCGGCACGGTGCTCGACTGCATCCGCGGCGCCGAGCCGTTCACCCCCGAGGAGGCCATGGAGGCCGCCGAACTGTCGGGTCTGGCCGAGGACATCCGTCAGATGCCCATGGGGCTCCAGACCATGATCTCCGGCAGTGGCGCCATCTCCGGCGGCCAGCGGCAGCGGCTGATGATCGCCCAGGCCCTGATCCGCCGTCCGCGCATCCTCTTCTTCGACGAGGCCACCAGTGCCCTGGACAACGAGACCCAGCGCATCGTCATCGACAGCACCCGCCGTCTGCGCGCCAGCCGGCTGGTGATCGCACACCGGCTGTCGACCGTCATGGACGCCGACCGTGTGCTGGTCATGGAGGACGGCCGGATCGTGGAGCAGGGTGCCCCGGCCGAGCTGATGGCCGTCCCGGGCGGAAAGCTGCACGAGTTGGTGCGGCGCCAGATGAGCTGAGCAGGTCGGAGGAAGTCCACTACGGTTCGGGTAGCGCCCCGAGGCCATGCGGTGCTAGGGGGCGGCCGGGCTGGTGGCCTCCTCCTCGGCCTTGTGCGGCGGGGCCACCGGGCCGGACCTGCCCCGCAGCGGAACCTCCTGGACGCACAGGGCGGCGATGAAGGCCACCGTGCAGACGACGGCCGCGGTCAGGAAGATCTGCTGGGTGCCGGTGGCGACCGCCTGGAGGTAGCCGTCCCTGGCGGCCCGCGGCAGCCGTGCCAGCGCCGCCGGATCGGGCCGGACCTCGCCCGTCTCCGCCCCGGCGGGTGCGTGGCCCTGGACGGCGCTGGTGAAGAGCGAACCGAAGACCGCGACGCCCAGCGAGCCGCCGATGGTGCGGAACAGGGTGACCGACGCGGAGGCGGCCCCCATGTCGCGCATCTCCACACTGTTCTGCGCGATGGTGGTGACCATCTGCATCTGGCAGCCCATGCCCGTGCCCACCAGGGCCATGAAGCACCCGGTGGCCGTGCGGGAGGTCGTGGTGTCCATGGTGGCCAGCAGGAACAGACCGACGGCCATGCAGACGGTGCCGACGATGGGGAAGATCTTGTATCGGCCGGTGGCGGACATGACCTTGCCGCCGACCTGGGACATGATCACCACGGGGATCATCAGGGGGAGCAGCAGCAGCCCGGAGCGGGAGGCCGAGATACCCTGGACGGTCTGCTGATACAGCGGCAGATACAGCGAACAGCCGAACATGACCACCCCGCCCACCAGGATCAGCGAGGACGCCAGGGCGAAGTTGCGGTGCCCGGTGAAGATGCGCAGCGGCATGAGCGGTTCGGCCGCGCGCCGCTGCCGCGCCACAAAGGCGGCCACACCCATCCCGGCCAGGGCGAACAGGCCCAGGATCTGCCATGAGGTCCACGGATAGGTGGAGCCGGCCCAGGTGGCGGCCAGGGTCAGGGCGCAGACGGTCGTCGTCATCACGGTGATGCCCGGCCAGTCGATACGCGCCTTGGCGCGGGTGGCGGGCAGCCGCAGCATGAGCTGACACCAGACCAGCGTGAGGACGCCGAGCGGCAGATTGATGAAGAAGGCCCAGCGCCAGCCGAGATGGCCGGTGACGAAGCCGCCGAGCAGCGGGCCGCCGATGGTGCCGATGGCCATGATGGAGGCGGTCATGCCCTGGTAGCGGCCCCGCTCCCGGGGCGGTGCCAGCGAGGCGATCAGCGCGAAGGCGCCGGCGCCGATCCCGCCCGCGCCCAGGCCCTGAAGCGCCCGGAAGACGATCAACTGGGTCATCGAATGGGCCGCCCCGGACAGCGCCGAGCCGAGTACGAAGACGACGACGGCGATCAGGTACATGTGCTTGCGGCCGTACAGATCGCCGAACTTGCCCCAGACGGGGGTGGAGGCGGCGGTGGCCAGGGTATACGCGGTCACCACCCAGGAGATGTGTTCCAGGCCGCCGAGGTCGCCCACGATCGTCGGCATCGCGGTGCCGACGATCGTGGAGTCGAGCATCGACAGCAGCATCGCGAGCAGCACACCGAGCAGGGCCGGACGGACGTTCTTCGGGACGGTCTCCGGCGGGGCGGGGCTGCCGGACGGCGGTGCGTCGGATACCGACATGGCTGATCACTTCCTTCTCAACGCGCTCGGCGCGGGGGTGCTCGGGCGGGCCCCGATCAGAAGAGCACACCGGACAAAAATCCCCGAAGCCCTCCGCGAGCACACGCTGCGGATGCACTCCGACGGCCAGCACGACCCCCGGATGCCACGGTTCGGATTGCGGAGTTCGCTCAAGTTTCCCGGCGGCTGCCCTGTGCGGTGGCACCAGGGCGTTAGCGTCTGTCGCTATGCGGTGGGCGGGCGTGATCGACAGCGTGACCAGGATTGTCGGCGGGCCGAAGGGCCGGTGGGCGGCGGGGCCGGGGCGGCATCGGCGGTGGCTGGTGGCCGCCGTCGTGGCGCTCCTGGTTCAGATGGCGGTCGCGATGGTCACCACGGCGGTGGAGCAGACGCCGACCATCGACGAGCCCGTGTACGTCGGCACGGCGGTGGACTCCCTGCACCATCACCGGGTGCGGTACAACCCCGAGCATCCACCGCTGGGCAAGCTCCTCATCGCGGCGGGGGTGGCCGTCGCGCGCCCGCACCTCGACGCCGACTTCGCCGGTGACCAGACGGCGCTCGGACGGCATGTGCTCTACGCGTCGGGCAACGACCCCTGGCGGCTGATGCTGTGCGCACGGCTGCCGATGATCGCGCTGACGCTGCTGTTCGGGCTGGTGGTGTTCGCGTTCGCCCGTGAGCTGACCGGACCCGTGGGCGGGGTGGTGGCGCTCGCCCTGTACACCTTCTCGCCGGACATCATCGCGCACGGTTCCCTCGCCACGCTCGATGTACCGGCGGCCGGATTTCTGCTGACGTCGGTCTGGCTGCTGTGGCGGGCACGACGGCGGCCACGGCTGTATCTCCCGCTCGCGGGAGTGGCGCTCGGCGCGGCCCTGGCCACGAAGATGAGCATGCTGGCGGCGGTGCCGGTGCTGCTGCTCCTGGCCGTGCTCTCGGTCTGGTACGCCCGGCGTACCCACGACCGGACACCGCGCGGCCATGCGCGGTCCCTCGGGATCGCAGTGGCGGCGGCGGTGGCCGTGGCGCTGATCGCGGTGGCCGTGGTGTGGGCCGTCTACTTCGTGGTCGACCCCCGGCTGCGCTGGACGCCCACCGGACCGGTGCCGGTCGTCCACGGGCTGCGCGGGCTCGCCGTCGACCTGCTGCCGCTGCCGGAGGCGTACCGCGACGGGATGCGTGTCCAGTTCGGCTTCGAGCACGACACCTGGCATGGCTTTCTGCTCGGCCGCCGCTACCTCGGGTCGCTCTGGTACTACCTGCCCGTCGCGCTGCTGGTGAAGACGCCCCTGGGCATGCTCGCGCTCTGGCTCGCCGGGACCGTCGTGCTGCTGGTGGTGCCCCGGCTGCGGCCCGCCGCGCCGTATGTCCTCGTCCCGGCGGCGGTGCTGCTGCTCGCCGCCCTGGACGGGGCCCGCAACCTCGGGGTGCGGTACGCCATCTTCCTGCCGATGTTCCTGGCGGTGGCGGCGGCCGGGCCGATGGCCGTGCGGCGGCGCTGGGCGTACGGGGCCACCCTGGCGCTGGTCCTGTTCGTCGCGGTCAGCTCGCTGCGGACGTATCCGTACTATCTGCCGTACTCCAACGAGGCATTCGGCGGCCCGTCCCGGACCCATCTGCGGCTGCACGACTCGAACGTCGACTGGGGGCAGGACCTGGGGCGGCTGGCCGACCGCCTCCGGGAGCGATACCGGGGCGAGCGGATCTGGCTCGTCTACAAGGGCAGCGGTGTGCCGTCCGCCTACGGCATCCACGCCTCCGACCCGCGCCGGGCCCGCCCGGACGAGGTGCGCGGGCTGCTGGTGGTCTCGGACTCCTCGGTCGCCCAGGCCACCGGCCGGCTGGCGGCGCTGATCGAGGGCAGTGAGCCGATCGACGAGGTCGGTCACTCGATCACCATCTACCGCCGCTGACGCGACTCTGTCATGGCCCTGCCATGTCATGACATCTCTCACACCGGGCGTCGTCGTAAAGGGGGTGTAGCGGAGCATATCGACTAGCCGACATAGTGGCTTTATCTTCTCTGTCGGACATGGCCGGTTCCATGCCCTCGCGATCCCCGGTGCTCCGGGCCCGTTGTCCACTCGCCTGGTTGCCGCGATTTCTGATGGGGCGTCGGGCCACCTGAGCGCTCCCCGGAACCGGCTCTGCATGTCTCGCCGCTGATCGCAAGCGCCGTCCTCGCTACGAACTCTTGTAGTACGAACACGTGTGTTGCCCCGCATGGCGACGGCTCCAAGAATGACGGGCCTCAACCGAGTGTGAGGTCACGTATGAGCAAGCACCGCAACAGCACGACGCCCCGCCGCAAGATAGCCATCGCCGCCCTCGCGGTGGCCGCCGTGGGCGTTCCCTCGGCCGCGATGGCACAGTCCGCCACCGCGGGCTCCGCCTCCGCCACTTCCGCGGCCGCCACCGACCAGCAGGAAGTGGTGGATCTCGTCAACAGCGAGCGCAGCAAGGCCGGTTGTAGGCCGCTGACCGTGAACGAGAAGCTGACCAAGGCCGCTCAGGACCACAGCGAGGACATGGCGGCCCACAGCAATATGTCGCACACCGGCTCCGACGGATCCTCCCCGGGCGACCGGATCGAGCGCGCGGGCTACTCCTGGAGCAGCTACGGCGAGAACGTGGCCTACGGCTACGAGTCGCCCAAGAGCGTCATGGAGGGCTGGATGTCCAGCGCCGGCCACAAGGCCAACATCCTGAACTGCGACTTCAAGGAGATCGGCGTCGGCGTGGCGCAGCCCGGCCACTACTGGACGCAGGACTTCGGCACTGCGCGATAGCTCATTCCCCGGATGTCCGGGGCAACCGGCCCAGCCCCAGCGGGGCGGGTGGCGGGAGGGGGCGGGCCGGTTCGGCCCGCCCCGCCTCGAAGGACCGCAGGAGGTGGGCCACCAGCCGCCGGGACGCGGCCGGTGCCGTTGCCGCGTCGCCGATGACACCTCTGTTGGCCAGGAAGACGAGGCTCAGGTCGGACACGTCGAAGTCCTCGCGCAGCCGCCCCGCGGCCTTGGCGCGCCGGACCACCTCGGCGAAGCCCTCTTCGAGCCGCAGCCGCTCCCGCTCGAAGCCGACCGCGTCGGGAATCGACGACAGCAGGGCGTCGTTGAACTCCCGGTCCTGCGTCTGCGAAGCACACACCGTCTCGATGGTCCGGCGGAAGGCCCGCCACGCGTCGTCGTCGGCCAGGGCGTCGTCGACGATCGCCGAACAGACGGCGAACTCGTCCGAGAACACCTCCGTGACCAGCGCCTCCCGGGTGGGGAAGCGCCGGTAGAGCGTGGCCACCCCGACCCCGGCATGACGGGCGATGGTGGCCATCGGCACATCGAGCCCACGCGAGACGAACAGCGCCCGGGCCGCATCGAGGACGCGCCGGCGATTGGACGCCGCGTCGGACCGCAACCCCGGACTTCCGGTGTCCCGAACACCGGTGCCGGGCGCTATATGAGAGACGTGAGCAGGCATGTTTCTCAC
>NZ_JAHLEM010000739.1 GCF_018883605.1 Streptomyces niphimycinicus | reverse complement strand
GGCAAGGCCGCGGCCTTTCTGCTCTCGCCTGCGGCGTCGTATCTCACCGGGCTGATGCTGCCGGTGGATGGTGGGGCTCTGCACAACTTCTGAGCCCCGCGCGACGTCAATGTGCGGCTGCCCCGCGCGAGGTGGGGCTCCGCCCAGACCTGGCCCCGGCCAGACGCCGAGTGCGGACCATGGGCGCCTCCGGCGGAAGGTCCCCACCCCGCCCCTCCCCGAAACCATGGGGCTCCGCCCCGGACCCCGCTCCTCAAACTCCCCCAGCTACCGCTGGGAGGTGCCCCCTGAGGGGCTGAATTCACGCCCCCGGGACGAACAGACACCCCGCACCACCGGGAGCGGGCCCGCACCCACCCCCCGCCAGCCGCCTCCAGGCTGAACGCCGCCCGGGCAGGCGCCCTGGGCCACCGGCGGGCAGCCGCGAGACGGCGGGAGGGGGCGGGGTCGCACCCATCCCTACCCAACACCCGGCCCCGGACCGAACGCGGGACAAGCAGGCGCCCGGAGCCACCGGCGGGTAGCCGCCGACGAGACGGGAGGGGGCGGGGTCGCAGGGGTGGTGTCCTGGACGCTTACGTGTATTTGTGGCGCCAACCCCCGGCCCACCCAACGCCCCCGGCCAACGGCGCCGTAAATATACGGTCCAGGGCACCGCCCCGGAGGCCCCGCACCCGCCACCCACCACGAACAGCAGGCGCACCACCCACACACCCGCACCCAGCGGAACCCGCACCCCACCGCGCCCCGGCCCGGCCCGGCCCGGCCCAACCCTGGGTGCCGCGGCGCTCCGTTCAGTCGGCGGCGAAGTCCAGCAGCACCTTGCACGACCGGCTCCGGTCAGCCGCCTGGCCGAACGCCTCCACCGCCTCCCGCGCCGGCCGCACCCCGCTGATCAGCGCGTCGAGCGACGGCTCAGCCGCCAACAGCCGCAACGCGTCGTCGAACTCGGCGTGGAAGCGGAGCGCGCCGCGCAGTTCGATCTCCCGGGCGACCAGGAGATTTCCGGCGAACGGGCTCTGCCCGGGCGGCAGCATGCCGAGTTGGACGACCACGCCTCCCCTCCGCACCCGGCGCAAACACGTGTCGAGCCCAGCCGCAACGCCCGACGCCTCGATCGCGACGTCCATCTCCTCGGAGGGCCAGTTGGGGTCGGCCGGATCGTCGGCGCGTACGCAGGCCGTCGCCCCGGCCGCCGCCGCGAACTCCAGGGCGCGGGGCAGCAGATCGGTCGCCGTGATGGTCGCCGCGCCTGCCGCGCGGGCCGCCGCGATGGTCAGGCAGCCGATCGGACCGGCGCCGGTGACCAGCACATGGCGGCCCTTCACCACGCCCGCCCGCCGTACCGCGTGCAGCGCCACGGCCAGCGGTTCGGCGAGGGCGGCCCGGCGCGGTTCCAGCCCCTCGGGGAGGGCACGCAACTGCGCCGCCGGGACGGCGATCCGGGAGGCGAAGCCGCCCTGGACATGCGGGGTGCGCGCGGCGCTGCCCAGATAGCGGGTGTCGCGGCAGACGTTGGCGCGGCCGTCGGAGCACTCCTGGCACACCCCGCAGGGGGTGGCCGGGTGGATGGCGACGGGGGTGCCGACCGCGGGCCCGGCCACGGGCCCGGCCGCGGATCCGGCCGCAGGCCCGACCGCGGATCCGGCCACGGATCCGGCCGCGCCCTCGCCGTACGCCACGACCGTGCCGACGACCTCGTGCCCGAGCACCATCGGCTCCTGGAGCCGGAAGTCGCCCACGCCGCCGTGCCGGTGGTAGTGGAGATCCGATCCGCAGATCCCGCCGTACCGGATCGCCACGAGCGCCTGCCCTGGCGCCGGTTCCGGCTCGGGGAGTTCCTCGACCCGCAGATCACCCTGTCCGTGGATCACGCAGCCCAGCACCATCCGCCCAGCCTCCTCAAGTGGTTTCGCGGGGTTCACAGAACGCTCGTCATGCCGCCGTCTACGTACAGCACCTGTCCGCTCACGAAGTCCGCCGCCGGAGACGCGAGATAGAGCAGCGCGCCGACCAGGTCCTCGGTGCGGCCCCAGCGCCCGGCCGGGGTCCGTCCGCGCACCCAGGCGCTGAACTCCTCGTCCTCGACCAGCGGTCGGGTCAGCTCGGTCTCGATATAGCCGGGGCCGAGCCCGTTGACCTGGATGCCGTACCGGCCCCAGTCCGCGCACATGCCCTTGGTGAGCATCTTCAGCGCGCCCTTGGTCGCCGCGTAGGGGGCGATTCCGGGGCGGACCACCTCGCTCTGCAATGAGCAGATGTTGACGATCTTGCCGTGGCCGCGTGGGGTCATCCGCCGGGCGGTCTCCCGGCCCACCAGGAAGGCGCTGGTGAGGTTGGTGTCCAGGATCTGCCGCCAGGCGTCGTCGGTGAACTCCAGCAGGGGCGCCCGGTTCTGCATCCCGGCGTTGTTGACGAGGATGTCGAGCGGGCCCACCCGCTCCTCCACATCGGCGATACCGGCGGCCACGGCCGGGCCGTCGGTGACGTCGAACGCGGCGGTGTGCACCCCCGCGTCGGCGCCGCCCAGCTCGGCGCCGCCCATCTCGGCGCCGCCCAGCTCGGCCGCGGCCTTCTCGAGGGCGTGCGGATCGCGCCCGTTGAGCACCACCGTGCAGCCGGCCTCCACCAGACCGCGCGCGAGGGCGTGGCCGATGCCCCGGCTGGAGCCGGTGACCAGCGCGGTGCGGCCCGCGATGTCGAAGAGCGGATGTGTCGTCATTGCGTACGTACCCCTGCCTTTGCTCAGCGCTAGATCACGAGTGACAGCAGCAGGACGAAGCCGAGCCCGACGACGGAGATGATCGATTCCATCACCGACCAGGTCCGCACCGTCTGCCCCACGCTCATCCCGAAGTACTCCTTGACCAGCCAGAATCCCGCGTCGTTGACATGGCTGAAGAAGAGCGACCCCGCGCCGATGGAGAGCACCAGCAGTGCCACATGGGTGCTCGACATATCGGCGGCCAGCGGCGTCATCAGCCCGGCGGCCGAGATCGTGGCCACCGTCGCCGAGCCGGTGGCCAGGCGGATGGCGACCGCGATCAGCCAGGCGAGCAGCAGCGCGGAGACGTTCCAGTCCTGCGAGATGTCCATGATCATCTTGCCGACGCCGATATCGATCAGCGTCTGCTTGAAGCCGCCGCCCGCGGCGACGATCAGCAGCATTCCGGCGATCGGGGCGAGCGAGTGCTCGACGGTGGCGGAGATCCGGTCCCGGGTGAAGCCCGCGGCCCGGCCGAGGGTGAACATGCCCACGATCACCGCCGCCAGCAGCGCGATCAGGGGAGCGCCGATGACGTCGGCGACCCGCTGGACGGTGTTCTCCGGGTCGTCCACGACGATGTCGACCAGCGCCTTGATCAGCATCAGGACGACCGGGAGCAGCACGGTGAGCACGGTGACGCCGAACCCGGGACGCCGCTCCAGCTCCTCCGACGGCCGGGTGGGGATCAGCCGGTCCGGCGGGGTGACATGCACCCAGCGGTCGGCGACGCGCGAGAAGACGGGGCCCGCGATGATGGCGGTGGGCACGGCGATGAGGACGCCGAGCGCCAGGGTGATCCCCAGGTCGGCGTGGACCGCGTCGATCGCGGCGAGCGGGCCGGGGTGCGGCGGCACCAGGCCGTGCATCACGGACAGGCCCGCGAGCGCCGGGATGCCGATGCGCATCAGGGAGAAGTTGCCGCGCTTGGCGACCAGCAGCACCACCGGGATCATCAGCACCATGCCGACCTCGAAGAAGAGCGGCAGCCCGATGATCCCCGCGATCAGCACCATCGCCCAGGGCATCGACCGGTTGCCGGCCCTGGCGAGGATCGTGTCGACGATCTGGTCGGCGCCCCCGGAGTCGGCGAGCAGCTTGCCGAGGATCGCGCCGAGCGCGATCAGCACGCCGACGCCCGCGACGGTCGACCCGAGTCCGGCCGAGAAGCTGGTGATGACCTTGTCGAGCGGGGCTCCCGCGACGGCGCCGAGCGCCAGTGAGCCGATCGTCAGCGACAGAAACGCGTGCAGCTTGGTCTGGGTGATGAGGAGGACGAGAACGGCTATGCCGACGAGGACGGCTATGCCGAGCTGTGCGTGACCTGCCGACGTGATCGGGTCGACGGTGTCCGCTGCCAGCATCTCGACGCTGAGTCTGGTCACGGGGGTTCCTAACCTGCGTTACTGGTGTTCGAGCCGCCGCAGTTCGGCGGCGGCCCGCTCGGTGATGAGCTCGGGTTCCGGGCCGACGTCCACGGCGACGCCGTACTCGTCCGGCTGCAACGGTTCGAGCGTGGCGAGCTGGGAGTCGAGCAGTTCGCCGGAGAAGAAGTGGCCCTTGCGCTCCTTCATCCGCTGGGCGATCAACTCGCGGTCGCCGGTCAGATGGAGGAAGACGATGCCGGGCGCGGCTGACCGCAGCCGGTCGCGGTACTTCCGCTTGAGCGCGGAGCAGCTCACCACGCCCCCGCCCTCGGCGTGGCCATGGGCCCAGGCACCTATGGCGTCCAGCCAGGGGCGCCGGTCGTCGTCGTCCAGCGGGGTCCCGGCCGACATCTTGGCGATGTTGGCCGGCGGGTGGAAGTCGTCGGCCTCGGCATACGGGACGCCGAGCTCCTCCGCCAGCAGGGGGCCGACCGTGGTCTTGCCCGTTCCGGACACTCCCATGACCACGACAACCTGGGGGGCGTGCATTGTGTGAAACCTCGCTGTCTTCTTCGACCTCGGCGCCGGGGACACTCAACCCCACAGATACGACGTATTCAAGAGTCCGTGACTTAAAAGTCATACTTATTTGAGGGGTGGCTGGCCGCGTAGGCTGAGCCCATGAACGAACAGGGGCCCCCAGGCCGTGGTCAGAAGCCCAGGCCCCAAGGGCTGCACGACCGGCTCCTGGAGTCCCTCGGCCCCGCGATCACGGGGGGCGACTATCCGCCGGGCACCGTCCTGCGCACCGATGAGCTGGAGCGGCGCTACGACGTCTCGCGCACGGTGGTCCGGGAGGCGGTGCGGGTCCTGGAGTCCATGCACCTGGTGGAGTCCCGCCGCCGGGTCGGGGTGACGGTGCGCCCCACCGAGGAGTGGGACGTCTTCGACCCCCAGATCATCCGCTGGCGCCTGGCCGGCCCCGACCGCCCCCGCCAGCTCCGCTCCCTCACCGCCCTCCGCTCGGCCATCGAACCCGCCGCCGCCGCGCTGGCCGCCGAGCACGCCACGCCGGAGCAGTGCGCCGAACTCACCGAGCACGCCCTCAACATGGTCGCCACCTCACGCGGCCAGCAGTTGCCCGCGTACCTGATCCACGACGTCGCCTTCCACCGCGTGATCCTGCGCGCCTCGGGCAACGAGATGTTCGCCCGCCTGGGCGACGTCGTCGCCGAGGTCCTGACCGGCCGCACCGAGCACCGCATCATGTTCACCGACCCCGACCCGGAGGCGGTCACCCTCCACGTCCGCGTGGCCGAAGCGGTCCGCGCGGGCAACGCGGAGGCGGCGGAGCGCTATACGCGGGAGATCACGGTGGGGGCTCTGCGAGAGCTGGACATCCTGGCGCCCTGAGGGCCCTGAGGGCTCCGAGGGCCTCGAAGTCGCCATGCCTGGCCGATTTCTGGGGAACAGTCCGCACCGGCCGGGTGTCGGGTGCGGGTTTCGTTTCGCGCCTTCGGCGCCTTTGAGCAGCGGGGCAGGGAGTGGGGGGCGCGGGCCTCGCCGCCGGGCGCCGGGGCGGTTCGGGTGGACGCCGGGGGCGGCTTCCGTGCTCGGCGGTCAAGCGTCCGTCCGGACTGCGCCGGATCCAGCCTCAGCGAGGAGTGGCGAAGACGTTGCGCTCCGAAAGGTCCGAGAGGAGACGCGCGGCCGCACGGAAGTCGGCGTCGTCGTGCAACACGACGAGCCCGTGGTGAGCGGCCGTCGCGCAGATCAGCCAGTCGACCACGGACAGGCTTTGATGCTGCCCCCGTTGAGCCAGGCGGTACTGGCCGGTCTCGATCCATTTCCAAGCACTCTTCGGGACGGAGACGTCCGGGAAGAGGTCGGCGAACATCTCCGTCATCCGGTCGTACTCGTCCAGACCGCGTGCAGACTGCCGAAACTCCGTGCGCTGCGGAGCGCACGAGCCGATGGCCCCCTCGTCCAGCTCATGGCCCCATAGATCATTGAGCTTGCGGTCACGCTGGAGACGCCAGACGGCCGTGGAGTCGGCAAGATAGCGAATCACGGTCAGGCGGCGCCCTTCTCCGTGCGCTCCGAGCCGCCTGCGGCACCCTTCTCGGCCGCGTGGCGTCGCCAGAAGTCTTCCTCGTCCCATTGCTGGGCCTGCTCAAGGTGCCGCAAGCGCGCTTCGGTTCGCGCCCGGCGCTCCGCGTACTCGCGGAGGGCGATGTTGACCATCTCCTTCTTGGTCTTGGCACCGGACAGCCGCATGGCTTCCGCGAGAGCGTCGTCGTCGATGTCGATCTGAGTGGCGGACATCGGAACCTCCAAGAGATGGGCTTCATACAAAGGTAGCCGATGTCGCATACAAAGCGCATGCGGTGCGGTGCTCGCCGCCGGGCGCGGGGGCGGTTCGGGTGGGCGCCGAGGGCGGCTTCCGTGCTCGGTGGCCAGGGCCCTCCGGACTGCGGGTGGTGGGGGTCCGGGTACCCCTGTAAAAAACGCTTGATATAGCGCAACTAATACATCAAGCGATTTCAGGAGGGGTACCCCAACCCCCCTGCTGTCCGGCAGCGGCCTCAGCCCCCTGCCGGGGGCGCCGCCACCGGCGCCCACCCCCACCGGCCCGGCGGTCGGCGACGCGGCCC
>NZ_JAHLEM010000738.1 GCF_018883605.1 Streptomyces niphimycinicus | reverse complement strand
CGGCGGCGGCCTGGGCCGCGCGGCGGGGCGGGACGCGGACCAGACCGCGGAAGAGCGGCGGCAGCATTCCGGCGCTCGCCTGCGCCCGGAGGGCGGCCAGGTCGAGGGGCATCGGCACGAGCAGCGCCTCGTCGGCGGTGTCCGCGAGGTCGAACAGCTCCTGGCCCTGGTCGGCGGTGATGGCGGCGACGCCACCGCGCCGCAGCCGGTCCAGCTCCGCCTCGTCCAGATCCCCGGCCATACCGCCGGACTCGGCCCACAGGCCCCAGGCGAGGGAGGTGGCGGGCAGGCCCTGTGCGGTGCGGTGCTGGGCGAGGGCGTCCAGGAAGGCATTGGCCGCCGCGTAGTTGCCCTGGCCCGCACCGCCGAAGACGCCTGCGGCCGAGCTGAACAGGACGAATGCGGACAGGTCCGCGTCCTGGGTCAGCTCGTGGAGGTTCCACGCGGCGTCGACCTTCGGCCGCAGTACATGGGCCATGCGGTCGGGGGTGAGGGAGGCGATGACTCCGTCGTCCAGGACGCCTGCCGTGTGGATGACGGCGGTGAGGGGGTGCTCGTCCGGGATCGCCGTCAGCACGTCGGCGAGGGCGTCTCGGTCCGCCGCGTCGCAGGCGGCCCAGTGTGCTTCCGCGCCCAGCGCGGTGAGTTCCGCGGTGAGTTCGGGCGCGCCCGGCGCCTGGTCGCCTCGGCGGCTGAGCAGGAGGAGGTGGCGTGCGCCGC
>NZ_JAHLEM010000737.1 GCF_018883605.1 Streptomyces niphimycinicus | reverse complement strand
TGAGTTCGGCGGTGAGTTCGGCGGCGCCGGGGGCTTCCGCGCCACGGCGGCTGAGCAGGACGAGGTGGCGTACGCCCTGCTCGGCCACCACGTGCTTGGCGAACAGGGTGCCCAGGGTGCCGGTGGCCCCCGTGATCAGGACCGTGCCCTCGGGGTTCCACTCGGGGGCCTGGTTCTCCGCCGCCACGGTGGCGCGGGCCAGGCGGGGGGCCTTCACCGTGCCCTCGCGCACCGCGAGTTCCTGTTCGCCGGATGCCACAGCCGTCGGCAGTGCGTCCAGCGAATCGGCGTGGCCGTCCACGTCCACGAGCAGGATTCGGCCCGGGTTCTCCGACTGGGCCGTGCGGACCAGGCCGCGGGCCGCGGCGTGGGCCAGGTCGTCGCCGGAGGTGAGGATGATCAGGCGGGTGTCGGCGAAGCGGTCTTCGGTTAGGTAGGTCTGGAGGGTGGTGAGGGTCTGGGTGGTGGTGTGGTGTGCGGCCCGGGTGGGGTTCTCCCCAATCCCGCCCCTTCCCGCAACCATGGGCTCCGCCCCTGGACCCCGGTCCTCAAGCGCCGGACGGGCTGGGTGTGCCGCGCCCGGGCCTTCAGGTGCCGCGCCCGTACGCCCTTCGGGCGTGTCCTCAATCGCCGGACGGGCTTGATTTGCCCCACCTGGGCCTTCAAGTGCCGCAGCTTGGGCTTGAGTTGCCAGCGACACCACGATGTACTCCGGGGCCTTCCCCGCCGCCTCGGTCAGGGTGGTCAGGTCCGGGTAGGTCTCAAGGCCCAGGGGATTGGGGCCCACCGCCACCCAGCCGTCCGTGGATGCCGGGCCGGACGGTGTCGGGATCGTTGTCCAGTCCACGCGGAACAGGGCGTCCGCCGCGCTTCCACCGGAGCGGTCTGTGTTCAGTTGGTCCGGGGAGACCGTGCGCAGTGCGAGGCGTTCCACCTCGGCCACCGGGGCGCCGGTGACGTCGGCGAGTTGCAGGGACACCGTGCCGTTTCCGGCCGGGGACAGCCGGACCCGTACGCTGTCCGCGCCCACCGAGTGGACGCGGACACCGGTCCAGGAGAAGGGCAGTCCGCCCTGGCCCGGGTTCTCGGTCAGGTCGCTGAGACCGATGGTGTGCAGTACGGCGTCCAGCAGGGCCGGGTGCAGGCCGAAGACGGCGGCGCCGGGTTCGGCGTCCTCGGGGAGGGCGACCTCGGCGTAGACCTCGCCGTCGCCCCGCCAGGCGGCCCGTAGCCCCTGGAAGACCGGGCCGTAGCCGAAGCCCGCCTCGGCCAGGCCCTCGTAAAGGCCGTCGGTCTCGATGCGCTCCGCCCCGGCGGGCGGCCAGGCACTCAGGTCGAACGAACCCTCCACCGTGCCCGCCGCCAAGGCGCCCGTGGCGTGGCGCAGCCACGGCTCGTCGTCTCCGGCCTCGTCGGGACGGGAGTGGAGGGCGAGGGTGCGGCGGCCGGTGTCGTCCTGGGCGCCCACGGCGATCTGGAGTCGGACCCCGCCCCGTTCGGGCAGGATCAGCGGGGCCTCCAGGGTGAGTTCCTCGACCAGGTCGCAGCCGGCCTGCTCACCGGCGCGCACGGCCAGTTCCACGAAGGCGGTGCCGGGTAGCAGCACCGCGCCCATGACGGCGTGGTCGGCCAGCCACGGGTGGGTGTCCAGGGCGAGCCGCCCGGTGAACAGGAAGCCCTCGGCGTCGGCCAGGGACACGGCCGTGCCGAGCAGCGGATGGTCGGCGGTGCCGAGGCCGAACGAGGTCACGTCGCCGTAGGCGGTGCCCGCGTCCAGCCAGTAGTGCTCGCGCTGGAAGGCGTAGGTGGGCAGTTCGACGCGCTCGGCGCCGGTCCCCGCGTAGTACGCCGCCCAGTCGGGGGCCGTGCCCCGGGTGTGCAGGGTGGCCAGGGCGGTGGTCAGGGTCTCGGCCTCGGGACGGCCGGACCGCAGCGTGGCGGCGAACGCCACCTGCTCGGACTCGCCCACCAGGCACTCCTGGCCGAGCGCGGACAGCACCCCGTCCGGGCCGAGTTCGAGGTAGGTGGTGACGCCCTGCGCCTCCATGGCGCGCATGCCGTCGAGGAAGCGGACGGCCTCGCGGACGTGGCGGACCCAGAAGTCGGCGGTGGCGATCTCGGCGGCGGGCGCTATGCCGCCGGTCAGGTTGGAGACCACCGGGATCTTCGGGGTCTCGTACGTCAGGCTCTCGGCGACCTTGCGGAACGCCTCCAGCATCGGGTCCATCAGCGGCGAGTGGAAGGCGTGGCTGACGGTGAGCCGCTTGGTCTTACGGCCCTGGGCCGCGAAGCCTTCCGCGATCTCCACGGCCGCGTCCTCGTCACCGGCGATGACGACCGACGTCGGGCCGTTGAGCGCGGCGATCGAGACGCGCTCGGTCAGCAGCGGCGCCACCTCGTCCTCGGACGCCTGGACGGCGATCATCGCGCCGCCGCCCGGCAGCCGCTGCATCAACCGGCCCCGGGCCGCCACCAGCAGGGCTGCGGCGTCGAGCGAGAGCACCCCCGCCACATGCGCGGCGGCGATCTCGCCGATGGAGTGGCCGGAGACCACGTCCGGCTTCAGGCCCCACGACTCGACGAGGCGGAACAGCGCCACCTCGATGGCGAACAGCGCGGGCTGGGTGAACCCGGTCCGGTCCAGCGCGGCGGCGTCGCCCCCGAACAGCACGTCCTTCAGGGGCCGTTCGAGGCGCGGGTCGAACGCGGCGCACACCGCGTCGAACGCCTCGGCGAACGCCGGGTAGGTCGCGTACAGCTCGCGCCCCATGCCGAGGCGCTGGCTGCCCTGGCCGGTGAAGAGGAACGCCAGCTTGCCCCGCGTCTCCACACCCTGGACCACCCCGGCGGCGGGCTCACCGGAGGCGAGCGCGGCGAGGCGGTCGAGGAAGGTCGCGCGGTCACCGGCGATGACGGCGGCCCGGTTCTCCAGGGCGGCGCGGGTGGTGGCGAGGGAGTGGCCGAGGGACACCGGGTCCAGCTCGGGGTGTTCGGCCACAAAGCTGTGGAGCCGGGCGGCCTGGGCGCGCAGGGCGTCCTCGCCCTTGGCGGAGACCAGCCACGGCAGCAGCGGGAGGGTGCGGGGCTCCGCCGTCTCCTCGGCGGGGGCCTCCTCGGCCTCCTCGACCTCGGTGTCCTCCGCCACCGGCGCCTGCTCGATGATCAGGTGGGCGTTGGTGCCGCTGATACCGAACGAGGACACGGCGGCGCGGCGCGGACGGTCGGTCTCCGGCCACGGCCGGCCCTCGGTCAGCAGCGAGACGGCCCCGGCCGACCAGTCGATATGCGGCGACGGCTCGTCGATGTGCAGGGACTTGGGCACAAAGCCGTGCTCAATGGCCTTGACCATCTTGATGATCCCGGCGACACCGGCGGCGGCCTGGGTGTGGCCGACGTTGGACTTGATGGAGCCCAGCAGCAGCGGCCGTTCGGCGGGCTTCTCCTTGCCGTAGGTGGCCAGCAGCGCCTGCGCCTCGATCGGGTCGCCCAGCGTCGTACCGGTGCCGTGTGCCTCGACCACGTCGATCTGGTCGGCGGTCAGCCGGGCGCTGGCGAGCGCCTGGCGGATGACGCGCTGCTGGGACGGGCCGTTGGGCGCGGTCAGACCGTTGGACGCGCCGTCCTGGTTGATGGCCGAGCCACGGACGACGGCCAGCACCTTGTGGCCGTTGCGGCGGGCGTCCGACAGCCGCTCCACCAGCAGCATGCCCGCGCCCTCGGACCAGCCGGTGCCGTCCGCCGACGCCGCGAAGGACTTGCAGCGGCCGTCGAAGGACAGCCCGCGCTGGCGGCTGAACTCGGTGAAGGTGCCGGGCGTCGACATCACGGTCACACCGCCCGCCAGCGCCAGCGAGCATTCGCCGTTGCGCAGCGCCTGCATGGCCAGATGCAGGGTCACCAGCGACGAGGAGCACGCGGTGTCGACGGTGAGCGCGGGGCCCTCCAGACCGAAGGTGTACGCCACCCGGCCGGAGGCGATGCTGCTGGAGCCGCCGGTGCCGAGATAGCCCTCGACACCGGGCGGCACGGCGCGCAGCCGCGAGGCGTAGTCGTGGTACATGACGCCCGCGAAGACACCGGTACGGGTGCCGCGCACGGAGGTGGCGTCGATGCCCGCCCGCTCGAACACCTCCCAGGTGGTCTCCAGCAGCAGCCGCTGCTGGGGGTCCATCGCGAGGGCCTCGCGCGGATTGATGCCGAAGAACGCCGGGTCGAAGTAGTTGGCGTCGTGGAGGAAACCGCCCTCCCGGACATAGCTCGTGCCCGCGCCGTCCGGATTGTCGTCGAAGAGCCGCCCGATGTCCCAGCCACGGTCGGTGGGGAACTCGGAAATGCCGTCCCCGCCCTCGGACACCAGACGCCACAGGTCCTCGGGCGACTCGACGCCGCCCGGGTAGCGGCAGCTCATGCCGACGATCGCGATGGGCTCCTGGTCCTCCGACTCCACCTCTTGCAGGCGGCGCCGGGTCTCATGCAGGTCGGCGGTCACCCGCTTGAGAAAGTAGCGGAGCTTTTCCTCATTCATACGTGCGTTTCCCTCTCGAGGAATCCGGAAGACCTTGTCACTTCACGCCGGCCACGGTCATTTCAGGAGATCCCGAATTCCTTGCCGATGAAGTCGAAGAGGTCGTCGTCCGTGGCGGACTCCAGCTCCTCCGCGACTCCGGCGCCGTCTTCCGGTCCTCGGTCGTCATTCCATTGCGCGAGCAGTGCCTGTAGCCGCGCGGTGATCCTGCTCCGGCCCTCGTCGTCCGGGGTGGCCCCGGACAGGGACTTCTCCAGCCCGTCCAGCTCCGCGAGCAGCGAGGTGACCGCCGTCGCGTCGTCCGGCAGGATCTCCCCGCGCAAGTACTCGACCAGTGCGTTCGGTGTGGGGTAGTCGAAGACCAGCGTCGCCGGGAGCCGGACTCCGGTGGTCGCGTTCAGACGGTTGCGCAGCTCCACCGCCGTCAGCGAGTCGAAGCCGACCTCGCTGAACGAGCGGGCCGGGTCGACCGTCTCCGGGCCCGGGTAGCCGAGCACGGCCGCCACCTGGGTACACACCAGCTCCAGCAGCACCTCTTCCCGCTCGGGCTCGGAGAGCCCGCCGAGCCGCTCCCGCAGCGCCTCGGCACCGGCCGCGGCGGCCGCCGCGGACTCGGCGGCTCGGCGGGCGGGGGCCCGGACGAGACCGCGGAAGAGCGCGGGGAGCATGCCGCTTCCGGCCTGCGCCCTGAGGGCCGCCATGTCGAGCGGCAGCGGTACGAGGAGCGCCTCGTCCGAGCCTTGCGCGGCGTTGAACAGCTCCAGGCCGGTCTCGGCCGTGAGCACGCCGATGCCGCCGCGGCGGATGCGGGCGATTTCCGCCTCGTCCAGCTCGCCGCCCATGCCGCCGCCCATGCCGCCGCCGGCCACGGACCACAGGCCCCAGGCGAGGGAGGTGGCGGGCAGGCCCTGTGCGGTGCGGTGCTGGGCGAGGGCGTCCAGGAAGGCGTTGGCCGCCGCGTAGTTGCCCTGGCCCGCACCGCCGAAGACGCCCGCGGCCGAGCTGAACAGGACGAATGCGGACAGGTCCGCGTCCTGGGTCAGCTCGTGGAGGTTCCACGCCGCGTCGACCTTCGGGCGCAGTACGTGGGCCATGCGCTCCGGGGTCAGCGAGGCGATCACGCCATCGTCCAGGACACCTGCCGTGTGGATGACGGCGGTGAGGGGGTGGGCGGTGGGGATGGACCCGATGACCTCCGCGAGGGCGGTGCGGTCGGCCGCGTCGCAGGCCGCCCAACGGGCTTCGGCACCCAGCTCGGTGAGTTCGGCGGTGAGTTCGGCGGCGCCGGGGGCTTCCGCGCCACGGCGGCTGAGCAGGACGAGGTGGCGTACGCCCTGCTCGGCCACCACGTGCTTGGCGAACAGGGTGCCCAGGGTGCCGGTGGCCCCCGTGATCAGGACCGTGCCCTCGGGGTTCCACTCGGGGGCCTGGTTCTCCGCCGCCACGGTGGCCCGGGCCAGCCTTGGCGCCCGGATGGCGCCGTCACGAATCGCGATCTGAGGTTCGCCGGTGGCGAGAGCGGTGGCCACAGTGTCCTGTGGCTTGCCCTGGCCATCTGTGTCCACCAGGACGATGCGGTCCGGGTTTTCCGCTTGTGCGGAGCGGACCAGGCCCCAGGCGGCGGCTTGGGCCGGGTCGGGTGCGGACTCGTCCGGGGTGGTGCTTACGGCGCCGGTGGTGAGGATTACCAGGCGGGTGTCCGCGAAGCGGTCTTCGGCCAGGTAGGTCTGGAGGGTGGTGAGGGTCTGGGTGGTGGTGTGGTGTGCGGCTCGGGTGGGGTTTTCCCCAATCCCGCCCCTTCCCGAAGCATCGATATGCGGCTCCGCCGCGTGGTGGGGCTCCGCCCCAAGGCCCCGGTCCTCAAACGCCGGACGGGCTGGAGATGCCGCATCCGGGCCATCAGATGCCGCGCCGTCCGAGTGCACGCCCGTACGCCCTTCGGGCGTGTCCTCAATCGCCGGACGGGCTTGAGTTGCCGTAGACGCGTGAGTTGCCGTAGTCACGACGGATGCCGGGTCCGTTGCGGGCAGCGACATCACTACGTACTCCGGCAGCTTCGCACCGGAATCGAGTGCCTCTGCCAGCGCCGCCAGGTCCTGGTAGCTCGTCAGACCCAGGGTGTTGGGGCCCACTGCCGCCCACCGGTCGGGGGTTGTCTCTCCGGACGGCGACGCCGCTACCGGCACCCAGTCCAGGCGGAACAGGGAGTCGGACGGGCCGCCCGGGCGGGACGCGCCCAACTGGTCCGGGGAGATCGTGCGGAGGGCCAGGGCCTCGACCGATGCCACCGGGGCGCCCGTCGTGTCGGCCAGTTCCAGGGTCACCGTGCCGGTGGCCGTGCCATCCAGCCGCACACGCAGCGCCGAGGCGCCCACCGCGTGCAGGGAGACGCCGGTCCAGGAGAACGGCAGGCGGCCCTGGCCGGTGCCCTCCGCAGTCGACTGGAAGCCCAGCGCGTGCAGTGCGGCGTCCAGCAGTGCCGGGTGGAGCCCGAACGCGCTCGCGTCGGACTTGCGGTCCTCCGGCAGGCGTACCTCGGCGAACACCTCGTCGCCGCGTCGCCAGGCGGCCGTCAGGCCCTGGAAGACCGGGCCGTAGCCGAAGCCCGCCTCGGCCAGGCCCTCGTAGAGGCCGTCGGTGTCGATGCGCTCCGCCTCGGCGGGCGGCCATGCGGTCAGGTCGAACGAACCCCCCACCACGCCCGCCGCCAAGGCGCCCGTGGCGTGGCGCAGCCAGGGCTCGTCGGCCGGGGCGCCCTCGGTGCGGGAGTGCAGGGTCAGCGCGCGGCGGCCGGTGTCGTCGGGCGCGGCGAGCGCGAGCCGGAGCTGGACGGCGCCCTGGTCGGGCACGATCAGCGGGGCTTCCAGGGTCAGTTCGTCCAGGCGGTCGCAGCCCACGTGGTCCCCGGCGCGCAGCGCCAGCTCCACGAACGCGGTGCCGGGCAGCAGGACGGTGCCCATCACGGCGTGGTCGGCCAGCCAGGGCTGGGTCTGGAGGGAGAGCCGTCCGGTGAAGGCGATGCCGTCGGAGTCGGGCAGCTCCACGGCGGCGCCCAGCAGCGGGTGTCCGGCCGCGTGCAGGCCGATCGCGGTGGCGTCGCCGCCGACCGGTCCGGCGTTCAGCCAGAACGAGCGGCGCTGGAAGGCGTACGTCGGCAGGTCGACCTGGTGCGGCCCGTACGGCGCGTACAGCGCGGTGAAGTCCACGGCGGCGCCCCGGACCTGGGCGGTGCCGACCGCGGTGAGCAGCGTTTCCGCCTCGGGGCGGCCCTTGCGCAGCGCGGCGGCGAATCCAGCCGCGTCGGCGTCGGTCACGCAGTCCTGGGCCATGGCGGTCAGGACGCCGGCGGGGCCGAGTTCGAGGTAGGTGGTGACGCCCTGGGCCTCCAACGTCCGTACGCCGTCGAGGAAGCGGACGGCCTCGCGGACGTGGCGCACCCAGAAGTCGGCCGTCATGATCTCCTCGGCGGAGACCACGGCACCGGTCAGGTTGGACACGATCGGGACGCTCGGGGCCTGGTACGTCACCGTGTGCGCCACCTCGCGGAAGGCGTCCAGCATGCCGTCCATATGGGGCGAGTGGAAGGCGTGGCTGACGGTGAGGCGCTTGGTCTTGCGGCCCTCCGCCTCGAAGGACGCCGCGATCTCCAGTGCCGCGTCCTCGTCGCCCGCGACCACGACCGAGGTCGGGCCGTTGACGGCCGCGATGCTCACCCGCTTGCCGAGCTGCGGGGTCACCTCGTCCTCGGACGCCTGGACGGCGATCATCGCGCCACCGGCCGGAAGCCGCTGCATCAACCGCCCACGGGCGGCCACCAGCTTCGCGGCGTCCGCGAGCGAGAGCACACCGGCCACATGGGCGGCGGCCAGTTCGCCGATCGAGTGGCCGGAGAGGTAGTCCGGCTTCACTCCCCAGGTCTCGACCAGGCGGAACAGTGCCACCTCGACCGCGAACAGCGCGGGCTGGGTGAAGCCGGTCCGGTCCAGCTCCTCGGCGTCGTCCCCGAACAGCACCTCACGAAGGGGCCGTTCGAGATGTGTGTCCAGCTCGTCGCAGACGGCGTCGAGCGCCTCGGCGAACGCCGGGTAGGCGTCGTACAGCTCACGGCCCATGCCGAGCCGCTGGCTGCCCTGGCCGGTGAACAGGACGGCCAGCTTGCCGCCCTCGGCCACCGTGCCCTCGGCCAGCCCGGTCGTGGTGCGGCCTTCGGCGAGCGCGTCGAGACCGGCCAGGAAGCCGTCCCGGCCCGCGGCGACGAGCGCCGCCCGGTGCTCGAAGGACACCCGGGAGGTGGCCAGCGAGTGGCCGATGTCGGCGAGGGACAGCCCGGGGTGGTCGGCCAGATGGGCCCGGAGCCGGGCCCCCTGGGCGCGCAGCGCCTCGGGGGTCTTGGCGGACAACACCCACGGCAGAACGGACGGCTCCGCGGACGGCTCAACGGACGGCTGAGCGGCCGGAAGCGCGGGCGCCGCGGCCGGTTCGGGCTCCGGCATCTGCTCGATGATGGCGTGCGCGTTGGTGCCGCTCATGCCGAAGGAGGAGATACCGGCCCGGCGCGGACGCCCGGTCTCCGGCCACTCCCGCGCCTCGCTCAGCAGCGAGACAGCGCCCGACTCCCAGTCCACATGCGGCGACGGCTCATCGATGTGCAGCGACTTCGGCAGAACGCCGTGCCGCATCGCCAGCACCATCTTGATGATGCCCGCGACACCGGCCGCCGCCTGTGTGTGGCCGAAGTTGGACTTGATCGAGCCCAGCCACAACGGCTGTTCGGAAGACTTCTCCTTGCCGTAGGTGGCCAGCAGCGCCTGCGCCTCGATCGGGTCGCCCAGCGTCGTACCCGT
>NZ_JAHLEM010000736.1 GCF_018883605.1 Streptomyces niphimycinicus | reverse complement strand
CGAAGCTGGTGGCGGCGCGTGGCCGTTTGATGCAGGAGCTTCCGGCCGGTGGCGCGATGATCGCGGTGCAGGCGTCGGAGGACGAGGTCACGCCGCTGCTCACCGAGCGGGTCAGCATTGCCGCGCTGAACGGGCCCACTTCGGTCGTTATCGCGGGTGATGAGGATGCGGCTGTCGCGATTGCGGCGGGCTTCGAGGCGCAGGGTCGGAAGACCAAGCGGCTCACGGTCAGCCACGCGTTCCACTCGCCGCGCATGGACGGGATGCTGGACGCGTTCCGTGAGGTTGCGGAGGGCCTGTCGTACGAGGCGCCGCGCATCCCGATCGTGTCGAATCTGACCGGTGGCGTGGTGGCCGCCGAGGAGATCACGACGGCCGACTTCTGGGTGCGCCACGTCCGTGAGGCCGTCCGCTTCCTCGATGGTGTGCGGGCGTTGGAAGCCCAGGGCGTCACCACCTTCGTCGAGCTGGGCCCCGACGGTGTCCTGACCGCGATGGCGCAGGAGTGCGTCACGGGTGGCAACGCCGCGTTCGTCGCCGCGCTGCGCAAGGACCGTCCCGAGGCCGAGGCGCTGACCACGGCCATCGCCCGGGCCCACGTCCGCGGGGTGACGCCGGACTGGGCCGCGTACTTCGCCGGGACCGGCGCCCACCGCGTCGACCTGCCGACCTACGCCTTCCAGCACCGCCGCTACTGGCCCGAGGAGCCGGTGGCGAGCCGGGCAGCCGCCGGTGTCGACGGCTGGCGCTACCAGGTGGCGTGGAAGCCGCTGTCGCTGGGCTCCGCGGCCCGGCTGTCCGGGGTGTGGCTTGTCGCCGCCCCCGCCGAGGACACGGCCGCCGAGGCGTGGACGGACGGTGTCGTCCGTACGCTGACCGAGCGGGGCGCCGAG
>NZ_JAHLEM010000735.1 GCF_018883605.1 Streptomyces niphimycinicus | reverse complement strand
ACTGGCCCGAGGAGCCGGTGGCGAGCCGGGCAGCCGCCGGTGTCGACGGCTGGCGCTACCAGGTGGCGTGGAAGCCGCTGTCGCTGGGCTCCGCGGCCCGGCTGTCCGGGGTGTGGCTTGTCGCCGCCCCCGCCGAGGACACGGCCGCCGAGGCGTGGACGGACGGTGTCGTCCGTACGCTGACCGAGCGGGGCGCCGAGGTGCGGCGGCTCGACCTGGCCGCCGCCGAGGACCGCGCGGGCATCGCCGAGCGGCTGCGTACGGCGGCCGACGGTGGCGCCGTGGCCGGTGTGCTCTCGCTGCTGGCCACCGGGGACGCCGACGCCCTGCTGTCCACGGCCGCCCTCGTGCAGGCCATGGGCGATGCCGCGATTGACGGGCCGCTGTGGTGTGCCACCCGGGGCGCGGTTTCGACGGGGCGCCAGGGCGAGCCGGTGGACCCGGCCCCCGCCCAGGTGTGGGGACTTGGCCGGGTGGCGGCCCTGGAGCTGCCCGACCGCTGGGGCGGTCTCATCGACCTCCCCGAGGCCATGACCGACCGGGTGCTGTCGCGGCTCGCGGTGGTGCTCGCCGGCGCCGGGGACGAGGACCAGATCGCGGTCCGCGCCTCCGGGGTGTTCGGCCGCCGGCTGGCGCGGGCGACCGCGCGGCAGGTGGCGGAGGCCGAGGGCTGGAGCGCCCGCGGCACGGTGCTGGTGACGGGCGGTACGGGCGCGCTGGGCGGCCAGGTGGCCCGTTGGCTGATCGACAAGGGCGCCGAGCATGTGGTGCTCACCAGTCGCCGGGGCCTCGACGCCCCGGGCGCGGCCGAGCTGCGCGATGAACTCGCCGCATCCGGCGCCCGGATCACCGTCGCCGCCTGCGATGTGGCCGACCGGGAGGCCCTGGCCGGGCTGCTGGCCGACCTCCCCGCCGAGCTGCCGCTGACGGCCGTGGTGCATGCGGCCGGGGTGCTGGACGACGGCATTCTGGAGTCGCTGACCCCCGGGCGCTTCGCCTCCGTCCTGCGTGCGAAGGCCGAGGCCGCGCTCGCCCTGGACGAGCTGACCCGCGATCTCGACCTGTCCGCGTTTGTGCTGTTCTCCTCGACCAGTGGCACCGTGGGCGCCGCGGGCCAGGCCAACTACGCCGCCGCGAACGCCTTCCTGGACGCGCTCGCCCAGCGGCGGCGCGCCGAGGGGCTGCCCGCCACCTCGATCGCCTGGGGCCCGT
>NZ_JAHLEM010000734.1 GCF_018883605.1 Streptomyces niphimycinicus | reverse complement strand
TGTTCTCCTCGACCAGTGGCACCGTGGGCGCCGCGGGCCAGGCCAACTACGCCGCCGCGAACGCCTTCCTGGACGCGCTCGCCCAGCGGCGGCGCGCCGAGGGGCTGC
Source organism: Streptomyces niphimycinicus (assembly GCF_018883605.1). GTDB lineage: Bacteria > Actinomycetota > Actinomycetes > Streptomycetales > Streptomycetaceae > Streptomyces > Streptomyces niphimycinicus. The sequence goes on along the minus strand of NZ_JAHLEM010000734.1, from coordinate 2,645 downwards.
CCGCCACCTCGATCGCCTGGGGCCCGTGGGCCGCGGGCGGCATGGCCGCCGACGAGGCGCTGGAGCAGCGCATGCGCCGCGCCGGGATGCCGCCGATGGACGCCGACCTCGCGATCGACGCCCTGCAACGCGCCCTCGACCTGGGCGACGCGGCCGTGACCGTGGCGGATGTCGACTGGGACCGGTTCGCTCCGGGTTTCACCGCGGGCCGCCCCAGCCCCCTGCTGGCCGACCTGCCCGAGGTGCGCCAGGCCGCCGCGCGGGGCGTCGCCACCGCGACCGGTGAGGCCGCGCCCGCCGAGACGGCCTCCGCGCTCGCACGACGGCTCCTCGGCCTGCCCGAGGCGGAACGCCACCGGGCGCTGCTGGATCTCGTACGGACCCATGTGGCGGAAGTTCTCGGCCACGCCGATGCGTCCGACATCAGCGCCGAACGGGCCTTCCGCGAGATCGGCTTCGACTCCCTCACCGCCGTCGAACTGCGCAATGGCCTGGGCGCCGCCACCGATCTGCGGCTCCCCGCCACCCTCGTCTACGACTACCCGACGCCGCTCGCCCTCGCCGACCACCTCTTCGCCGAACTGCTCGGCGGCCAGGTGGCGGCGGTCACGGGCGGCGCGTCGCCGGTGGCGGGCGCGGCGGCCGACGACGATCCGATCGCGATCGTCGCGATGAGCTGCCGCTTCCCGGGCGGTGTCCGCACCCCCGAGGAGCTGTGGCAACTGCTGGTGTCCGGCACGGACGCCATCGTGGACATGCCCGCCGACCGAGGCTGGGACCTCCGGACGCTCTACAACCCGGACCCGGACGTCGAGGGCACCTCGTACGCCCGTGAGGGTGGCTTCCTGAGCGACGCGGCCGACTTCGACCCGGCGTTCTTCGGCATCTCGCCGCGTGAGGCCCTGGCCATGGACCCGCAGCAGCGGCTGCTGCTGGAGACGTCGTGGGAGGCGTTCGAGCGGGCCGGGATCGACCCGGCGACGCTGCGCGGCTCCACCGCCGGTGTCTTCGTCGGCACCAACGGTCAGGACTATCTCTCCCTGCTGCTGGGCGACTCGCAGGGCCTCGAAGGCCATATGGGCACGGGCAACGCGGCCAGCGTGATCTCGGGCCGGCTCGCCTACACCTTCGGTCTCGAAGGCCCCGCGGTCACCATCGACACCGCCTGCTCCTCCTCGCTGGTCGCCCTCCACTCGGCGATCCAGGCGCTGCGCGGTGGCGAGTGCTCGATCGCGCTCGCGGGCGGTGTGACCGTGATGTCGACGCCCGGTGTGTTCGTGGACTTCAGCCGTCAGCGCGGGCTGGCGGAGGACGGTCGGATCAAGGCGTTCGCGGCGGGTGCTGATGGCACCGGCTGGGGCGAGGGCGTCGGCATGCTGCTCGTCGAGCGGCTGTCGGACGCGCGGCGCAACGGCCATCCGGTGCTCGCGCTCGTACGCGGCACGGCCGTCAACCAGGACGGTGCCTCCAACGGTCTGACGGCGCCCAACGGTCCGTCGCAGCAGCGCGTCATCCGCCAGGCGCTCGCCGGTGCGGGCCTTTCGGCGTCCGAGGTGGACGCGGTCGAGGCCCACGGCACCGGCACCCGGCTGGGCGACCCGATCGAGGCACAGGCGCTGCTCGCCACATACGGCCAGGACCGGGCTGAGGGGCAGCCGCTGCTGCTCGGCTCCATCAAGTCCAACATCGGCCACACCCAGGCCGCGGCCGGTGTCGCCGGTGTGATGAAGATGGTCCTCGCCATGCGGCACGGAGTGCTCCCGCGCACCCTGCACGTGGCCGAGCCCACCCCGCATGTCGACTGGTCGGCGGGCAACATCAGCCTGCTGACGGAGCAGGTGGCATGGCCGGAGACCGGCCGTCCGCGCCGCGCGGGCATCTCCTCCTTCGGGTTCAGCGGCACCAACGCCCACGCCGTCGTGGAAGAGGCCCCGGCGACTGACGTCGTTGAGACCGTTGAGTCCGCTGATGAAGGTGGAACGGCCCTGCCGGTGCTGCTCTCGGCCCGGACGGCGGACGGGCTGCGCGAGCAGGCGCGGCAACTGCACGGCCACCTGACCGAACGGACCGAGCCGCGGATGGCCGACCTCGGCTATGCGCTCGCCGTCGGCCGCTCGGCGTTCGAGGAGCGCGCGGCGCTGATCGCCGAGGACCGGGACGGGCTGCTGTCCGGCCTGGCGGCGCTCGCCGAGGGTCGTACGGCGGCCGGGCTCGTTCAGGGTTCGGTGGCCGGTGGCCGGGTGGCGTTCCTGTTCACGGGGCAGGGGAGTCAGCGGCTCGGCATGGGGCGTGAGCTGTACTACGCGTACCCGGTGTTCGCGGATGCGCTGAACGCGGTATGTGCGGAGCTGGACGCGCATCTCGAACGGCCTTTGAAGGATGTGCTGTTCGGGGATGACGCGGAGGCGCTGGATCGGACGGGGTTCACTCAGCCCGGGTTGTTCGCGGTTGAGGTGGCGTTGTTCCGGCTGGTGGAGGCGTGGGGGCTGCGGCCCGATTTCCTCTCCGGGCATTCGATTGGTGAGTTGGCCGCGGCGCATGTGGCGGGTGTGTTGTCGCTGGCGGATGCGTGCCGGTTGGTGGCGGCGCGTGGCCGTTTGATGCAGGAGCTTCCGGCGGGTGGCGCGATGGTCGCGGTGCAGGCG
>NZ_JAHLEM010000733.1 GCF_018883605.1 Streptomyces niphimycinicus | reverse complement strand
GGTGAGTTGGCCGCGGCGCATGTGGCGGGTGTGTTGTCGCTGGCGGATGCGTGCCGGTTGGTGGCGGCGCGTGGCCGTTTGATGCAGGAGCTTCCGGCGGGTGGCGCGATGGTCGCGGTGCAGGCGTCGGAGGACGAGGTGGCGCCGCTGCTGACCGAGCGCGTCTCGATTGCCGCGCTCAACGGCCCGATGTCGGTGGTCATCGCGGGTGACGAGGACGCGGCTCTGGAGATCGCGTCGTCGTTCGAGGCGCAGGGTCGGAAGACGAAGCGGCTCACGGTCAGCCATGCGTTCCACTCGCCTCGCATGGACGGCATGTTGGAGGCGTTCCGGGAGGTTGCGGAGGGGCTGTCGTACGAGGCCCCGCGCATCCCGATCGTGTCCAACCTGACGGGCGAGCTGGTCTCCGCCGAGGAGATCACGACCGCCGACTTCTGGGTGCGCCACGTCCGGGAGGCCGTGCGCTTCCTGGATGGCATCCGCACCCTCGAAGCGCGCAACGTCACCACCTTCATCGAGCTGGGCCCCGACGGGGTTCTGACCGCGATGGCGCAGGAGTGTGTGACCGACACCGAGCCGGACACCGCGTTCGTCTCCGTACTGCGCAAGGACCGTCCCGAGGCCGAGGCGCTGACCACGGCCGTCGCCCGGGCGCATGTGCGCGGTGTGGCGGTGGACTGGGCGGCCTTCTACGCCGGGACCGGCGCCACCCGACTGGCGCCGGACGAGCTGGCCGAGCTGCCCACGTACGCCTTCCAGCGGCAGCGCTACTGGCCGAAGGTCTCGTCGCTGTTCCTGGGCGACGTGGCCGCGGTCGGGCTGGGCGAGGCCGAGCATCCGCTGCTCGGCGCCAGTGCCGAACTGCCCAGTGCGGACGGGATGTTGTTCACCGGGCGGCTGGCGCTGTCCACGCACCCGTGGCTCGCCGATCACACGATCATGGACACCGTGCTGCTGCCGGGCACCGCGTTCGTGGAGCTGGCGGTCCGGGCCGGTGACCAGGTCGGCTGCGAGACGCTGGAGGAACTGACCCTCGAAGCGCCGCTGGTCCTGGCCGAGGACGGGGGCGTCCAACTGCGACTGTGGGTCGGCGCTGCCGATGACACCGGCCGCCGCCCGCTGGAGCTGCACTCCCGTGCCGAGCACCTGTCGGCCGAGGAGCCGTGGACCCGGCACGCGTCCGGTGTCCTGGCGTCCGGCGATGCGCCGGAGGCGTCGTTCGAGCTGACCGCATGGCCTCCGGCGGACGCCGCCGAGGTGGCGGTCGGCGACCGTTACGCCGAGCTGCGGGACGTCGGTTTCGCGTACGGCCCCGCCTTCCAGGGGCTGCGCAGGGCATGGCGGCGCGGTGGCGAGGTGTTCGCCGAGGTGGTGCTGGACGAGGGCACGGCCGAGGAGGCCGCCGCGTTCGGGCTGCACCCGGCGCTGCTGGACGCCGCGCTGCACGCACTCGGCCTGGCCGGGCTGGGCGGCACCGAGACCGAGGGGCGGCTGCCGTTCGCCTGGACCGGGGTGTCGCTGTACGCGAGCGGCGCGGCCACGCTGCGGGTGCGGATGGCCGCCGTGGGCGGCGACGGCGTCCGCCTGGAGATCGCGGACGCCACGGGCGCCCCGGTCGCGGCCGTGGACTCGCTGGTGCTGCGCCCGGTCTCGGCCGAGCAGCTACAGAGCGCGCGGACGGCGTACCACGAGTCGCTGTACCGCGTGGAGTGGACGACGGCCGGGCTGGTGGACGCCGCCGGGGCGGACGCCACGGCCGACGGCCGCTGGGCGGCACTGGGCACGGACACCCTGGGCCTCACCGCATACCCGGACCTGGCCGCGCTGGCCGAGGCCATCGATTCCGGGACGGCACTGCCGGACCAGGTCGTGGTGAACTTGGCGCGACAAGCCCGTCCGGCGATTGAGGACACGCCCGAAGGGCGTACGGGCGCGGCACTTGCGGGCCCGGGCGCGGCACACCCAGCCCGTCCGGCGTTTGAGGACCGGGGTCCAGGGGCGGAGCCCATGGTTGCGGGAAGGGGCGGGATAGGGGAAACCCCCGCCCAAGCCGCACACCACGCCACCACCCAAGCCCTCCACCTCCTCCAGTCCTGGCTGGCCGACAACCGCTTCATGGACTCCCGCCTGGTCCTGCTCACCTCGGGCACCGTGGCCACCGAGGCCGCCGAACCGGTGACGGACCTCGCCGGCGCCGCCGTACGCGGCCTGGTGCGATCGGCACAGTCCGAGAACCCGGACCGCTTCGTCCTGATCGACCTCGACAGCCACGACGACGCACGGGCCGCACAATCCGCGCTGTCCACAGCCCTCGCAAGCGGCGAGCCCGAGGTCGCGGTGCGGCAAGGCGTCCTCAAGACGCCACGCCTGGCCCGCGCCGCATCGGCGGCCGACAGCGAGGCCCCGGAGTGGAACCCGGACGGCACGGTGCTGATCACCGGCGCGTCCGGTTCGCTCGGCGGCCTGTTCGCCCGCCACCTGGTGGCGGAGCGCGGCGTACGGCATCTGCTCCTGCTGAGCCGCCGTGGCGACCAGGCCCCGGGCGCGCCCGAACTCACCGCCGAACTGGCCGAGTTGGGCGCGAGCGTCCACTGGGCGGCCTGCGATGTGGCGGACCGGGACGCGCTCGCCGCGACCCTCGCCACCATCCCCGCCGACCATCCGCTCACGGCGGTCGTCCACACGGCCGGTGTGCTGGACGACGGTGTGATCGGCTCCCTCACCCCCGAGCGCGTCGAAAACGTCATGCGCCCGAAGGCGGACGCCGCCTGGAACCTGCACGAGCTGACCCGCGACCAGAACCTCTCGGCGTTCGTGCTCTTCTCCTCCGCCGCCGGTGTCTTCGGCGGCCCGGGCCAGGGCAACTACGCCGCGGCCAACGTCTTCCTCGACGCACTCGCCGCCCACCGCCACGCGGCGGGCCTGCCCGCCACCGCGCTGGCCTGGGGCCTGTGGGCCGGTGGCGGCATGGGCGACACGCTGGACGAGGCCGACATCACCCGGATGCGGCGGGCCGGAGTGCCCCCGCTGCCGGTGGCGGAGGGGCTGCGGCTCTTCGACGCCGCGCTGACGGTCGACGAGGCATCGCTGGTGCCGATGCGCCTGGACCTCGCGGCGCTGCGCAACCAGCCCGCCATCTCGCCGCTGCTGCGCGGTCTGGTGCGGGTCCCGGCGCGGCGCGCGGTGGACGCGGTCGCGGCGGGCGGCGGCGAGAACGGTCTTGCCGGGCGGCTCGCCGGGCTGTCCGAGCCCGAGCAGGAGCGGCTGCTGCTGGACCTGGTCCGTGGCCAGGTGGCCACCGTGCTCGGCTACGCGGGTGCGGAGACCATCGGTTCCGGGCGGGCGTTCAAGGATCTGGGCTTCGACTCGCTGACCGCCGTTGAGCTGCGCAATCAGCTCAACACGGTCACCGGGCTGCGGCTGCCCGCGACGCTCATCTTCGACTATCCGGACCCGCAGGTCCTGGCCCGCCATCTGCGGACCGAGCTGGTGGGCGAGGAGTCGGCGGAGGTGCACACCCCGGTCCCGGTGACGGCCGTCACCGAGGACGAGCCGATCGCCATCGTCGGGATGAGCTGCCGCTACCCGGGCGGGGTCACCACCCCCGAGGAGCTGTGGCAGCTCGTCATCGGCGCCACCGACGCCATTTCCGACTTCCCCGTCGACCGTGGCTGGGACCTCGACGCGCTCTACAGCGACGACCCCGACCAGGTGGGCACCAGCTACACCCGCGAGGGCGGCTTCCTGCACGACGCCGCCGACTTCGACCCGGACTTCTTCGGGATCAACCCGCGTGAGGCCATGGCGATGGATCCGCAGCAGCGGCTGCTGCTGGAGACGTCGTGGGAGGCGTTCGAGCGCGCGGGCATCGACCCGGCGGCCGTACGCGGCAGCAAGACCGGTGTCTTCGCGGGCGTCATGTACCACGACTATCTGACCCGGCTGACCGCCGTTCCCGAGGGGCTGGAGGGCTATCTCGGCACGGGCGGCGCGGGCTCCATCGCCTCGGGCCGGGTGGCGTACACCTTCGGACTCGAAGGCCCGGCGGTCACCATCGACACGGCGTGTTCGTCGTCGCTCGTGGCGCTGCACCTGGCCGCGCAGGCGCTGCGCAACGGTGAGTGCTCGCTGGCGCTGGCCGGTGGTGTGACCGTCATGGCCACCCCGGACACGTTCATCGACTTCAGCCGCCAGCAGGGGCTGTCCACCGACGGCCGCTGCAAGTCCTTCGCGGCGTCGGCGGACGGCACCGGCTGGGCCGAGGGCGCGGGCATGCTGCTGGTGGAGCGGCTGTCGGACGCGCGGCGCAACGGCCACCGCGTCCTGGCGGTCGTGCGGGGCTCGGCCATCAACCAGGACGGTGCGTCCAACGGTCTGACGGCGCCCAACGGCCCGTCCCAGCAGCGCGTCATCCGCGACGCGCTGACCAGCGCCCGGCTCACCACCGCCGATGTCGATGTGGTGGAGGCGCATGGCACGGGCACGACGCT
>NZ_JAHLEM010000732.1 GCF_018883605.1 Streptomyces niphimycinicus | reverse complement strand
CGGTCTGACGGCGCCCAACGGCCCGTCCCAGCAGCGCGTCATCCGCGACGCGCTGACCAGCGCCCGGCTCACCACCGCCGATGTCGATGTGGTGGAGGCGCATGGCACGGGCACGACGCTGGGCGACCCGATCGAGGCCCAGGCCCTGCTCGCCACCTACGGCCGAGGCCGGCCGGAGGGGCAGCCGCTGTGGCTGGGCTCGCTGAAGTCCAACATCGGCCACACCCAGGCCGCCGCGGGTGTCGCGGGCATCATCAAGATGATCATGGCGATGCGGCACGGAGTGCTCCCGCGGACGCTGCACATCGACGAGCCCACCCCGCATGTGGACTGGTCGGCGGGCGACCTGGAGCTGCTGACCGAGGCCCGGCCGTGGCCGGAGCTCGGCAGGCCGCGCCGGGCGGCCATCTCCTCCTTCGGCGTGAGCGGCACCAACGCGCACACGATCATCGAGCAGCCCCCGGCCCCCGAGGAGATCCCCGCGACCGGTCCGGTGGCGGAGCTGCCGACGGTGCCCTGGGCGCTCTCGGGCAAGTCCGAGGCCGCCCTGCGCGGCCAGGCCGAACGGCTCCTCGCCCACCTCGGCACCCACCCCGACCTGGACACCACCGACGTCGGCCACGCGCTGGCGACGGGCCGGGCGGCGCTGGAGCGGCGCGCGGTCGTCGTCGGCGAGGACCGGGACGGGCTGCTGTCCGGCCTGGCGGCG
>NZ_JAHLEM010000731.1 GCF_018883605.1 Streptomyces niphimycinicus | reverse complement strand
GGGCGGCTGCCGCGATGGCCGGCCGGCGGCGGGCGATGGCGGCGCGGGGCGCTGCTCGCGGCGGCCTGCGCCGCGCTCGTGCTGCTGGTGAGCGGCTTTGTGGTGCAGCCGTTCCTGATCCCCAGCGGTTCGATGGAGAACACCCTCCGTCCCGGGGACCGGGTGCTGGTGAACAAGCTCGCCTACCGTTTCGGGGACGATCCGCGCCGCGGCGACGTTGTCGTGTTCGACGGAGCCGGTTCCTTCGGTGAGGAGGAGCCGTCCGGAAACCCGGTGACCGGTCTGCTGCGCAAGGCTGCCGCGGCGGTCGGGCTGGCCGAACCGGCCGAGTCCGACTACGTCAAGCGCGTGGTGGGCATCGGTGGTGACCGGGTCACCTGCTGCGACAAGCGGGGGAGGATCGAGGTGAACGGCCGGCCGGTGGACGAGCACTATCTGCACCCCGGGGACAGCCCCTCGCGGGTGCCCTTCGACATCGTCGTGCCCGAGGGGCGGCTGTGGGTCATGGGCGACCACCGCGACGCCTCCCGGGACTCACGCGACTATCTGGGCGCGCCGGGCGGGGGCACGGTCCCCGTCGACAAGGTGATCGGCCGCGCCGCATGGATCGCCTGGCCGTTCGGCCGCTGGTCCGGTGTGCCCCGTACGGACGCCTTCGCGGGCGTGCCCGCGGCGCCCGGCGCCATACCCTCCGGCGCCCCCGGTGGTGCCCATGGGTAGCCGCGGGCGGCCCCGTGCCAAGGCGCACCGGGTGGCGGAGCCGCCACCCGGTGTGGACACGCCCCGTGCGCCGGGTGAGCGCCGGGTGGGCGGGCGCGCGGAGCGGCGCAGGATCCAGCGCCGGATCAAGCGCAGGCGGCGCCGTTCGGCCGTCAAGGAGATACCGATCCTGGTGGGCGTGGCGCTGGTGATCGCGCTCGTCCTGAAGACCTTCCTGGTACAGGCGTTCGTCATTCCGTCCGGCTCGATGGAGCAGACCATCCGGATCGGCGACCGGGTGCTGGTGGACAAGTTCACCCCGTGGTTCGGCTCGAAGCCGGAGCGCGGCGATGTGGTGGTGTTCAAGGACCCCGGCGGCTGGCTGGACGACGAGCGCAAGTCCCCCAAGGACGACCCGCCGGTCATCAAGCAGGGCAAGGAGTTCCTGACCTTCATCGGCCTGCTGCCGTCCTCCGACGAGCAGGACCTGATCAAGCGGGTGGTCGCGGTGGGCGGCGACACGGTGGCCTGCTGCGATACGAACGGCAAGGTCACCGTCAACGGGACCCCGCTGAACGAGCCGTATCTGCATCCCGGGAACCCACCGTCGCAGCGGCAGTTCAAGGTGACCGTCCCTCAGGGGCGGATGTTCGTCATGGGCGATCACCGGTCCAATTCGGCGGACTCCCGAGTCCATCTCGACGAGCCGTATCAGGGCACGGTCCCGGACAACATGGTGGTCGGCCGCGCCGTGGTGATCGCATGGCCGTTCGGGCATATGCGGCGGCTCGAGGAGCCGGACACCTACGCTTCCGTCAAGGACGCGCCGAGTGGGGCGACACAGGCCGAGGGCGCGGCGCATAGGCTGTCCCCCATGGATCAGCAAGGAATGGTCCAGCTCCCGACCCCTGCGGAACTCCCGCTCGTTATGGGAGTGGTGATCCTGCGCCGTTCGTGGGGCAGGCGGCAGTCAGGCGTGAGGAGTGGATGTGGGGGATTTGGCGGTCGGCGCACGATCCGGTCACGAAGAGCCCGAGAGGCAGCCCGGGACGACGGGAGAGCACCCCACGGACGGGACGGACGAGGCGCCCGAAGCCGGTGCACCCACGGACAAGGCGGCTGCCCGCCCCAGGGCGTCGGACCCACACGGAGCCGATGGCGGGCAGGATCCCTCCGGTCCCCCGGACGGACCCGGCGGCGCTGACCCGTCCGGGGCCGAGGACGGGGCGTCGGCGAAGCCGGGCCCCGGGAAGCTCGGGAAGCTCGGGAAGCTCGGGAAGCCGAAGAAGGTGCGCTCCTTCTGGAAGGAGCTGCCGATCCTGGTCATCATCGCGCTGGCTCTGGCGCTGCTGATCAAGACCTTCCTGGTGCAGGCGTTCTCCATCCCGTCCGACTCCATGCAGAACACCCTCCAGCGGGGCGACCGGGTGCTGGTGGACAAGCTCACCCCGTGGTTCGGCTCCGAGCCGCAGCGCGGTGAGGTGGTCGTCTTCCACGATCCGGGCGGCTGGCTCGGCGAGACACAGACGAGTGACTCCGGCCCGGTCGCCGAGGGCATCCAGAAGGCGCTCAGCTTTATCGGGCTGATGCCTTCGGCGGAGGAGAAGGATCTGATCAAGCGGGTCATCGCGGTCGGCGGGGACACCGTCTCCTGCAAGCGCGGCGGCAAGGTCGTGGTCAACGGCAAGCCGCTGGACGAGCCGTACATCTTCCCCGGGAACACCCCCTGTGACGAGAAGCCGTTCGGCCCGATCAAGGTGCCCAAGGGCCGGATCTGGGTGATGGGCGACCACCGCCAGGACTCACTGGACTCCCGCTACCACCAGAACCTGAACAACGGCACGGTCTCGGTGGACGATGTCGTCGGGCGCGCCTTCGTCGTCGCCTGGCCGATCGACCGCTGGTCCGCCCTGCCGGTGCCGGTCACCTTCGACCAGCCGGGTCTGGGTGCGGCCGCCGCGGTGGCCCCCTCGGCCGTGGGGCTCGCGGGTGCGCTGCCGATCGTGCTGTGGCGCCGCCGCAGGCTGATCGCCAAGGTCCGGGCCGAGGCCGAGGCCCGGCCGGATCGGCTGACCGCCGACTGCTGACGGGGCTCGTACCGCCGGGTAAGGTGCGGTTCCGTGTGTCCCAGGGCACACGGAACCTGATCTTCTACGTCTGTTGCGTACGGCGGGAGCACTGGAATGAGCGGAGCCCAAGGGGTTGGGGGCGGCACACCGCGGCGTACGCCGGGCAGCGTGCTGTCCGGGGTGGCGGTGGCCCTCGGGTGTGTGCTGTTCCTCGGAGGCTTCGTCTGGGGCGCGGTGCTCTACAAGCCGTACACCGTCCCGACCGACTCCATGGCGCCGACGATCGCCAAGGGCGCCAGGGTGCTGGCGCAGCGGGTCGACGGTGGCGAGGTGCGCCGCGGCGATGTGGTGGTCTTCCGCGACCAGGTGTGGGGCGACCTGCCCATGGTGAAGCGGGTCATCGGGGTCGGCGGCGACCGGATCGAATGCTGTGACAAGCAGGGCCGGCTGCGGGTCAACGGCAAGGTCTTCGAGGAACCGTATCTGCGCTCCGGGGAGCAGGCGTCCTCGACGGTCTTCTCCACCACCGTGCCCAAGGACCGGCTGTTCCTGATGGGCGACCACCGCAGCGACTCCCTCGACTCACGGGTGCATCTCACCGACGAGGCGGGCGGCGCCGTGGAGCGGGGCGCGGTGGACGCCCGGGTGGACGCCACCGCCTGGCCGCTGGGGTCCTGGGGGACCGTGGGGCGGCCCGATGCCTTCAAGGCGCTGCCGGGCGGGATCTCGCAGCCGGGGCCGCTGGGGCCGATCCTGATCGCGATCGTCACCGGCGCCGTGCTGATCCTGGTGGGCGCGGCCTACGGGCCCCTCGTCCGGCGCAGGTCGGGCGGCGGCGCACGGCGGGACCAGGCAGCGAAGGGGAAGGTGGCCGCTGGTGGCTGAGCCGACCGGCGGAGCCGGGCCGACCGGCGTGGACGAGCGGCGGCTGCGGAAGGTCGCACGGGTAGTGCTGCTGGATCCGCAGGACCGCATCCTGCTGCTGCACGGCTTCGAACCGGACGATCCCTCGTCGACGTGGTGGTTCACCCCGGGAGGCGGCCTGGAGGGCGAGGAGAGCCGCGAGCAGGCGGCGCTCAGGGAGCTCGCGGAGGAGACCGGGATCACCGATGTGCGGCTCGGGCCGCTGCTGTGGCGGCGGATCTGCTCCTTCCCGTTCGCCGGGCGGCGCTGGGACCAGGACGAGTGGTACTACCTGTGTCGTATCCAACAGACCACGGCGGCGCGGGCCGGCGGCGGGCTGACGGAGCTGGAGCGGCGCAGTGTGGCCGGACTGCGCTGGTGGACGGTGGACGAGCTGGCCGCGGCCACCGAGCCGGTGTACCCGACACGGCTGGCGGAGCTGTTGCGTACGCTGCTGGTCGAGGGACCCCCGGGTGCACCGGTGATCCTGGAGACTGAGCGCGTCTGACGCACAATGGGGGGACGCACGGCTGAAGGGGAACATGCCATGAGCGCCGAGGACCTCGAGAAGTACGAGACCGAGATGGAGCTGAAGCTCTACCGGGAGTACCGCGATGTCGTCGGTCTGTTCAAATATGTGATCGAGACCGAACGCCGCTTCTATCTCACCAACGACTACGAGATGCAGGTGCACTCGGTCCAGGGTGAGGTCTTTTTCGAGGTGTCGATGGCCGACGCCTGGGTCTGGGACATGTACCGCCCGGCCCGTTTCGTGAAGCAGGTACGGGTTCTCACGTTCAAGGACGTGAATATCGAGGAGCTGAACAAGAGCGACCTCGACCTTCCGAGTGGCTGAGTTGTCCACAGCCGGGCTGCCGTCCACAGGAATTCTCCAAGATCCCTGAGCGGGGCGCGGGGGCGTCACAGTCGGTGCCGGAGGTGGTGCCGAATGAACGCCCGAGGAGCGCTGGGCCGCTACGGCGAGGATGTGGCGGTCCGCAGGCTGGCGGAAGCCGGGATGACCGTCCTGGAGCGCAATTGGCGGTGCCGGGACGGCGAGATCGACATCGTCGCGCTCGATGCCGGTGCGCTGGTGGTGTGCGAGGTCAAGACGCGCCGCGAGGGTGGCTATGAGCATCCGATGGCGGCCGTCGGACCGGACAAGACCGAGCGGCTGCGGAAGCTGGCCGAGTGCTGGCTGGAGCGGCACGGCGGCCCGCCGCCGGGCGGAGTGCGGATCGACGTGGTGGCGGTGGTGCTGCCCCGCCGGGGCGCGCCCGTGGTCGAGCATGTGCGCGGGGTGGCCTGATGGGGTTCGCCCGCACCTGCTCGGTGGCGCTGGTCGGGGTCGAGGGCGTCGTGGTCGAGGTGCAGGCCGATCTGGAGCCGGGAGTGGCCGCCTTCACCCTCGTGGGGCTGCCCGACAAGAGCCTGGTGGAGAGCCGGGACCGGGTCCGCGCGGCCGTCGTCAATTCCGGCGGCGAATGGCCACAGAAGAAGCTCACGGTGGGGCTCAGCCCGGCATCCGTCCCCAAGGGCGGCAGCGGCTTCGACCTGGCCGTGGCCTGTGCGGTGCTCGGCGCGGCCGAGCGCGTGGATCCGCGTGAGATCGCCGATCTGATGATGATCGGGGAGCTGGGCCTGGACGGCCGGGTCCGGCCGGTCCGCGGGGTGCTGCCCGCCGTGCTCGCCGCCTCCGAGGCGGGGTACCGCCAGGTGGTGGTCCCCGAGCAGACGGCGGCGGAGGCGGCCCTGGTGCCGGGCGTCTCGGTGCTGGGCGTGCGGAGCCTGCGCCAGTTGATCGCGGTGCTGACGGACGAGCCGGTGCCCGAGGAGGAGGAGACCCAGGAGCTGGGCCGCCCCGATCCGATGCTGGCCGGGCTCACCGTGCCCGGCGCCGGTATGGGCACCGGAGTCGCCGCCGTGCCCGGGACCGGCGCGGGGCGGCCCGATATGGCCGAGGTCGCCGGGCAGCGGGCCGCGCGCACCGCCCTGGAGGTCGCCGCCGCGGGCGGGCACCACCTCTTCCTCAGCGGGCCTCCGGGCGCCGGGAAGACCATGCTGGCCGAGCGGCTGCCGGGGCTGCTGCCGCCGCTCACCCAGCAGGAGGCCCTGGAGGTCACCGCGGTCCATTCGGTCGCCGGGGTCCTCCCGCCGGGCCAGCCGCTGGTGGAGAGCCCGCCGTACTGCGCCCCGCATCACTCGGCCACCATGGCCGCGCTCGTCGGCGGGGGAAACGGCCTGCCCAGACCCGGTGCGGTCTCGCTCGCCCACCGCGGAGTGCTCTTCCTGGACGAGGCTCCCGAGTTCAGCGGGAAGGCGCTGGACGCCCTGCGGCAGCCCCTGGAGTCGGGGCATGTGGTGGTGGCCCGGTCCGCCGGGATGATGCGGATGCCGGCCCGCTTCCTGCTGATGCTGGCGGCCAATCCCTGCCCCTGTGGGCGCTATGGGCTGGTGGGCGACGTCTGCGAATGCTCGCCCACCACGGTCCGCCGCTACCAGGCGAGGCTGTCGGGGCCGCTGCTGGACCGGGTGGACCTGCGTGTCCATGTCGAAGCGGTGAGCCGGGCCGAGCTCACCGGGGCGCGTGCCGGGGCGGAGGACAGCGTGTCCGTCGCGGCCCGGGTCCGGGAGGCCCGGGAGCGGGCCGCCGCCCGCCTCCAGGACACCCCCTGGCGGCTGAACAGCGAGGTGCCGGGCCATGAGCTGCGCACCCGCTGGCAGCCGTTCCCCGGTGCGCTGCGCGAGGCCGAGCGCGATATGGAGCGCGGGCTGCTCACCGCCCGAGGGCTCGACCGGGTGCTGAGGGTCGCCTGGACCGTCGCCGACCTGGCCGGGCACGACCGGCCGGCGGCGCAGGACATCGCCCAGGCGCTCCAGTTACGTACCGGGATCAGCCGCGGAGTGCCGGTCGCGGCGGGGGAGTGCTGATGTCCTCGCCTTCGGCGGGCGGCCGCGGCGCCGCCGTCCCCGCCCTGTTCTCCGAGCCCTGGCAGGGGCAGGGCTCCCCGTACGAGGAGCCTGGCGCCCTGGACGAGGGAGGGCAGGGCGCCCCTGGCGAGGGACAGGGTGCCCCGGGCGCGAGGCACGGCGCCCCGGGCGAGGAGTACGGAGCCCTGGACGCCGGGCAGGGCCTCCCGGACGGGGCGCAGGGGCTCCCCGAGCGGCACGGGGTCACGGACGAGGAGCGGCTGGCGCGGGCGGCGCTCACCCGGCTCGTGGAGCCCGGGGACCAGGCCGTGGGGCGCTGGCTGCGCCGCATGGGGCCGGTGGCGCTGTGGCGGGCGCTCACCGGCAAGGGCAAGCCCCCGCCCGGGGCGACCGGGGACCGGCTGGCCGGATGCGCCCTGCGGGCGGCCGGGCTGGACCCGGTCGCCGACCTCGCGCTGATCGCCCGGCGCGGAGGGCGGTTCATCTGCCCCGGGGATCTGGACTGGCCCGGTCAGCTCGACGATCTCGGGGACGCTCGCCCGGTCGGGTTATGGGTGCGCGGCCCGGCCGGCCTGCGGATGTGGGCGCTGCGCTCGGTCGCCGTGGTGGGCGCGCGGGCCTGTAGCGACTACGGCGCGCATGTCGCGGCCACGCTCGGCACCGGGCTGGCCGAGCGGGGCTGGGTGGTCGTCTCCGGTGCGGCCCACGGTGTGGACGGCGCGGCTCATCGAGGGGCGCTCGCCGCGGGCGGGGCCACCATCGCGGTGCTCGCCTCCGGTGTGGACGTCCCCTATCCGCGAGGGCATGCCGAGTTGATCGAGCGCATCGCGGAACAGGGCCTGGTGCTGGCCGAGTTGCCGCCCGGAGCGCATCCGACGCGCCCCAGATTCGTGCTCCGCAACCGGGTCATCGCCGCGCTCACCCGAGGCACGGTCGTGGTAGAGGCCCAGTTCCGCAGCGGATCGCTGGTCACCGCGCGCCGGGCACAACAGCTCGGGCGGTCCACCATGGGGGTGCCGGGGCCGGTGACCAGCGCGCTGTCCGCCGGGGTGCATGAACTGCTGCGCGGTGAGGCGGTCCTGGTCACCGACGCCGCCGAAGTGGCCGAGCTCATCGGCGGCATCGGAGACCTCGCCCCGGAGCGCCGGGGCCCGCTGGTCGAGCGGGACCTGCTCGATCCCGTGACGGCACGGGTGCTGGAAGCGTTGTCGGCACGAGGCGGCAACGGCCTGCGGGAGGTGGCCCGGGAATCCGGGACCGGCTGCGACGAGGCCCTGGGCCGGCTCCATGAACTGCTCGCCCTGGGCTTTGTCGAACGTCATGGCGATCGATGGGAGTTGGTCCGTCCCATGAGCCCGGGCGACGGCGCACGGCGAGGCGATCCCCCGAATCGGGGCAATCGGGTGAAAGGGTTGAGGCGATGACCGTATCCGCACACCGCCGAGCCGAAGCCCTTCGCATACCGCGACACCGTAGTCACGCTACGCTCACAAGGTTTCCGGCGGAAGCGTACGTCCTCACCCATGTCATGGCAGAACGGCTCAAGGCGACGAATGCCCCAGCACATCTCCGGGTCTGACAGCGCGGCGCCGCCCGCGGCTCGCGGCGCGGTGCGCCCTGCCGCGCCCTCATCGCTCGACGAGCTGTGGCGGTCGTACAAGACCACGGGCGACGGCCGGCTGCGGGAGCAGCTCATCCTGCACTACTCACCGCTGGTGAAATATGTGGCCGGCCGGGTCAGCGTCGGGCTGCCCTCCAATGTCGAGCAGGCGGACTTCGTCTCGTCCGGAGTCTTCGGACTCATCGACGCCATCGAGAAGTTCGACCCCGAGCGCGCCATCAAGTTCGAGACCTACGCGATCACCCGGATCCGTGGCGCGATGATCGACGAGTTGCGGGCGCTGGACTGGATCCCGCGGTCGGTCCGTCAGAAGGCCCGGGCCGTGGAGCGGGCATACGCCACGCTGGAGGCCCAACTGCGCCGCACCCCCTCGGAGGCCGAGGTGGCGGCCGAGATGGACATCAGCATCGAGGAACTGCACGGCGTTTTCAGTCAGTTGTCGCTCGCCAATGTGGTCGCCCTGGAGGAGCTGCTGCATGTCGGCGGCGAGGGCGGCGACCGGCTCAGTCTCATGGACACCCTCGAGGACACCGCCGCGGACAACCCGGTCGAGGTGGCCGAGGACCGGGAGTTGCGCAGGCTGCTCGCCCGAGCGATCAACACCCTCCCGGAGCGGGAGAAGACCGTGGTCACGCTCTATTACTACGAGGGGCTCACGCTCGCCGAGATCGGTCAGGTGCTCGGCGTCACCGAGAGCAGGGTCAGCCAGATCCACACCAAATCGGTGCTCCAGTTGCGGGCGAAACTCGCCGACGTCGGACGCTGAATCGTCCCTCCGGCATCGCCCTTCCGGCGGCCTCTTCCGTAGAGTGGTCGGGTGCCCAGGATTCGAGCGGCCTCAGTGGCCGAGCACCGAACGATGCAGCGCGCGGCCCTGCTGGAGGCCGCCCGCACCCTGCTGTCCGAGGGCGGCACGGAGGCGCTGACCTTCCCCGCCCTCGCCGAGCGCACGGGACTCGCGCGGTCCTCCGTCTATGAGTACTTCCGCTCCCGCGCCGCCGTGGTCGAGGAGCTGTGCGCCGTCGACTTCCCGGTCTGGGCCGCCGAGGTCGAGGCCGCCATGGAGCGGGCCGATGGGCCCGAGGCGAAGATCGAGGCGTAT
>NZ_JAHLEM010000730.1 GCF_018883605.1 Streptomyces niphimycinicus | reverse complement strand
CGCCGAGCGCACGGGACTCGCGCGGTCCTCCGTCTATGAGTACTTCCGCTCCCGCGCCGCCGTGGTCGAGGAGCTGTGCGCCGTCGACTTCCCGGTCTGGGCCGCCGAGGTCGAGGCCGCCATGGAGCGGGCCGATGGGCCCGAGGCGAAGATCGAGGCGTATGTCCGGCGGCAGCTCGCGCTCGTCGGCGACCGCCGGCACCGCGCGGTGGTGGCGATCTCCGCCGGTGAGCTGGACTCGGGCGCGCGGGAGAAGATCCGCGCCGCCCATGGCGGACTGATCGCCATGGTGGTCGAGGCCCTCGCGACCCTCGGACATGAGCAGCCACGGCTCTCGGCCGTGCTGCTCCAGGGCGTGGTGGACGCCGCGGTCCGACGCATCGAGCTCGGCGCGGCCGAGGACCCTGAGCGGATCACCGAGGCGGCCGTCGCCATGGCCCTGCGCGGCGTCCGGGGCTGACCTGCACCGGTTCCTTCCACCCCACCGGGTGCGAGAGGTGCGGCCGAGCCGGATCCGGGCCCATAAGGACGCCGCCACCAGCGCCGCGGCGGCTGGCAGCCGGGTGTCCCCGGCGGGGGAGGCGAGCGCGGAGACCGTGGGAGCCCCTCGCACCTCGAACACCGGAAGCAGCCGGGAGGGTCCACCCCGCAGCATCGACGGCGGCAGCAGCGACAGGGGATCGAGATAGCGGTCCGCGCGCCGCAGCCCCCAGTGCAGACAGCCGGACCGGCAGTGGAACGGGCCCGACGTCACCACCCCGACCACCTGCCCGGCAGCCACCCGCTCACCCTTGGCCACGGTGGCGCGCACCGGTTCGTAGGTGGTCCGCAGCGGAGGGGAGCCGGTCCCGGACACCTCGATCACCAGCACATCACGGCCCGCCACCGGGCCCACGAAGCTCACCCGCCCCGCGCCCGCCGCCCGCACCCGCCCTCCCGGGCGCGCCGCGAGGTCGACCCCACGATGCCCCGCCGCCCAGGGCGCCGGAGGTGGTTGCCAGCCCCTCAGCACGGCCGGCCGCACAGCGCCCGGCGCACCGTCGACCGGCCACGACCGCTCCCCGCCCCGCCTCGCC
>NZ_JAHLEM010000073.1 GCF_018883605.1 Streptomyces niphimycinicus | reverse complement strand
GGCCGCATCGAGGACGCGCCGGCGATTGGACGCCGCGTCGGACCGCAACCCCGGACTTCCGGTGTCCCGAACACCGGTGCCGGGCGCTATATGAGAGACGTGAGCAGGCATGTTTCTCACCTTACGCCGACCGGGCGGTTTCCCCCTTTGCGCGCATTAGCGTGGCGACAACCCCGATGTGCGAAAGGGACGATGAGGGCGATGAGTGAGATGCGCGCGGCGCGGTACGACCGGTACGGACCTCCCGAGGTGCTGTACGAGGGCACCCGGCCCAAGCCGGTGGCCGGTCCGCGGGAGGTGCTGGTGCGGGTGCACGCCACGAGCGTGAACGGTGGCGAGCTCTTGGGCCGGGCGGGCAAGCTGAAGCTGGTGACCGGGCGGAAGTTCCCCCAGGGCACCGGCATCGACATCACCGGGGAGATCGCCGAGGTGGGTTCCTCCGTGAGCCATCTCGCGGTGGGCGACCGGGTGTGGGGGGCGACACCGCGCGGGACGTTCGGGGCGGCCGCCGAGTACGTGGCCGTCCGGCCACGTCAGCTCTCCGTCGCGCCCGAGGGTGTCGATCTGATCCGGGCCGCTGCCCTGCCCGGAGTCGGCACCACGGCCATCACGGCGCTGCGCGACAAGATCGGCCTGAGGAGCGGCGAGCGGCTGCTGGTGCGCGGGGCGGCCGGCGGCGTCGGCAGCGTCGCCGTGCAGCTCGGACACGCGCTCGGCGCCCATGTCACCGGGCTCGCCGGAGCGAAGGCGCTCGACCTCGTCCGGGAGCTCGGCGCCGATGAGGCGCATGACTACCGGACCACCGGGCCTACCGCCCTCGGCCCCTTCGACGCCGTACTGGACACAGTGGGCACCGGGCTCGGCGCGTACCGAGAGCTGCTGTCGCCCGGCGGTCGCATGGTGTCCATCGCCTTCGACGCAGACCGTCCGCTGTCCTGGCTGGGCTTCATCCTCCTCTCCACCGTGCACGGCTCACGGCGGGTGCGGGCCTTCTCCGGCAATCCCACGCATGAGCTCTTCGCGGACCTTGCCGCGTATGTCGAGAAGGGGGCCATCCGGCCGGTCATCGACACCGTCCATCCGCTCTCCGGCGTGGCAGAGGCCCACCGCGCCATGGAAGCAGGCGGTGTGCGCGGCAAACACGTCATCCAGGTGGTGTGAGGCCATAAAGAGGCCACAAAACAGAGAAACGCCCCGGCTGCCTTGACGGCCGGGGCGTTTCTCAGCGTATATTGGGGATTTCCATGTGCTCATGAATTTATGGCATACGGAAACCTGATGAAGTCATCGTATCCCGGCGGGAGTCGAATTGTCAAACGAGGAATGGGACCGTGAGCAAGAATTCCTTGATCTGCTCAACGGGCGCCTCGCCGAGCTCAAGGCACGAGCCGAGGAGTCGGTGACCGAAGCGCTGTCCCTGGAGGGCGCCACCTTCCAGGCTCGGCTGGAGCGCGATGTGCTGGTGGCCGAGCGGTCCGGTCTGCTCGCCGCGTTCGAGGCGGGGGAGCGGGGGCTGTGTTTCGGCCGGCTGATGTTCTCCGACGGCCGCGACCACCACATCGGCCGCATCGGCATCCGGCGCGATGACGAGGACCGCACCCCGCTGGTCATCGACTGGCGCGCCGATGTGGCACGTCCGTTCTATCTCGCCACCGGACACACCCCCATGGGGCTGCGCCGCAGGCGCCACATCACCACCGAGGGCCCCAAGGTCACCGGGTTGCACGACGAGATCCTGGATCTCGCGGACACCATACGGACCGGGCATGAGGGGTCCGACGCGGACGCCGTACTGCTCGCCGCGCTCGATGCCGCGCGCACCGGCCGGATGCACGACATCGTGCAGACCATCCAGGCCGAACAGGACCAGATCATCCGCGCCCCGCACCACGGCGTCCATGTCGTCGAGGGCGGCCCCGGCACCGGGAAGACCGTCGTCGCGCTGCACCGGGCCGCCTATCTGCTCTACGCGCAGCGGGAGTTGCTGGCCCGGCGCGCGGTGCTGATCGTCGGGCCCAACCCGGCGTTCCTCGGCTATATCGGGGAGGTACTGCCCTCGCTCGGCGAGACCGGCGTGCTCCTCGCCACGCTCGGGGAACTCTTCCCCGGGGTGACGGCCACCGGCACCGACACCCCCGAGGCCGCCGAGGTCAAGGGCCGCGCGGAGATGGCGGATGTCCTGGCCCGCTTCGTACGGGACCGGCAGACGCTGCCCGACCCCGCGATCGTGATCGACCACGACGACGGCGAACTGGTGCTGGACCGGGACATCGCCTCCGAGGCCGGTCACAAGGCCCGGGAGACCGGGCTGCCGCACAACCTCGCCCGCCCGCACTTCGCGTTCCGCGTCATCGACGACCTCACCGATCAGCTCGTCGACCGGATCGGCGCGGACCCCTACGGCGGGCCCAACCTCCTCGGCGCGGACGACGTCGCCCAGCTCGGCAAGGCGATCGCGGTCAACCCCGAGGTGCACGCCGCCATCGAGCGGCTGTGGCCGTCCCTCACCCCGCAGCAGCTCGTGGCCGACTTCCTCAGCGACCCCGTCCACCTCTCGGACGCCGACGCCGCGGCGATCCGCCGCACCGACGGCGAATGGACCCCCGCGGATGTCCCGCTGCTGGACGAGGCCGCCGAACTCCTCGGCCACGACGACTCGGCGGCCCGCGCCGCCGCGGAGGCCGAGCGCCAGGAGCGCATCGACTACGCACAGGGCGTGCTCGATCTCTCCTACGGCTCCCGCACCCTGGAGTTCGAGGACCGCGACGACGAGGAGTCGGAGGTGCTGGCCGCCCATGACCTCATCGACGCCGAACGGCTGGCGGACCGGTCCGAGGAGCGCGACCACCGCAGCGCCGCCGAACGCGCCGCCGCCGACCGCACCTGGGCCTTCGGCCACATCATCGTGGACGAGGCCCAGGAGCTGTCCGTGATGGCGTGGCGGCTGCTGATGCGGCGCAGCCCGACCCGTTCGATGACACTGGTCGGCGACCCCGCGCAGACCGCGGAACCGGGCGGCTGCGGCTCCTGGTCCACGATCCTTGAGCCGTACGTGGGCGACCGCTGGGAGCACACTCGGCTGGGCGTCAACTACCGCACCCCCACCGAGATCATGGAGATCGCGGCGCGGGTGGCCCGCACCGTCGACCCCGCCTTCCAGCCGCCGCGCTCGGTCCGCGCCACGGGGGTACGGCCCTGGGCGGAGCACACCGGCGACCTGCCCGGCGCGGTGGCCGCGGCCGTGGCGCGGGAGACCCGCAGCGAGGGCCGTCTCGCGGTGATCGCCCCGGGGGAGCGCCATGACGCACTGTCAGCCGCCCTCCCGGAGGCGTCCACCGGCCGGTCCCCGGACCTGACCAGCGCGGTGGTGCTGCTCGACCCCCGGCAGGCCAAGGGGCTGGAGTTCGACACGGTGATCGTGGCCGAGCCCGCGGAGTTCGGCACCAGCGACCTCTATGTGGCACTCACCCGGGCCACCCAGCGGCTGGGCGTGGTGCACACCGGGCCGCTGCCGGAGGGGCTGCGCGATCTGACCGACCCGTCCCGCCCGCCGCGTACGGGCGTTCCCGGTCGGTGACGCCCACCACCTGACGGTCGTCCACCGACACCGTCATCCGCGGACCTCGCCGCCGGACCCGCACGTCCGACCAGTCACCGACCCGGACGGGGCGGGTGCCGGTGGCCAGGACCGCTCACGCTCGGTGGCGGGATCAGCCCCTGGAGCAGCAGGGTGAGGGTGAAGGTGAACCGGTCGTGTCCGGTGCCCGAGGTGAGTTCCCGCGCATGGGTGACGGTATGGGGGAACAGGTCGGGCGGCAGCATCCGAAGCCGCTCCTCGATCTCGGCGCGGTCGATCACACGGCCGTCGACGTCCTCACCCTGCCGCCGGGCCGCGGCCGCCTCCAGGCAGTAGCCCGTGATGTAGAGGAAGGCCGCGTCGCCGGCCCAGGCCGCCTGTTGGGCGGGCGCGCCACTGGCGAGCAGGATCGCGAGCATCCCCTCGCCGACCCGCAGAGTCGCCAGATCGGCGGGCACCACGGTGAGCGCGGCCTGCGCGATACCGGGGTAGCGCAGAAACTGATCGCGAAGCTGTGCGCACACCTCCATGAACTGCTCCCGCCAGCACGCGGGGTCCGGTGCGGGGAGAGCGACCTGGGAGCACAGCCTGCCGATGAGCAGGTCGCCGAGCTCCGCCCGGTTGCGCACATGCGCGTACAACGAGGCGGGGCCGGTCCCGAGCCTCGTCGCGACTCTGCGCATCGTCAGGTCCTCGAAGCCGCCCGCCTCGACGGCCTGGAGAGCGGCGTCGATGATGCGCTCCACCGTGATGGGGGTCTTCTCGCGGCCGGCGGCCCGGCGCGCTCCGGATTCCGAGTCGGAGTTCCTGGCCGAGATCAGCGCCGCCCACTGATCCCGGGAGATTGCGTCACGTGCTGCCCGTCGTCCTGCCACGACGCCACCCTATCCGTTGACGAACAATGATCGCCAATAGAACAATGTTCGTCGTACGGTGGAAGGCGAACCACCGCGAAAGGAATCCCCATGACGACCTCGGTCTCGATCATCGGCGCCGGCCTCGGCGGACTCACGCTCGCCCGGATCCTGCACCTCCACAACATCCCCGCCACCGTCTACGAGGCGGAGAAGTCCGCGGGCGTCCGCACCCAGGGAGGACAGCTCGACCTCCACGAAGAAGACGGTCAGCTCGCCCTGGAGATGGCCGGGCTCACCGAGGAGTACCGCTCGATCATCCACCGAGGCGGCGGAGCACGACGTGTCGTCGACGAGCGGGCGCGCGTTGTCGTCGACCGGCCGGACGACGGCTCCCTGGTACGGCCGGAAACACTGCGTGGTGACATCCGTCGGATCCTGCTCGAATCACTGCCGCCCGGCACGGTGCGATGGGACAAGAAGCTCGTCTCGGCGACCCCCGTCGGAGACGGACGACACCAGATGTCGTTCGTGGATGGCTCGTCGGCCGTGTCCGACGTCCTCGTGGGCGCAGACGGGGTCTGGTCCAGGGTCCGGGCGCTCGTGTCGGACGAACGGCCGGTGTACTCGGGCATGAGCTACGTCGACACCTACCTTCACGACGTCGACACGGCCCATCCGCGCGTGGCCGGCCTCGTCGGGAACGGCGCCCTGTACGCCCTGGTCCCGGGCAAGGGATTCCTCGCCCACCGTGAAGCCGGTGACGTCGTCCACACCTATGTCGTGCTGCACCGTCCGGTGGAGTGGTTCGACGCGATCGACTTCACCGACACCCCGGCGGCGAAGGCACGGGTGGCGGCGGAGTTCGACGGCTGGGCACCGGAACTGCTGGCCTTGATCACCGACGGCGAGTCCGCACCCGTCCTGCGCAGCATCTATGAGCTGCCGGACGACCACCGCTGGGACCGGGTCCCCGGTGTCACACTCCTCGGCGACGCGGCACACGCGACCGTCCCCGGAGGAGACGGAGCCAATCTCGCGATGCTCGACGGCGCCGAACTCGGTACGGCGATCGCGGCCCACCCCGACGACATCGAGCAGGCCCTCGCCGACTACGAAACCGGAATGTTCCCCCGGAGCCAGAAGGCGGCTGCCGCCGCCCACCGCACCATCGACTTCATCTTCGGCGCCGGCGCCCCCGCCGGGGTCATCAGCCTGTTCTCGGCAGACGAAAGCACCTACGCCTGAGCCGGTGCGGCATCTTCGCACTGCTCGCGGAGCGCACCCGGCCGGCCTACACCCCCCATGAGGTGACGGGGGGTGTGGTCAACTGCCGTCGGTTGTAACGAGCGTCGGTTATGACGAGCAGTTCTCGCTGGATCCGCTGGTGCTCACCCGTAGCGCGCCGCCGGAGGTGTTGGCGCTGTCGGCGAGGCAGTAGCCGGACACGTTCTGGAGGTTGACGTCCGCCGGGCTGTCGCTGCCGCGCTGTGCGGTGAAGCGGTTGAAGCGCAGCGCGGTCCCGGAGTTGGCGATGACCGCCGGACGGCCGTCGTTCTTGGCGAACTTCACCGAGCTGTCGTTGAAGGTGATGTGGTCCGCGTTGTGCAGATACCAGCCGAAGGCGGGACGGGTGCCGATGCTCTTCGGGTTGTAGTCGTCGGAGTCGTTGCTGGGAACGCCGGTGGACATGGTGCCGTTCCCGCCGGGCACGGTGAGATCGACATGGTTGAAGGTCACACCGCTGATGTGATTGCCACCGGACTCGCCCCACAGCGTCGGGCTGAAGGAGGGGGTGTTACCGGTGCCGGTGATGTTGTCGTAGGTGATGTCGCTGATATGGCCGACTCCCGGATTTCCCCCGCACCGTTTTCTCGTTCCGATCTTCTGCATGATGGGGGAGTGCACATTGGTCATGGTGATGTCGCGGTAGTGCACATCGGAGATGTTGGCGCCGTCCATGGAGACCATGCCGAGCCCGGACTTGTCCGCACCGTTGATGGTGATGCCCTGGAAGACGTAGTCCGTGAAGTCACCACAGGTCTCGGAGCCGAACATCAGGGCGTTGCAGCATTTCGCGGAGAGATGTGAATCGGTCACCCGCACATGGCCGTTGGGCAGCTTGGCGCCCAGGGCGTAGTCGCTCTTGAAGACGAGCGCGTCATCGTTGGCGGCGATATTGGCGTTGGTGACCGTGACATTGGTGGTGCTGATGATGTTCCAGCCGTCGCGGTCGCTCGCCGTGTCGATGGTGAGATGGTCCGACGTCACGTTCTTGCAGCCGTTGATGAGGGCCGCGAAGTGGCCACCGCGCCGCAGGGTGATCCCGTCGAGGGTCAGCCCGTCGCAGCGGGTCAGGGAAATGATCTTGTCTGCCTGGCCGGAGTCGGGATTTCCGGTGATGAGGTTGTCCGCGCCGTCGATGGTTCCCGAGCCGGTGAACCCGATGTCGGTGAGCTTGTCGCCGTAGAACATCGCGTTGTGGAAGTGGCTGTGGCCGTAGTCCTGGTAGTCGTCGTTCGGATTGGACTCGGGCTTGTCGTAGGTGTCCGCGCTGGAACCGAGAATCGTGGCCCCGGAGTCCAGTTGGATGGTCACCTCGCTCTTGAGGTGGACGGTGTTCTTGGACTTGTACTGTCCCGACGGGAAGCGGACGATCCCGCCCCCGGCGCTGTTGGCCGCCGTGATGGCCTTCTCGATGGCGGCGGAGTCATTGCTCGAACCGTCGGCCTTCGCGCCGTAGTCCAGCACGCTGAACACCGGGGCCGCGGTGGCGGCCTCCTCATGTGCGGGGGCGGCGGTCGCCTGGGGCACCTGCGATAACCCGAAGACGGCGGCGAGCGCGAGCGCCGCGCCTGCGGCGAGTCTCTTCATCTTCGTTCTCCTTCTCCTGTGGAGCCGTGGAGATCCGACGTGTTTTTAGGTCTGGACCTATTTGACCTGCAATGATCCCCTTGTTGGGGCGATATTCCTTGATGCTGGCGCAGGAAAGGTAGGACCTCTCTCCTCTGTGGAAGGTAACAGGCGGATGCGAGCTGTCAATGGCCTCCGGCCGCCGATCGCCTACGATCCCGTTGTGGCCCACTTCCGTATCCAGCGGCGCACCCCCCTGCCCGTCGGCGAGACCTGGCGACGGCTCACCGACTGGCCGCGCCATGGCGCCCATGTACCACTGAGCGGTGTCACGGTCCATCCGCCGGGGCCGACCCGGGTGGGCACCGTGATCGTGGTGCGCACCGGCGTCGGCCGCGCGGGATTCGAGGACCCCATGGAGGTCGTGCGCTGGGACCCACCCGCCGATGACACTCCCGCCGGTGAAACTTCCGGCATCTGTAGGTTGGAGAAGCGCGGCTCGGTGGTCCTCGGATGGGCCGAGATCGAGGTGCGCCCCCGGGGCGGCGGGTCCGAGGTGGTGTGGCGCGAGGAGGTGCGGCTACGGGGGCTGCCCCGGCTGTTCGACCCGCCCACGGTCTGGTCCGGCCGGCTGCTCTTCGGCCGTGTGGTCGACGCGCTGCTCAAGGACTGACGGGCACGCCGTTCCCGCCGGGCACCCGGCTCCCAAATCGCCCGCCCCGCACGGCAACTGACGACCGGCGACCGGCGACCGGCGACCGGCCGGATCATCCGCGCTCGGCGCTGGGTAGGGATACGCCGAGCCCCGCCGGGGCTCGTACCGCGCACGGCACACCGCACACGCCCGGCATCACCGCACGGCACCGCACCGCCTGCCCCCGAAGGCCACCGAACGCCACGGAGAAGATGTCCCATGCGCAGTCGCTCCAGCACCCTGGCCAGCGTCACGGTGTTGTTCACCCTCCTCGCCCTGCTGCTGCCCACCGGCGTGGCCGCTACCGCGGCCACGGCCACCGCCCCTGGGCCGCTCCCGGTCGTCACCCCGCACCCCCAGGAGATGTCCCGCATCGGCGCGGACGTCCATGTCCCCGCCCGTGTCCGCCTCGTCGTCGCGGACGGCGTGGACCGTCCGACACGTGATCTCGTCACCTCCGTGCTGCGCCGCGCGGGGGCCTCGCGGATCCAGGACGGCCCCGGGCCGAAGCTGACCGTGACCGTCGGCCGGATCACCGACGCACGGGTGGTGCGGGCGCTGCGGGCCGCGGGTGGCCGAGTGCCCGGCGCACTCCCCGCCGAGGGCTACGCCCTCGCCGCCGGACGCGCCTCGGTGGCGCTCGCGGGCGCCGACTCGGACGGGACGTACTACGCGGCACAGACGCTGCGTCAGTTGGTTTCCGGCCACCGGACGATCGCTTCCGTCTCCGTCGCGGACCATCCGCTGATGCCGCTGCGCGGGGTGATCGAGGGCTTCTACGGAAGCCCCTGGACCCATGCCGAGCGCATGGACCAGTTGGCGTTCTACGGGGACGTCAAGATGAACACCTATATCTACGCGCCGAAGGACGACCCCTACCACCGGGAGAAGTGGCGCGAGCCGTATCCGGCCGCCAAACTCGCCGAACTCGGCGAGCTGGTCCGGCAGGCAACCGACCACCATGTGCGGTTCACCTTCGCCGTCTCCCCGGGGAATTCCATCTGTTACAGCGACCCCGCCGACATCGCCGCGCTGGAGGCCAAGCTGGACGCGGTCTACGACCTCGGGGTGCGCAGCTTCTCCATGCCGCTGGACGACATCAGCTACACGCGCTGGAACTGCCAGGCCGACCGCGCCACGTACGGAGACCCCTCGTCGGAGGCGGCCGCCGAGGCGCAGTCCGACCTGCTCAACGCGGTGCAGAAGGAGTTCCTCGACCAGCGGGCGGACACCAGGCCGCTCCAGATGGTGCCGACCGAGTACGGGGATGTCACCGACACCCCGTACAAGCGCGTGCTGCGCGAGCGGCTGGACGCGCGGGTCGAGGTGATGTGGACCGGAACGGATGTGGTGCCGCCGCGGATCACCGTCGCCGACGCGGAGCGGGCCGCGGCCGTATGGGGGCGCAAGGTCTTCGTCTGGGACAACTACCCGGTCAACGACTACGGCCAGGCCGAGGGCCGGCTGCTGCTCGCTCCGTACGACGCCCGCGAGCCCGGTCTGCACCGGCAGCTCTCCGGCCTGGTCCTCAACCCGATGAACCAGGCCGCCGCCAGCAAGGTCGCCCTCTTCGGCGGGGCGGACTTCGCCTGGAACGACACCGGCTACGACGCCACCCGCACCTGGCGGGCCGCCGCCCGCCACCTCGCCGGGGACGGCCCCGGCGCGCGTCCGGACCGTACGGCCGCCACCGTTCGCTCACTGCTGGCCTTCTTCGACACCCAGCATCTCGCGCCCACCTTCGGCGCCGAACCCTGGCAGCCGCAGGCCCCCGAACTCGCCGCCCGGCTCGACCGGTTCCACACCGCCTGGGAGGCGGGGCACGAACGAACGGCCCTGCGGGATCTGCGCCCGTACGCCCGGCTGCTCGCCACGGCCTCCGAGCGCATCCGGGCCGGTGCCGCCGACCGTGGCTTCGTGGCGGACTCCGCGCCCTGGCTGGACGCGCTGTCGCTGTGGGGGAGCGCCTTCGAGCGCACCCTGGACGCGCTGGGTGCACGTCTCGACGGCCACGAGGCCGAGGCCGCGCGGTGGTTCGCCGAGGCGGCGTCGGACGCGAAGCGCGCCGGGGAGATCCGCACCATCCCGGGCGAGACCCGCCCCGAGGGGCCGGTGCGCATCGCCGACGGGGTGCTCGACACCTTCATCGCCGAGGCGGCCGAGGTGCCCGGGGCCGCCGCAGCCGCCGAGCCCTCCCAAACCGCCTGAGCCTTCGAAGGGTTGCATTCTCGCGAAGATGGTGACGCTCGGATGATTCTGCACTACGCTCCGTAGCATGGGGGTGCAGGGGGAAAGTACCGGACGAGGGACCGCGGTGGTGATCGGCGGAGGTCTCGCCGGGATGCTGACCGCATGGGCGCTGCGTGGATATGCCGAGCGCATCGTCGTAGTCGAGCGCGACCGCTATCCCGAGCGGCCCGCGTTCCGCTCGGGTGTTCCACAGGGGCGCCACGCGCATCTGCTGCTGGAGGCCGGGCATCGGGCGCTGGAGGCGCTGATGCCCGGTGTGCGCGAGGAGTTGACGGCCGCCGGCGCGGTGCGCGTGCCCATGTCGGGCGTGCGCTGGCTGAGCGCGGCCGGGTGGCTCGCGAAGTACGAGAGCGAGGTCGCGTTCCTCTCCTGCACCAGACCGCTGCTCGACCATACGGTGCTGCGCCGGGTGCGCGGCGAGCCCACGGTGCGATGGCTGGAGAACACGGACGTCGTCGGGCTCCTCGGCGCACCGGGCGAGGTGACGGGCGCTCAGGTCCGGGCGCGTGGCGACGCCCGCGCCGAGGTGCGCGAGGTGCGCGCGGAGCTGGTGGTCGACGCCTCCGGGCGCACCTCCGCGCTCCCGTCCTGGCTGGCCCGGCTGGGCTGCCCGCCCGCCCCGGAGGAGCGCGTCGACGCGGGCGTGTCCTACGCCAGCCGGCTCTACGATCGCCCCGCCGGGCCGGATCCGGACTTCGCCGCGCTCTATCTACAGACCAAGGCCCCGGACGCGCCGAGGCTCGGCGTGGCGCTGCCCGTGGAGGACGGCCGGTGGATCGCCAGCCTCGGCAGCATGCGCGGGGCGCAGGCCGAGCCCGGCGCGGCCGGTTTCGACCGGCAGTTAGGTCTGCTGCGGGACCCGAGCCTGCGCGAGCTGCTGGCCGATGCCGAGCCCGCCGGTGCGGTCCGCGGCTTCTGGCCCGGCCCCGGTGTGCGGCGGCACTACGAGCGCCGGGCGCCGCGCGGCCTGGTGGTCATCGGCGACGCCGTGTGCACCTTCAACCCGGTCTACGGCCAGGGCATCACCGTGGCCGCGCTCGGCGCCCGCGCCCTGCGCGCCGCCGCCGAGCGCCACGGCGGCATCGGACACCGTACGGCGCACACCGCCCGTAAGGGCATCGCGGCCGCCACGAACACCGCCTGGATGCTGTCCTCCAGCGAGGATGTGCGCTTCCCCGCCACCACGGGCGGACCCGCCGGAATGTCGGTGCGGGCCCAGCACCGCTATCTGGACCGGGTCATGCGGCGCGCCACCGTCGACCCACGGGTCTGCAAGGCCCTGCATGAGGTGATGTCGCTGGTCGCCGCCCCCACCGCGCTGATGCGACCCGCCGTCCTGGGAGCCGTGCTGCGCGGGGGAGGGAGCGGCCGACCCACATCCCCCTAGTGATCGTCGCGGCGGCCGGACGCTGCCGGTGGACCGCCCTAGCATCGACAGCATCCGGGTGTTGAGGCCACCCGCACCCCTGCCCCGACGGCACGTCAACGGACGTCCACACGGCCCCAACAGGAGCACAGCGTGCGAGCGACATTCGCGGATTTCACCATCGATCCGCCTCGATTCGGCAATGGCACGGCCCGCTACGAGCGATGCCATCCCGACCGTGACCGCCTCGCGATCGGCGCGGGCGGCCGGGTCGAACTCGACTTCGCGCTGGACGACGGCGAACTGCCCGAACAGCTCACGCTGACCCTGATCGCGCGGGTCTCACCGCTGGGCGAATCACTAGGATGCGCGCCGATCGACATCACCGTCAACGGGCATGCGGTGATCGAGCGGTTCACCGTGCCCGGCGGCGCCCGCCCCCGGGAGGTGGCCTTCGCGGTCCCCGGCGAGGCACTGGCGGCGGGCACCAACACGCTGTGCGTCCGCGGCTGCGCCGAGGCCCGCGGCCTGCTCTGGCTGTACCGGATCACTGTCGAGCCCTCCCGCATCTGTGCCCGAATCCACCTCATGACGGAGGAACAGCCCGCCGAGGCCGCGGTGTGCGTCTACCGCACCGAGTGGCGCGCCCCGGGCTCCGCCGAATGGCGGCCCGCCCCACGGCTGCTGGTCCATCTCGACCGGGGCGAGGGCTCGCTCCCCGCCCGGCTCGCCTGGCGCGGACAGGACGGCGCGGAGGCGTCGATCGGCTTCCAGCCGGCGATGACGGAGTTCTACGGACACCGCCGGGCCGCCGACGGCACGCTCACCGAGTACCGGGGGACGCTGGAGGGCCGCTCGGCCCTCCGGGACAGCGCGCTGGAAGAGGTGATGCACCGCTTCCGTACGGAGGAGGGCGGCGCGGCCGGGGGCGGCCGGCACCTCCGCCAGGAGCTGCGCCTGCTGATCGAGGACGGGGGGCCGCCCGTCGAGCGGGTGATGTGGGGCGACCCGTCGGGGCACTCGGGCACGGTGTCCCTGCTCGCCGCCGAGCCCGGTCCGGAGGCGGAGGTGACCGACCTGGTCACCAGGGTCCGGGCGCACAGCGAGTTCACCGAGGCGGGCGAGGTCGCGGAGAACCTGCTGCACGACTCATGGCACAAGTGGCTGGGCCATGGCGGCCGCGCCTGGCTGGAGTTCACCCTGCGGCGGCCGGTCGCCGTCGGCCACTACGTCCTGACCTCGGCGAACGACGTTCCCGGCCGCGACCCCAAAGACTGGACCCTCAAGGGCTCGAACGACGGGGAGCACTGGGTGGACCTCGACTCCCGCGTGGAGGAGAGCTTCGCACATCGCCATCAGCCCCGGGGGTTCACCTTCCCCGCCCACACCGCCTACGGCCGCTACCGCCTGGAGATCACCCGGAACGCGGGGGAGGACCATGTCCAGCTCTCCCAGGTCCGGTTCTTCACCTCCGCCCCCCATCCGAGGGGCTTCATCGGCCACTACCAGCGGGCGGGCGAGGCACCGACCGGATACCGGGGCACATCGCTGTCGGCCACCCCGGAACCGGGGTCGCCGAGGGCGCTGCCGCGGACCGTCGAGCAGTGGCGGTCCTATCTGGCGGAGTACAGCGCGGCCATCCTGCGGGTGGCCGACGACGAGGACCTGAGCGGGGTCGGCGACGATCAGCGGGCGGCCGGCTGGCTCGGATTCGAGGGCGCGGACGAGGAGAGCGTCCTCGCCCTGGAGGAGCGGCTCGGCACCCGGCTCCCGCCGAGCTACCGGGCCTTCCTGGGCGCCTCCGACGGCTGGCTGAACATCAGCCCGTTCATGTGGCGGATGCGTGCGGCCAAGACCGTCGGCTGGCTCCGCGAGGCCGACCCCGAGACCTGGAGCGTCATCCGCGGCGGCGAGGGCGAGGACTGGGACGACACCGCGTTCATGGACCGGGCGCTGCTGGTCTCCGAGGAGGGCGACGCCCAGCACTGGCTGCTGGACCCCGCCGATGTGTCCGAGGACGGGGAGTGGGCCGCGTACATCTGGGCGAGCTGGTATCCGGCCCTGGGCGACCGGCATGCCTCGTTCGCCGAGCTGGTCGCCGAGGAGCGCACCGGTTTCGAGGACCAGGCGGCCATGGAGGTCCGCATGGCGCGCCCCGGGAGCGCCGGGGAGCTGGTGGCCGAGGGCCGGGCGCAGGCTCTGCGGGGCGAGGTGCGCAAGGCGATGGCCACCTTCGAGCAGGCCGCGGTCAAGGGCTCGGGCGCCGGCGCGTATCTGGGGATCATCCTCGGGGCGTTCCTCGACATCAGCGTCGCCCACCACTGGATCCGCAACCGGGTCCTGGGGGACCCGCATGTGATCGAGGTGATCGGCATGGAGCAGATACGGGCCGAGGCCGCCCCGCTCTATCTGCGCTGTGCGGCCGAGGAGTGGACCGGCGCCCCCGGTGGCTATGTCTCGGCCCTCGGCGACATCCTGCCGCGGCTCCCGGACGGCGTGGACGGTGTCGTGGGCGCGGGCGGGGTGTCCGCGGGCGGCGCCGCCACCGAGGGCGACGACACCGCCGCCTGGGTGGCCCGGGCCGCCGCCTTCGTTCCCCCGGCCCTGCCCGAATCCCGCACCTTCCAGCAGGCGCTGGACCTGGCCAGGGCGCTGGCCGACCGGGGCGCCATCGATCAGTCCTGGGCCGTGATCGAGGCCGCCCTGCCGCACTGGCACTCCGACTCCCCGCACCGCATCGCCCCGGTGGTCCTCCTCACCGATCCGGCGTTCCGCGAGGTGATCACCCCGGCCCGGGCCCGTCGCGTCGTCACCACGCCCCGGGGAGAGTTCCGGGAGTAGGCCCCCGCCCTTTGACGGCCCGCCGTCCCACGCCCTGCTTTCCCGCCGCCCGCTCTCCTATGACCCGTGCTTCTACCGCCTGCCGTCCGCCGCCGGAAGGCCGTCCAGGAGGGTGCCGAGCGCGGCCGTCACCAGCGCGCACACATCGTCCGGGTCCGCGTCGGCCAGCGGCTCCTTGCCCACCAGCACCCGCATCATCCCTATGCCGAGCAGCCAGGACAGCGCCAGATCCGCCCGCAGCTCGCGATTGTCGGCGCTGGACAGGGAGGCCAGCACCCGCGCGTAGTCGTCGCTGATGGCGCGCACGGCCGTACCGATCTCGTCACCGCTGTCCACCGAGCGCAGCAGCGTCGCCAGCGCGCGGGTGCCCGGTTCCTTCGCGCCATGGCCGAGCAGCCCGCGCAGGGCCGTCTCCGGCAGCTCATGGGGTGGGGTGGTGCGCAACTGCTCCTCCCCGTTGTGTGCGATCACCTCGCCGAACAGCGCTCTCTTCGAGCCGAAATAGCGGAACAGCAGCGCCTGGTTGACCCCGGCGCGATCGGCGATGTCCCGCACCGTCGCCCGTTCATAGCCCCGCTCGGCGAACAGCGCCGCCGCGGCTTCCAGCAGCCGCCGACGTGTGTTCCGCGCATCCCGCCGCTGTCCCTCGGACACGGTCGTCCCCATCACGACACACCCCTCTCGTCAGCTTGCGGCGATGTACCCGTCGGGCCGTCGGATCAACGGCGCAAAGGGGCCGTTGACCGTACCAGCCGACGGCTCCTACGTTTGTAAGCACGTGCTTACGCAAGGGAGGTCACGGTGACCACAGCGGAAACGACACCCCTCACCTATCCCTTCAACTCCTCCGACGGGCTGGCGCTCAGCGAGGCGTACGAACAGGCCAGGAACCGCACCGGATTACTCCGGGTGTGCTTGCCCTACGGCGAGCCCGCCTGGCTGGTCACGCGGTACGCCGACGCCCGGATGGTGCTCGGCGACCGGCGCTTCAGCCGTGCGGAGGCGCTCCACCACGACGAGCCACGGCAGTCCGAGGGCCGGCGCGACAGCGGCATCCTGACCATGGACCCGCCCGACCACACCCGGCTGCGCACCCTCGTCGCCAAGGCGTTCACCGTCCACCAGGTGGAGAAACTCCGCCCCTGGGTACGGCAGTTGACCCATGATCTGCTCGACGACCTGGAGGCGGCGGGGCCACCGGCCGATCTCGTGGACCGCTATGCCCTGCCCATTCCGGTCGGTGTCATCTGCGCCATGCTCGGCGTCCCGCAGGAGGACCGGCCGAAGTTCCGGATCTGGAGCGACGCCGCGCTGTCCACCAGCTCGCTGACCGCCGAGGAGTCCGACCGCAACACCGATGAGCTGCGCGCCTATATGGCCGGGCTGATCGAGGTCCATCGCAGCAGCCCCCGGGACGACATCATGACCTCGCTGATCGAGGCGAGGGACGCGGGCGACCGGCTGTCCGAGCTCGAACTCGTCGATCTGTGCGTGGCCATCCTGGTGGCCGGGCACGAGACCACGGCCACCCAGATCCCCAACTTCGTACTGACGCTGCTGGAGCATCCGCAGGAGCTGCGGCGGCTGCGCGAGAACACCGATCTGCTGAACGGTGCCGTCGAGGAGCTGCTGCGCTTCGTCCCGCTGGGCATGGGGGCCTCCCAGGCCCGCTACGCCACCGAGGACGTCGAGGTGGGCGGCACCCTGGTGCGCGCCGGGGAGCCCGTGCTGGTCGCGGTGGGCTCGGCCAACCGCGACGCGCTGCGCTTCGATACGCCGGGCACCCTGAACGTCGCCCGCCCCGTTGGCCAGCACCTCGGCTTCGGCCATGGTGTGCACCACTGCCTGGGCGCGCCGCTGGCCCGTCTGGAGCTTCAGGAGGCACTCGGCGCGCTGATCGCCCGCTTCCCGGAGCTGCGGGTGGCCGGGGATGTGGAGTGGAAGGGCCAGATGCTGGTCCGCGGGCCCCGTGTCATGCCGATCGCGTGGTGAGCGGGATGACCTGGAAGGCGGAGATCGACCCCGGCCGGTGCATGGCGTCCGGCATGTGCGCCGGAATCGCCCCCGACCTGTTCGTCCTCGGCGAGGAGCACGCCCGGCCGCGACACGAGGAGGTCCCGGAGGAGGAGCGGGTGCTGGACGCGGCGGACTCCTGTCCCGCGCTGGCGATCACCATCCGCGACGGCACCACGACCGTCGGACCGCGTCCCTGACCCCTGTCCGGGAACCCCGTGTCAGGACTTCTGGGCGACACCCGCCCAGAAGGACACCTCTTCGTCGGTCACATCGCCGGTCTCCACCTTGGAGTCCGTTTCGGCCAGGTCGGTGCGCCACCGGTGCGGCACCTCCAGGCCCGGTTCGGCCAGCTCCAGCCCGGTGAAGAAGCGTTCCACCTCGTCCCTGGTGCGGATCTTCCCCGGAATGCCCCCCTTGTTGTAGATCTGCACGGTCTTCTGGGTGGCCTCGGGGTCGAAGTCCGGGGTGATGTGGCTCAGCACCAGATAGGAGCCGGGGGCGAGCGCGTCGACGAGCTGCTGCACTATCTCGTACGGGCCCCACTCGTCGGGGACGAAGTGCAGCAGCGAGACCAGGCTCAGCGCGACGGGCTTGGACAGGTCCAGCACCTCGGTGAGATCGGGCGAGGCGAGGATGTTCCCGGGCTCGGTGACGTCCCCGTGCACATAGGCGGTGCGGCCCTCGGGGTGGCTCTTGAGCAGGGCCTGGGCATGGGCGAGGACGATGGGGTCGTTGTCCACGTAGACGACCCGGGAGTCCGGGGCGATTCCCTGGGCGACCTCGTGCAGATTGGGCCGGGTGGGAATGCCGGTGCCGATGTCGAGGAACTGGCGGATGCCCCGCTCGGCGGCGAGGAAGCGGATCGCGCGGTGCATCCAGGCCCGGTTGGTCCGGGCGGCGATCATGACACCCGGCCAGAGGGCGAGCACCTTGGCCGCGGCCTCACGGTCGGCGACATAGTTGTCCTTGCCGCCCAGGAAGTAGTCGTACATCCGGGCGCTGTGCGGTCGCCCCTGGTTGAGAGGGGTGTTAGGGGGCTCCGGCCCGCTTCCGGTCTGGGATGCTACCCCTTGCGCGGTCACGTGGTGTTCTCCTCCGTATCCGGGCGCGATCGCTCGCGTCCGCGGCCGACTGTTCCCAGGATGGTAAACCGCCCGCCGGTACGGGGAAGTTGAGGGGCCCGGTCGCGGCCGGCGCCGTTACGCGCCGGCCGCACC
>NZ_JAHLEM010000729.1 GCF_018883605.1 Streptomyces niphimycinicus | reverse complement strand
GCCGCTGGATCGTCGCGGCCGTCCTGGTCGCGGCGGTCGGCGGCGGCGTGTACTACGCGACCGCCGGGACCGACACCGCCCCGGCGGCGGGCTCGGACAAGCCGACGCGGCACACGGACAAGGTCGCCCGCCAGACGCTCATCAACAGCAAGCAGGTCGACGGAACGCTCGGCTTCAAGGGCAGCACCTCGGTCATGGGCCGGCTGCCCGGGACCGTCACCGGCCTGCCGGG
Organism: Streptomyces niphimycinicus; assembly: GCF_018883605.1. Lineage (GTDB taxonomy): Bacteria > Actinomycetota > Actinomycetes > Streptomycetales > Streptomycetaceae > Streptomyces > Streptomyces niphimycinicus. Next base: position 8,262 of record NZ_JAHLEM010000729.1, on the reverse strand, counting down.
CATCGGCAGCACCGTCTCGCGCGGCGAGCGGCTCTACGCCGTGGACGGAAAACCCGTGGTCCTGCTGTACGGGAAGTCGCCCGCGTACCGGGACATGAAGAGTGGCGACAAGGGCGAGGACGTAAGCCAGTTGGAGGAGAACCTCCAGGCCCTCGGCTACCGCGGCTTCACCCCCGACAGCGAATTCACCGACCTCACCGAGCAGGCGGTCAAGCGCTGGCAGAAGGCCCTCGGTCTTGCCCAGACCGGGAAGGTGGCGGACGGCCGGGTCGTGTTCGCCTCCGGGCCCTTGAGGATCGGCGGGCACAAGGCCCCGGTCGGCTCGGACGTCCGGCCGGGCGTACCCGTGCTGACCGGCACCTCCTCCAAGCGCCAGGTCCATGTCGACCTGGACATCGGTGACCGGTCGCTGGCGAAGAAGGACGGCACGGCCACCGTCACACTCCCCGGCGGCAAAACGGTCAAGGGCACGATCACCAGTGTCGGTACGACGGTGAAGAAGACGCCGGGCGCGAACGGCGCCGCGGACAAATCCACCATCGGGGTCGACATCGAGCTGACCGACGGCGTCGCGGACATCACCGCGGCGCCGGTCACCGTCGGGCTCCAGAGCGAGAAGAAGGAGAACGTCCTGACCGTGCCGATCACCGCGCTGCTCGCGCTCCGCGAGGGCGGCTACGGCGTCGAGGTCATCGGCGCCGACGGCAAGGGCACCGTCAGGGCCGTGAAGCTCGGCATGTTCGCGAACGGCAGGGTCGAGGTCAGCGGCGGCGGCCTTACGGCCGGCACCACGGTAGGAGTCGCCGCATGACGCCGGCCCTGGCGGGGCCCGCGCCGACCGGACCCGCGCCGACCGGGCCCGCGTCAGCAGAACCGGCGCTGGTGGAGCTCGAAGACGTCGACCATGTGTATCCGGGCGGGGTACAGGTGCTCCATCAGGTGTCCTTCCGCGTCGGCCGGGGCGAACTCCTCGCCGTCGTCGGCCCGTCGGGCTCCGGCAAATCCACCCTGCTCAACCTGATCGGCACGCTGGACGTGGCGACGTCCGGCACCGTACGCATCGACGGTCACGACATCGCCGGCCTGAGCGAGAACCGGCTGTCCGCGCTGCGGGCCCGGTCCATCGGCTTCGTCTTCCAGCAGTTCTTCCTGGCCGACGGGGTCAGCGCGCTGGACAACGTCGCCGACGGACTCCTCTACCTGGGCGTCCCCCGCAGGGAACGCCGCGCGCGGGCCGAGAAGGTCCTGCGCCGGGTCGGCCTCGGGCACCGCCTCGACCACCGCCCGAACGAACTGTCGGGCGGCGAGAAACAGCGCGTGGCCATCGCCCGCGCGGTGGTCGGAGACCCGCCGCTGCTGCTGGCCGACGAGCCCACCGGAGCGCTCGACACCACATCCGGAGCGTCCGTGGTGGAACTTCTGCGGGAACTCAACGCGGCCGGCACGACCGTCCTGGTCATCACCCACGACCAGGAACTGGCCGCCGCACTGCCCCGCCGTATCCGGGTACGCGACGGCAGGATCACCGAAGGGGCACTGCGGTGAGCCGGCGCCCCGATCCGCGGCGCCCCACCGCGGCCCGTCTCACCGCCGCCCGTCTCACCCCCCGCAGGCTCAGCCTGGCCGACACGCTGCGGGTGGGCAGCGTGGGACTGCGCACCCGGCCCACCCGCGTGCTGCTGTCGGCGCTCGGTATCGCGATCGGTATCGCCGCGATGGTCGCCGTCGTCGCCGTATCCGCTTCCAGCCAGGCCGCGTTCAACGCCCAACTCGCCTCGGTGGGTACGAACATGCTCACCGTGATGCCCGGAAAGGACTTTGTCGGCGAGCCCGCGCCACTGCCCGAAAACGCCGCCGAAATGGTCAGGCGTATCGCCCCGGTCGAGAATGCCGCGGCCACCGGCAGCGTCAAGAATGCCAAGGTCTACCGCAACGACCGCATTCCCAAGGCCGCCAGCCGAGGCATCGGTGTTCTCGGGGCCGGACTCGATCTGCCCCGGACCGTGGGGCTCCATATGGCCGCCGGAAGGTGGCTCAACGGCGCCCAGAGCCGCTACCCGGCCGTCGTCCTCGGCACCACCGCGGCCGAGAACCTGGGCATCACCACCCCCGGTGCCCAGATCTGGCTCGGGGAGCAGTGGTTCACCGTCACCGGCATCCTCCAGAAGGCGCCGCTCGCCCCCGAGCTGGACTCGGCGGCGCTCATCGGCTGGGACGCGGCCAAGACCCGCCTGGGTTTCGACGGCCGCCCCACGATGATCTACACCCGCACCGCCGACAGCAAGGTCGACCAGGTACGCGGCGTCCTCGCCGCCACCGTCAACCCCGAGGCGCCCAACGAGGTCACGGTCTCCCGGCCCTCCGACGCGCTGAGCGCCAAACAGGCCGCCAACCGGGCCTTCACCAGCCTGCTCGTCGGCATCGGCGCCATCGCCCTGCTGGTCGGCGGTGTCGGCGTGGCCAACACCATGGTCATCGCCGTCCTCGAACGGCGCGGCGAGATCGGCCTGCGCCGTGCGCTCGGCGCCACCCGCGGCCAGATCCGCACCCAGTTCCTCACCGAGTCGGTCATGCTCTCCGCCCTCGGCGGCATCAGCGGCGCCGCCCTCGGCGCGGGAGCGTCGGCGGGATACGCGATCTCCCAGGACTGGCAGGTGGTCGTCCCGCCCTGGGCACTGGCTGTCGGAGTGGGCGCCACCATGGCGATCGGCGCGCTGGCCGGCCTGTGGCCCGCCGTACGCGCGGCCCGGCTCGCACCACGGGCCGCACTCTCCGGACCGTAGGCGGTGCGGCGAAGAAGCCCCACCGTCGCCCCATCGGCGGCTGACCCACACACCTTCAGGCGGGTCCGCGGCATCGCGCCGCGGGCCCGCCTCGGCCATGTCCGGAGCCGAGCGGGAGAGACCGACCGTGACCTCGTACGACGACCAGCCCACCATGCGGTTGCGCGCGCTCGGGGCCGACCCGGCCACCGGCCCCGGCCGGCATCGGCGCGCCGCACGGCCGCGCCCTTACGGTCGTCATCAGCCGAGGGCGGCCCCGCGGCTTCCCGAGGAGTATCCGCCCGTGGACGCGGACGCGGGGGACGGCGAGCACGGCGAACCCGGTGGCCAGGGGGCCGCTCCGCGGCTGCCCGCGCGGCAGGCGTTCGGCCGGTTCTGGCCGCTCACCAAGGGCGACCGGCGCCGGCTGGTGCTCATCTGCGCCTGTGTCATCGCCGCGGCGCTCGCCGAGACCGCCGCGATCCTCCTCTTCTCCGAGCTGACCGACAACGCCCTGCGGCAGGGCTCGCTCGGCGCCTTCTGGGTCCCCGCGGCGCAGTGGCTCGCGGTCGCGGTGCTCGGCGCGGCCGTCGGCTCTACGGGCAACTCGCTCGCCGTATGGACCGCCGAGCGGTTCGTACTGCGGCTGCGGGCCCGGGTCTTCGCGCATGTGCAGGATCTGCCGCCGCACTTCTTCCAGCGCCACCGCCAGGGCGATCTGGTCGAACGCCTCACCGGGGACGTGGAGTCCATCGAGCAGATGGTGGTCTCCGGGGTGGTGAGCACCGTCTCCGCCCTCTTCAGCACGGTCTTCTTCGCCGTCGCCGCCTTCCAGTTGCGCTGGGACCTGGCACTGGTGACCTTCGTTCTGGCACCGCTCTTCTGGCTGGCCGCGCGGCGCTTCACCGGGCGGATCGGTTCGGTCGCGCGCGACGAACGGGTCGCCGACGGCGCGATCACCTCCGTCGTCGAGGAGTCGCTGGGCAACGTCGTGCTGACGCAGGCGTACAACCGTAAGGACGCCGAGGAGCGGCGGCTGGGCCGGGAGGCGCGGGCGTGGCTGCGGGCGTCGGTGGCCGGTGCCCGGATGAGCGAGCTGTACGAGCAGTTGGTCGAGGTCATCGAGACGCTGTGCGTGCTCGCCGTGATCGGGCTCGGCGCCTGGGAGATCTCCCAGGACCGGATGACCATCGGGCAGTTGCTGGCCTTCGCCGCCTTCCTCGGCTATCTCTACCCGCCGATCCGCAACCTCGGACAGCTCGGTCTCACCCTTACGGCCGCGACCGCGGGCGCCGAGCGGCTGCTGGAGATCCTCGACGCCGAGCCCGCCGTGAGCGATCCGCCGCCGGGGCCGCGGTGGCGCCGTGGCGGGTGCACGGCACGGTGGAGTTCGACCGGGTCGGCTTCCGCTACCCCGGCGGCGACCGGCGCACCCTGGCCGATGTCTCGTTCACCGCCCGGCCGGGTGAGTTCGTGCTGATCACCGGGGCGAGCGGGGCGGGCAAGTTCACCGTCTCCAAGCTGCTGACGCGCTTCTACGACCCCGGGGAGGGGTTCGTACGGCTCGACGGCGTGCCCCTGTACGCGATGCCGCTGGGCTTTCTGCGGGCGAATGTGACGCTGCTGCCGCAGGAGACCCTGATCCTGCACGACACCATCCGCGAGAACATCGCCTGCGGCCGCCCCGGGGCCGCCGGGCACGAGATCGTCCGGGCGGCGCGGGACGCCGCCGCGCACGACTTCATCACGGCCCTGCCCAAGGGCTACGACACCCGGATCGACCCGCATACGGCACGGCTGTCCGGCGGCCAGTTGCAGCGGATCGCCATCGCCCGCGCGATGCTGCGCGACGCGCCCGTCCTCGTCCTGGACGAGCCCACCACGGGTCTGGACGCACTGGCGGCACGGCGGGTCGTCCGGCCGCTGCGGCGGCTGATGTCCGGCCGCACCACGCTCATGATCACCCACGATCTGCACCTGGCCCCGGACGCGGACCGCATCCTGGTACTGGACCACGGACGGGTGGTGGAGAGCGGCACCCATCGCGAACTGCTGGCGCTGAACGGCACGTACGCCCGGCTGCACGGCTCCGGGCACGGCTCCGGGCACGGCTCCCTGACCGAGACGGGCCCGCGGCCGACGGTCCGGCTCGGGCCGCTGTGAGGGCGGACTGGGCTCGGCCGAACCCCCCGCCTGGTCAGGGAGTGTCCGGCGGATCGTGACGCCTGCGGCTCCGCCGGAGACTCCCTGAGCCGGGCGGGGCCCGGACCGGGCCGGACCCGCGCCGAACCGAGCCGCGCTCAGCCCAGGTCGATCCCCGGCGGAGCCGTAGGCGCGCCCGGGAGCTTGATCCAGGCGACCGTGCCGCCGCCCGGGGCCGCTTCCAGCCCCACCTGGCCGCCCGCCTGCTGGACCGTACGGGCCACGATCGACAGGCCGAGGCCCGAACCGGGCAGGCTGCGGGCGGACGGGGAGCGCCAGAAGCGCTCGAAGACATGGGGCAGTTCCTCGGCGGGGATGCCGGGGCCGTGGTCGCGCACCCTTACCTCTCCGCTTCTGAGGACGACGTCGATCACACCACCCGAAGGGCTGAACTTCACGGCGTTGTCGAGGAGATTGACCAGCGACCGTTCCAGCGTGGCCGCCTCGCCGCGGACATACCAGGGCTCGATCGAGGCGTTGATGGTGAGATGCGCACCGCGCAGCCGGGCCCGCTCCAGGGCCGTCCGCGCCACCTCGTGCAGGGCGATCACCTGCGGGGGCCCGCTGCCGGGCAGGGCATCGGGCCGGGACAGCTCCTGTAGATCGCCGATCAGCGCGGCCAGCTCGGTCATCTGCGCCTTGACGCTTCCCATGAGCGCCTTACGGTCGGCGGGCGGCAGCGCGCGGCCGGTCTCCTCGCTGCGGGCGAGCAGTTCGATATTGGTCCGGAGCGAGGTGAGCGGGGTGCGCAGCTCATGTCCGGCGTCCGCGATGAGCTGCTGCTGACGGTCGCGGGAGGAGGCGAGGGCCGCCGTCATGGAGTTGAACGACCGGGACAGCCGGGCGATCTCGTCATCGCCCTCGGCCGGGATGCGCACGGCCAGATCCTCGGTGCGGGCCACATGCTCGACCGCCTCGGTCAGCCGGTCCACGGGCTTGAGGCCGGTCCTGGCGATCCACAGGCCCGCGGCGCCCGCGCCGACGACCCCGACCCCGGCGACGAGCGCGAGGACGAGGGTGAGCGTGCCCAGCGGATGCTCGACCTCGCTCAGCGGGCGGGCCATGGAGACGGCGATCCCGCGCGGCAGCGCGCTGCCGGGGCCCTCGGTCGGCCGGTAGGTGTACACCCGCATGTCCCCGCCGCCGCCCGCGCCCGTCGCGTCGTGCAGCGCGTTCGGCCGCTGCCCGACGGCCACCTCCACATCGGCGGTGGTGACCGGCAACTGGGTGGCCCCGGGCTGGGTGCAGCGGCTGCCGTCGGCCAGCACGATCTGCACGGAGTACGAGCCGAGGGCGCGCGGGGTGTGGCCGTCGGCGCCCCCGGGGCTCTGGCACGCCTCCAGGATGCTCAGCACATTGCGCTCGTCCACCTTGACGTTGCGCAGGGACGAGTCGAGTTGGGCGCTGAGCTGTTCCCGGACGATCAGCCAGCACGCGAACGCGGACACCGCCACCGCCACCGCGACGGCCACCGCGGTCAGCAGGGCCAGCCGCGAGCGCAGCGGCAGTCTGTGGAACCTCACGAGTGCTCGCCCTCCGCGGGCCGCAGCACATACCCCACTCCGCGCACGGTGTGCACGAGCCGCGGCTCGCCGCCCGCCTCGGTCTTACGGCGCAGATACATCACGTACACATCCAGCGAGTTGGACGACGGCTCGAAGTCGAAGCCCCACACCGCCTTGAGGATCTGCTCACGGGTGAGCACCTGGCGGGGATGGGCCAGGAACATCTCCAGCAGGGTGAACTCGGTGCGCGTCAGCTCGACCCGGCGCCCGCCCCGGGTGACATCGCGGGTGATCAGGTCCATCCGCAGATCGCCGAAGGCCATCACGTCGCCCTCGGGGAGCGCCGCGCCCTGCCGGCCCGCGTAGGAGCTGCGGCGCAGCAGGGCGCGGATGCGGGCCAGCAGCTCGTCCAGTTCGAAGGGCTTGACGAGGTAGTCGTCCGCGCCCGCGTCGAGCCCGGTGACCCGGTCGCCGACCGTGTCCCGCGCGGTGAGCATCAGGATGGGCAGCGTCACCCCGGTGGCGCGCAGCCGCCGTGCGGCGGTCAGCCCGTCCATCCGGGGCATCAGCACATCGAGCACGATCAGCTCGGGGTCGTAGGAGCCGACCTTGTCCAGCGCGTCCAGCCCGTCCACGGCGGTCTCGGTCGCGTAGCCCTCGAAGACGAGGCTGCGCCGGAGGGCTTCCCGGACGGCCGGCTCGTCGTCGACGATCAGGATGCGGGCGGGCTGATCGCCGTGGTCGGCGGGGCTCATGGGGCGGTTTCCTTCACGATCACGGTGACGGGGGCAAGGAGGTGGGCGGGGAGGTGGCCGCGCTGCCGAGCGAGCCGCTCCGCGGGAATGGCTCCGTCGCTGCTCCGCCGCGCTGCTGCCAGCCTCGCACGTGGATCGGTCAGACGTTGCCGTCACTGCCGCCCGAGCGCAGGGAGGCGAGATCGGACTTGACCGTGTTGATCGGGATCGAGAAGCCGAGGCCGACGCTGCCCGCGCTGCTGGAGCTCTGGTCCGAGGCCGCGGAGTACATCGCGGAGTTGATGCCGATGACCTGGCCGCTCATGTTGATCAGCGCGCCGCCGGAGTTGCCGGGGTTGAGCGAGGCGTCGGTCTGGATGGCCTTGTAGGTGGTGGTCGACTCGCCGACGTCGCCGTTGTACCGGCCGCCGCCGAACTCGAAGGGCCACTGACCGCCGCCGCCACCCTGCCCTTGACCGCCCTGGCCCTGGTTCTGGTCCGTGGAGACGGTGACGTCGCGGTCGAGCGCGGAGATGATGCCGCTGGTGACGGTGCCGGTAAGGCCCTCCGGCGAGCCGATGGCCACGACCTGGTCGCCCACCGTCACCTTGCTGGAGTCGCCGAGGGCCGCGGCCTTGAGCCCGCTCGCGCCCTCCACCTTGATCAGCGCGAGGTCCTTCTTGCTGTCGGTGCCGACGACCCTCGCGGTCTTCTTACTGCCGTCGCTGAAGGTCACCTTGATCGAGTCGGCGCCGGAGACCACATGGTTGTTGGTGATGATCTCGCCGCCGCTGGTGATGACCACACCGGAACCGGTGGACTGACCGCTGGTGCCAGTCGCGCCGACCTCCACGATGCTGGGGCTGACGGCCGCCGCGACGGCCGAAACCCCGCTGCTGCTCGTGGATTTGGCGTTGACCACGGGGGTGGAGACCGTGGTGTCGGACTTCTGCGTGGCGTTGGTGACCAGCGCGGCCGCTCCACCGCCCACGAGCGCCGAAACCGCCGCCACGGCCGCAATCAGCGCGATCGGACGCGAGGCCCGCGCCCTGCGCCGCC
>NZ_JAHLEM010000728.1 GCF_018883605.1 Streptomyces niphimycinicus | reverse complement strand
CGGACTTCTGCGTGGCGTTGGTGACCAGCGCGGCCGCTCCACCGCCCACGAGCGCCGAAACCGCCGCCACGGCCGCAATCAGCGCGATCGGACGCGAGGCCCGCGCCCTGCGCCGCCCTCCACCACCATGCGCCCCCTCACCCGCGAACGCCCCGCCCTCCTCCCCGACCCCGCCCCCACCACCGCTGCCACTGCCACTGCCACCACTCGGCCACACGGTGACCCCGGACGGCGTGGTGACCGCCTGCTGAGGCTCATACGCGGGCGGATCGGGATACCCCGCACCACCTCCGTACGAGAAGGGATAGGGCTCGTCTGCGCCGCTACGGCGTGTGCTGTCCGTCATGTCTATGACTGTGCGACCGAAGTATGAGAGTCCCCTGAGGGCCCGCTGAGAACCCCACCAGAAGTCGGTATGCCCGACATAAGGCACCCCCGCGGCAGCGCGCCTGCCGGACGCCGAGGGCCGCCGTGGCCCTCGGCCCCCGCGCCCCCAAACCCCCTCGGCCGCACCGCAGATCAGCCAAGTCCCGCCGCGGAACGTGGGCGTCGCGCCCCCACCGGGCACGCGGGCGCGGCCCGCGGCGCTGAGCCTCGCCGTAAGGCGGGCGCGGCGCCTCCGCGGACATCGGGGCACGGCCACGGAAACGCCGGGATCACAAGCCTCGCCCGGCGCGGAATCTCCCCGCAGGGGAGACCACAGGGGAGACCGCGGGGCGGGTGCGCGCCACGCATGGCATCCGCGTCCGGGGCCGCAGGACCGATCCCGCCGGACGGCGAAGACAGCAGGGGCCGTCGGGGCCCCAGGGCCCCGCCCCGGGCAGAAGCGCTCCGCGCTAGACGCAGCCGCAGGAGTGGCGGACCACCAGGGCCGACGGGAATTGCTTGACCCGCTCGCGGCGGGAACTCGCCAGGCGGACGCCGTCGTCCAGCACCAGGTCGACCGCGGCGCGCGCCATCGCGGGGCGGTCGGAGCCGACCGTGGTCAGCGGGGGGTCGGTGAGGTGGGCTTCCTTCACATCGTCGAAGCCTGCCACCGCCAGCTCGTGCGGTACCTCGATCCGCAGCTCACGCGCGGCCCGCAGCACCCCGAACGCCTGGTCGTCGGTGGCGCAGAAGATGGCCGGGGGCCGGTCGGGGCCGGCCAGCAGATCGAGGGCGACCTTATAGGCGTCGTACCGGTTGTACGGGGCCTGGAAGAGCCGCCCCTCCGTGGGGCGGCCCGCCTCGAGCATCGCGCGGCGCCAGCCCTCGACGTGGTCGGTGACGGGGTCGCCGACGGTCGGGGTTATCTCGGTGCCGCCGAGGCACGCCACATAGTCATGGCCGTGCTCCAGCAGATGCCGCACCGCGAGCTGCGCGCCGCCGATGTCGTCCAGCACCACCGCCACGTCGTCGATCGCCTCGGGCCGCTCGTGCAGCAGCACCACCCGGGCGTCCCACGCCTCGATCTCGGCCGCCGCGTTCTCGCTCGGGCCCTGGCTGATGAGGATCAGCCCGGACACCCTCATCCCCAAGAAGGCGCGCAGATAGTGCACTTCGCGCTCGTCGAGGTAGTCGGAGTTGCCGACCAGCACCATCTTTCCGCGCTCGGCGGCCGCCTGCTCGACGGCGTGTGCCATCTCCGCGAAGAACGGCTGCCGGGCGTCCGGAACGATCAGCCCTATGAGATCGGTCCGGCGGCTCGCCATCGCCTGCGCGACGCGGTCCGGCCGGTAGCCGAGCTCCTTGATCGCGGCAAGCACCCGCTCGCGCGTGGCCGGGGCGACCGGCCGGGGTCCGTTATTGATGACGTAACTGACGACCGCGGTCGAAGTCCCCGCAAGCCTTGCCACATCATCCCGCGTCACCTTGGCCACGCGCGAAGTCTACGCGGGTCCAGCTAGCTGTTGGCCGGTCGTGCGGCAGCGGGCCTCGCCGCGGAGCCCGGCGCCCCGCCGGGGT
>NZ_JAHLEM010000727.1 GCF_018883605.1 Streptomyces niphimycinicus | reverse complement strand
GCGAGCCGCCAGATAAGTCCGCCCTCACTGCCAGGTGCAAGGAAACACGCTTTCCCTTGTTCGGACCGCCATGGCAGTAGCCGTGCAGGTTCCCGCTCGCTCATCGAGGCACCTCCGGCAGAAAGTCGATGCCCACAGTCGCGAGCATGAGTGTGCGTGTGCGCTGCGGGTGTCGCTGCTGTTCCCGTCGCCTCTCATGCGCCACCAAGTAGGGGCGCACCATGGCAAGCGCGTGTCCGTCGAGTGCCCGGGGG
>NZ_JAHLEM010000726.1 GCF_018883605.1 Streptomyces niphimycinicus | reverse complement strand
GATGCCCACAGTCGCGAGCATGAGTGTGCGTGTGCGCTGCGGGTGTCGCTGCTGTTCCCGTCGCCTCTCATGCGCCACCAAGTAGGGGCGCACCATGGCAAGCGCGTGTCCGTCGAGTGCCCGGGGGTCGATGGCGGGAGCGGAAACCCGCGCGGCATGCACAGGGGGTGCCACGTAGGCGCGGCTGTGCTTGCCGGGCGTGCGTCGTCCGAACAGGGCTTCTCTCACCCATTCGAGCGCGTGTGGTAAGTAGTGCATTGGCTGCCTGCTCTCTCAGGTGGTCCATGCCCCCGGCCGTTCGCGCGGTGCGGGGGTCTTGCATCCGTCCAGCGAACTGGGCGGGGCGGGAGAGAGACAGGGACGCAACGGCCTAGTTTCGCGGCCTTAGTTGGCGACGCCCAGGAACTCAGCGAGGCGACGCAGTCCGGGCGGATGGTTAGGCCCTGCCCAAAGGTCACTGACGATGGCGACGGCCAGCGTGTGATGCCGCATCCATGCGGGGGCAGTCTTCCGCAGCCTTTCAAGGGCCTTAACGGCGCCTTCCGAATTCCCCAAATCGGCGTGGGCGCGTGCGACGTCGAGGAGTAGCCATGTACGCCAGGAGGACGGAGTGTCGACGCTCAGGCGCATTCCCTTGGCAAGGTTCAGCGCCTCTTCTGGTCGCGCATGTTGAACGGCCAGACGGACGCGCTCAATACGGACGGATGAGCGACTGAAGACAGAGAACATCTTTCCGTCTTCCGGCTGCGGAAGCGTCGCAAGGCGGCGTGTTGCATCCTCGGCTGTGACCATCATTTCATTGGCCTTTTCGTAGTCGCCAGACCGCGCGGCGCTTGTCGCAGCCGACATGAGTAGTCCGCCCCATACGCGGACACCTTCCGCAGTGTCCCCGTGTTCCTGCTCGACTGAATCCGCCGCATGAACAGCTAGGCTTTCTGCATCGTCTAGGCGGTTTTGCCTCTGATAGTTCCATGCAACGGAATTTGAGATCATCCCCGGTAGTAGCGGATCGGATGAGTCGGAGGCGGCATTCATGGCGCGCTCAAGAGCGCTTAGTGCAAGGTCAATTTTTCCGAGACGGATTGCCAGGTGTCCGGCCAACTGGAGCGCCTTGCCCAATGCGGCCTGTCCCGCTGCTCTTTCATCAGCAGTGCCCACAGCGGCAACAAAGCGAGCGTCAGAGATGATGCCGGGCAAGGCGTCCATGAGACGCCCAAATTCGGCATCATGGTAAAGGGTCCAACCGTCGGAAATCTCGCGCCGCAAGAGGGGCAGGGAAAGCCTCTCGACAGCAGAAGGTTCCGGAGGCGGAGCGAACAGAGGGGGCATGATTGCGCGGCGCACGGCGACCAACTGGGGTGGGTCCGCCTCGCCGTTGGACGGTACGCCCGGAGGGTCACCCAGTAGCGCCGTCAGCTCGACGCCCAGGCCGCGCGACAGGGCATGCAGGGTCGGCAGGCGCGCAGAGTGCTTCCGCTTCTGCTCCAGCTTGCGCACGACGTCAACGGACATGCCGGACCGTTCGGCCAACCCTTCCTGCGTGAGATCCGCCAAGCGGCGCAGGCGCGCTACGCGGTCCCCCAGATGCTCACTCATGGCATAGAGGTTACGCCCTGGTCGTGTCCGTGTGCCCTCACTCGAACAGGTCAACTCCCTTGGCACAACGCAGAAAAGAGCCCCGGTACCGTCCCGCAGATGCGAGAAGTACCGAGGCCCTTTTTGTTGCCTTTCAGCTAGCCGAGTTGGCAAACCACTTGATTGCGCCTGTGGTGTCGACAAGGGCGGCGTCCGCCCGGAGGATGGCGCGGAAGGTTACAAGGTCGGAGTTGAACGCGTAGTCGTCGGACCGCTCGAAACGGATTCCGTTGACCATGCGCACAAAGTAGCGCGACCAGTCACCGAACAGTACAGACTTTGCGCCCGCGCCCATGGCGGGAACGAATGGATCGATGAAGGCTGGCTTTCCGATCATTGCCCCGGAGGCGCCGGCTGGGCCATCGGTGACGAATTCGGTTCCGGCTGTTTCGCCCGTGGTGGCCTTTAGCTTGCGAATGGCCGTGAGCGTTGCGTTGCGCAATAGCCAACCGGCCGCAGGCTGCATTACGTACGGTTCGGCGAGCGACCCGAACAGGTCGTAAATCAGATCTGTTCCCTGCCCGGCCGTTCCTTGGGTGCCGAAGCTAGAGGCGGTACCGGTCGGCCCTGTGGCGCCTGTCGTGGCGTCCAGTATCACGCCGCGCGGCTGTCCCGATCCTGTGCCGTTTACGAGGTGTGCGCCGAGCCCCAGCCCGATAGCCTGCCCAGCCTCACGCGCCAAATACCCCTCCAGATCTACTCCGGAATCTTGCACAAGCTCAGACGAGACCTGGACGGAAAAGGCGTACTTGAATGCACCCAGTGAAACGCTGGAAAGCGTGGGGTCCGACGCCGGTATCGTTCCGCCCTCAGAGACGATGGATGCCGTAGAGAGAGCGGATGTGCGGGGCACGCGCAGGGTTTCGCCCGACGTCGTGGTAAGCAGTGTCGCGCCCGCCCGGAGGACTGCCGAGGATTCCACCATGTGCTCAACGAGTCGGCCATAGAAAGACACGGGAGCCATGTTTGCGGGTGACGTGGTGACGAGACCACGGCGCTCCAGTCCGGGCTGATAGGCAGAGCGCGCATTTTCCCAGCGGACATCAATCGGGCGCGGGTTGCGCTCAAGGATCATGCTGCGGAAGTCGTCGGCCAGTTCAGTACTACGCTGATAGCGTCGCCCGTTGCCGTGACCGGACAGAATAGCGCTCGCTTCCTCAGCCCTCCGTTCGTCGTTCTCAAGCTGGGCAATGCGCTCATCGAAGAGTTCGAGATCAGCCAGCAGCTTTCGCCACCGGCTGTCTTCCTCTGCCGTAAAGGACCGGTTTTCGTCTGCCGCACGGTCCGCTATGCGCTTCGCCTCATTCCACGCAGCCGTACGGTTCTCCTTGACACGCCTTACAAGTTCAGAGGACATGGCTGTACCACCTGATTCCTTAGTTCGCGATTGGAGTCAGGTGGGTTTCGCCCTGCCTGGGATCTTCGGGATTCAGTTAGAGGGATGCGTGGCGCGCTGTCCCTGTGCGAGACGCGAAAGCCGCAGCGTGTCCGAAGGCACTACGGCTTTCGCGTCTGCGCTATTCAGTTGTCGTGCCGGATGGGTGTCGCCCTGTCCAGCGGTTCACACGAGCGGCTAAGGCAGAACGGAAACCCGCGCTGTATATAGCCGCGCGCTTGGGCCGACTGTCGCCGGACCCAAGATCAACGGCGGGGAATCGCCCCGCACAATTTTTAGAAAGTTGGGCGTGGGGCTGGGAAAGCCGCCTGTCAAAAAATGGAGCGCTCGCAGGTCATTGGCTCGCGCGCTCGCGTCGCCACATGCGGAAGTAGTGAGCGAGACACAACCCGCGCGAATGCTGCGGCTTGCCGCAGGATGCGACCAAGCAGGGGCCGAGTCGTTCGCCGCGCTCGCGCCGGTAGCAGGAGCGGCACAGGCCCCGGGCGTACGGGGGCGCGCTGCATCCGTCTGTGCGGCACATGGCTGCCTCCTGCCCTGTCGGGGCGGCTGTCTGGCGAGAGCGCCCAGGGGGCGCCTGCGGGCCGTTCCTGCGTCCAGTGGCGCCCGGGTGCCTGCGTACCTGGGAAGCGCCCAGCGCGGGCATGAGAAAGGTCCCGACCGAGGAAGGTGCGGGACCTGAGTGCTCCGGCCTTAATGAGGGCATGCGGGGCGTGCATTCATCTTCGCTCGTTCGCTTCCTTTCGTCCAGTGCTATAAGGGTCCTTCCTTTGTGATCTGCTTCCTGTCCGATGGCGAACCCTGCCGTGATCTTGCTGTCTTGCTTTCAGTCTTTCTTGCCTCGCTCCCTGCCCTGCCTCCCTGCCTGCCTATAGGGGGCAGGCAGGGAGGCAGGGTCAGGAAGGAAGGTACGACCCTGCCGACGGCAGGGCTAAGGCAGGGTTCCGGCAGGGTCGGCAGGGTGGTGTTTCTTAGCCTGGCCGACTTGCTTGATGCTCACCTGGTCGTGATCTATGAGCCATTCAAGCGCCCAGTCTTTGTCGGCAGTCGCGCCCTTGACCGCTCGGCGTATGGCGCTTTTGCTCGCACCGGGGCTTTCCGTGAGGAATGCGAGGATGTCATTTCGCACCCGCTCTGGCGGTTCCGCCTTGTACCCCTTGTTGTCTGTCTGGACGGCTGGCCAGAGGTTGGCGGTCGGCAGGGATGTTCCCTCAAAGTTGATAACGAGGTCGGCGAAGTGCTGCGGCGTAGGTCCCGGAATGGCGTGGCTGCGGACCCACGCCCCACGGTCCTTTTCGACTTTGAGCCTGCTCTTTCCGGCCACCCCCTTACCGATGGGCCTTACCGGCTCAAGCAGGTATGAGACGCCGGTGAGTGCTGACTTTTTGTGCTGTGATCCAATGGCGCGCTTTCCGTCGTGCGGCACGTGGTCGAGAACTACCACCGCCCAGTGAGCCGCAGCGAAAGGCTTTGTCATCTTCGCGTGCCACGATGCGACATCCTCAGCGTCGTTCCCTTTCAAGCCCTCCATGGCCATCGCTTCGGTCATGCCGTCGAATATCACGAGCGTGCCCTCAAGTGAAATGAGCCGCTGGAACTCCTGTTCATCATCTTCGGTAAGCGGTCCGGTAGGACTGTGGTACTGAAAGAACGTGACCACGTCTCGCCGACTCGCGCCGAGAAGTTTTAGGCGACGCACGATAGACGCTGCATCGTCCTCAAAGTCGATATAGGCGACGTATCTACCTGCCTGGATTTCCTGGACGACTATCAAGCAAGCAAGCCACGACTTGCCTGCTTCTGATTCGGCGTGGACACCGTTGATTTTTCCGCGATAGAAGATCCCTATGGGCATGTCGCCGGAAAGGCGGCCAACGTCGGCCTGTTCCTCGGCCTCTGCCGTCTCCCATGCGGCGGCTATATCTACCGGAGCCCAGGCATACACCTGCCCGCCGCTCTCTTTCCGCAGAATTTCTTTAGCCCGCTTCTTGGCGCGCTCATAGCTGACAATCTTTTGCGCGTCTTGCAGTTCGGCAGCCTCGCGCCTTTGCGCTTCTATAAGCGCTTGCGTCTCATCATCGAATCCGGACACAGGTACACGCTGCCAAATGGCCGTGACTATCTTCTGCGCCTCGTCGCTGAGGGAATCCAGGGGTACAGACCCTCCGTTGAGAAACCAAGACATTGCGAGTCGGACGTCTATTTCAAACTGGGTTGCCTCAACGTCACTCAAGCTGCATCCCCGTTCGAGTCGCCTGATATTACCCGCGCAACGCGTCCGGTCGCGTTTGCTGCCCTTATGGCGTCGTGCATGTCAGTGACGGTGCCGCGCAATACGGGGCATGTCTCATCGTGGGCGATATGCAGATGTTGCATCCCGCGCGAGTCGCGGAATATTCCCTCAACGCGAGAGTTGCAGTGCGAGCATTTATAGTTCTCGGCGAGTTCCTGGACTGCTTTTGGCGGTTTCGACTGACAGGGGCCGTTGCCCCTCTTCCTTTTCCTGCGCTTCTTGGGCATGGTGACTCCAAATGGTTAGCTCAAATGTGTTGCCTCTATGTCGTCCCTCCTTGAAAGAGGGTTCTCCGGCGCCCGGGATGTGACCCCCATCTGCGTAGGTTTCGACTAACCTCCCGTATTCAGGTCCGGGTGACCATATGGGAAACTTCCCCTGTTGTTGAGCGCGCGGGCATTAGCCGACTGGAGGCAGGAGAGCGCGCAGCCTGGCGATTTGCTCGGGCGTGGGAAGGGGAGCACTTGCTATGACGCGCTGGACATAGTCCTCAAGCGTCGTCATCTTGAGTTCGCGCTGATCGTCCGTCACATCAGCGTCGGGGTTCTGCCGCTTCTTGCCTGCTATCCGGGCACGCACCTTGGCGGCTTCACTGGAAATAGGCATGGGAAGACTCCGGTAGGTGTCCGGACCGGTGCCGGACGGCTGTGGAGTCCTCGCGCTGGTGATCGGAGATCAGTCTCCGTGCGTGGTGGGCGAGATGACCACGCAATGTCAGCTTGCCGCAGTAAGCGCAGCGCAAAACACGAAAGCGGCTCAGCTCACAGGCACCTCTACAGAGCGTTACGGGATTAACTGCGTGTCGCTATTCAGCGCGGTCGGAAACGGGCTCACGGCGCCTGCTACAGACACGACCGCGCCCCCGCCCAGGTTCGGACGGGGGCGCGGTCGGTCGGGCCCTACGCGGCCGTACAGGCGGCGCAGGCGGCGCCTCTGTGCCAGTGCAGGCGCTCCGTCGCAGGCGCGCCGCGACCGCGCATGATGCGCACCTGGCCCAGCCAGTCAGCCGACAGGAGAAGCCGTGCCACCTCGCGCCGCGCTTCGATGGGCGCGGCATCCCAGCGTTTCGCCACGTCCTTACCGGGCTTGATGAGGTCCGTCAGAACGGCGGGCAGGGTCAGCCTGCGCTCTTCGTCCTCAAGCGTGCTGATCTTCTTGCCCAGCGTCTCAACGGTCCGGGCGAACATGCGCGCCTCTGCGATGCTCTCAGGCTCGGCGTTCTCCGCCTCGCTCTTCTCGCCCCGAAGCCGTTCGATCTCGCCCCGGATCACTTCGGCTCTGCTGGAGTCCTCCGGGGAAGCGGCGAAGTCGTCGTAAACGCGGTCACTGGCCAGGTACGCCAGAATCACCCCGGGGCGCTTCGCGTCACCGATGATCAGCTCGTCCACGGCAGACTTCTTGATCTGCACGCATGACTTGTTTCTGCACAGATAGTTGTCCGAGACCGCCGCTATCGGCCCGCCGCACACGTCGCACCGCATGGTCATCGTCAGGACGTGCTTAGCCTTACCCGTGCGGGTCGTACGGCGCTCAGGGGCAAGCAGTATCCGGCGCACCGCCCAGAACGTCTCTTCATCAACCAGCGCGGCCCAGATGGCGCGCGTAAGCGTCGCGTCCTCCTGCTGCGCCTTGACGGTCCGTCCGCGCGACTTGGGCGCATGCACGCGATATCCGCCGTAGGCGGGGCGCAGCGCCATGGAACGCAGGTGCTCAGGGCTGAACGGCTTACCGGACCGGTTGAGGTAGCCGAGCGCTTCGAAGTCCCGGGCAATCGACCGAAGCGTCTGCCCCTTGCGCAGCCGCGTGAACAGCTCGCGCGGCGCCTGCGACTCGTCCGGGTTCTCCACCCAGTTGGTCAGCTTGCCCGTCTTCTCGTCATAGACAGGCTTGTACCCGTGCGGAGCAATGCCGTTCGGGCGCCCCTGCTCCGCCTGGGCGGCGGCGGTACGGCGGTTGCGCATGCTCACTTTGTCGCTCTCCGTCTCGGAGTCCGACGCATCTTCCCGCAGGTTGCGCCGGTCCTTCCAGTGCGACAGGTCATACAGCCGATTGTCACTGGTGATGAAGATCTTCTTGCCGCGCTCCTCGCACAGCTCCATCAGATGCAGCCACTCAGACGTCTTGCGGCTGTAGCGGCTGTTCTCCCACAAGATCAGGACGTCCTCAGTGAACGCCCCGGAACTCAGGTCGGCAACCAGCCGCGCCCAGTCGTCACGCGCCTTGGACGCATACCGGCTTGCCGACCGGTCGTTGTCCACATAGGGCTGACCAGTGATCACGATGTTGTGCCGGGTGGTGCTGCGCTCGTTGTCGTCGTGCTGCTCCGTGACGGAGCGCTGACGGCCGCTGTTGTCCTGAGACACCCGCAGGTACTCACGTCCGGTGAGGACGTCCAGGGCGACGGAGAGAGGGGTCACGGTGGCGAGTGCGCTGGTCGAAGTCATACCGACAGCGTGCGCCCGCCACCCACTACTGACAAGGCGCACGCCCCCAGACCCCGCTCCTCAAGCGCCGGAGGGGCTGGAAGGCGGGGCTCCGCCCCAGACTCCTCTCCTCAAACTCCCCCAGAAACTCCCCCAGCTACCGCTGGGAGGTGTCCCCTGGCCACGCCCCAAGGCGGGCAGCGGAGGCCCCGGCCCAGCCGGCGTTGAGCCCCGAGCCCGGCCCTAGTCGTCGTTGAGCAGGGACAGGTCCTGGCCCGCCTCGGGCACCGCGACCATGCCCCGGTCGTCCGGCAGCGGCTGGATCGTGAACATCGGGACCCCGCCCTGCGGCAGCGCCAGCATCCGCGAGGCGTGCACCGGGCCGCCGGAGAGCCGCTCGACCGTCACCGCGTACGGGCCCTTGCCCGAGGCCGGGCGCGGTGGCTCCAGGGCCTGGGTGGTGCCGCCCTTGACCTCGTAGGTCTTGCTGACCGGGCTGCCGCCGCCGGCGCCCGCGGAGGAGGTGATCCGCACCTTGGCGGTCGCTCCCGGCGCCACCAGGGAGAGCGTCGAGCCCTTGGTGCGGTTGTCGGCCGCGGTGGCGCTGCGCTCGATCGCGCCGGTCGCCGGGATGAACGCCGTCTCCTGGTCGCTCCCCTTGCCCCGGGTCACCTGGAGCCCGGCCACCACCGGTGTGGCCGGGCCGTCGCCGCCCTCGGGGGTGAGCAGCAGCGAGCCGGGCTCGCCCTTGGTCACGTCGCCGAGGTCGATCGCGGCCGTCATCCCGCTCTTGACGTGCAGTGACTCATGTCCGGCGGGGGTGATCGAATTGTTCGGCCCGGCCAGCCGCACCTTGAGGTCCGCGTCGTCGGCCCCGGGCGCGAAGACGACCAGGCGCGCCGAGGTGGCGTCCTTGGGGATGCCGGGGATCGCCACGCTCGTCGAGGGCACGGCGGAGGCGGGCAGCCAGTCACTGCCCGCCTTCTGGTCCACGGCCTGCACGGCCGCGCCGATCCGGCCGGTGCGGGCCGTCACGCGGAGCGAGGCGCCGGCCGCCCGCTGGTCGGTGAGGGTCGAGAGCAGGACCGGGACGGTGGAGCGCGGCGGGACCGTGATCGACTCGTCGGTCGAGGGCTTCAGCCGGCCGCTCGGTCCGTAGAGCTTCAGATCCACCTCGGCGGCGGCGTCGTCCGGGTTCGTCAGATGGGCGAAGTCCTGGCGGTTCTTGTCGGTGCTGACCCCTGGGAACCAGAAGTCCGTATCGGGAGCGGTGCACGCGGTGCCCAGGATGCCGCGTCCGCTGCCCGCGTCGATCGTGGTGGTCTGCTGGACGGTCCAGCCGGGCGCGAAGCGGCCGTCGGCGGTGCCGATGAGCGCGGGGGCGCCCGCGCTGTCCTGGTCGGTGGTGACGGGCTTGCCGGGCTCCTTCAGGGGCAGTACGGGCTTGTCGCCGCCCGGGGACGGCTGGTCGCCCTTCTTGTCGCCCTTGCCGTTCTTGTCGCCCTTACCGGCGTCGTCACCGGGATTCGGCACGTCATCGGCGGGGTTCTGGGCGGGCAGCAGTGCGGCGGTGCCGTCCTTGGCGTCCACGCCGTCCCGCTTGGGCGTGTACGCGGTGTAGGTGGTGCTGCTCACATCCGAGGAGGAGGGCGTCGGGCACAGCAGCGTCGAGCGCTGCACGGGCAGCCGGGTGGCGGCCTTCGCGGTGGAGTCCGCGTCATCGGAGGAGCCCCCGGCGAGGGCCGCGACGCCGGTGACGGCGGCCAGCGCAGTGGCGGCGCCGATCAGGGACAGGGTGGTGCGGTTCATCGCTGCTGCTCGCTCCCGTCGCGGCGGTCCTCGGGGTCGGCGCCGCCGTACGTCGTATCGCCCTGCGGGGGGTAGCCGCCGTCGGGGTAGGGCCGCTGCTGGTCGTAGCCGTAAGGGTCGGCGTACTGGCCGCCCGCGTACGGGTCCGCCGGGTACTGGCCCTCCTGATACTGGCCCTGGCCCTGGCCGTCCTGGTAGCCGGCCGGATAGCCGGTGTCCTGATAGCCGCCCTGGTAGTCACCGGCCGGGTACTGGCCGCCGGGGTACTGACCCGGGTAGCCCTCGCCCTGGTACTGCTCGCCTTGGTACTGCTCACCCTGGTACTGACCGGCCGGGTACTGGCCGTATCCGGCGGCGGCGTACGTCTGCGCGTCCCACTGCTGCCCGTACTGCTGCTGATGCGGTACGGCCTGCTGCTGATGCGGCACCGCCGCGTACGGGTCACCGGCGGCCGACTGCTCGCCGTACGGATCGTTGGCCACCGCCTGCTCGCGCTCGCCGTAAGGGTCGTTCGCCGCCGCCTGGTCGCCGTAAGGGTCGCCCAGGGCGGCCGGCTCGGCGGGCGGCTCCAGCGGCGGCTCGCCCGGCCGCGGGGGAATCTCGTCCGGCAGCGCGGGCATGGCGTCCGGCAACGGAGGCATGGCGTCCGCGTCGGCCGGATCCGCGTCCGGCCGCCCCT
>NZ_JAHLEM010000725.1 GCF_018883605.1 Streptomyces niphimycinicus | reverse complement strand
GCCGTACGAGCCGGGCCCGGGGGCCGGCGTGCCGTACGAGCCGGGCCCGGGGGCCGGCGTGCCGTACGGGGCGGGTCCGGGCGCCGGGGCGCCGTACGGGTTCTGCGTCGGCATGCCATACGGAGCCGGGCCGCCCATCTGCGGCGCCAGCGAGGCGCGCTGCTCCTGCATCGCGGTGATCTGCCGGACCAGCAGCAGCGCGAGGACCGCCGCGGCCATGAAGATCACGATCGCGAACATGTCGAAGGCCAGGATGGAGTGCAGGCTCTCGATATCGCTCTTCGCCTCGGAGCGAGAGGGGGCGTAGTCGTCGCCCTCCACCTTGCCCCGCAGCAGGTTGTACCGGATGCCGCCGATGGCGTTGGTGACCAGCGCGACGATCCAGGTGACCCACCAGCCGTTGAGCAGACCGCGGCTGACGGCGTGCGGCCCCTGCGGGGAGCTGGCGCGCCAGATGTCGTTGGCGATCTGCTTGGGGAACCAGAAGTTGACGACGGGGGTGAACCAGGAACCGGCCGCCCAGCCGCTGCTGAAGCGGTGCTGGCCGGGCGCGAAGACCTCGGCGTTCAGCCGCAGCCGCCGGAACCAGATCACCCAGACCACGGCGATCGCGAGGGTGAGCAGCGAGTAGATGACCTGCGCGGTGGTGAAGAGGTCGTCGGCGTCGTTGAGGTCCTGCTCGGTGATGGAGACGGACTTGCCCTCGACCGCGTCCAGCATGTCCCCGATCACGCTGTACTGGCCGGAGCGCCCCACGAAGAGGAAGACGAGCGCCGGCAGCGCCACGCCGAAGAGCGCGACGAGCATGGTGGAAAGCCCGCGCCGCAGATCGACCCCGCCGGTCGGCATGCCCAGGGGCGGGGCGGCCGGGTAGCCGCCGGGCGCCGGCGGCATCTGCGCCATCTGCGGCGGGACGGACGGCTGCTGCGACGGCGCGGAGGGCTGCTGTTGTAGCTGCTGCTGGTACGTCCCGCATGCGGCACAGCGCCCGTCGGGGCCGACGGCGACAGCGCGGCAGTTCCCACACGGATACATGGTCTTTTGAGTCCCCCTGGGAACGTGACCCGCTGCGGGCCACGCGAGAAAATAAAGCCTCTGACCGCGCCCAGAGCGCGGACCTGCACGTTACGGGCATCCGACCGGTCACGTCCAGAGCGGAACGGACCCTGGACGCGGGGTGAGGTCCCCGGTTTCGCGCAAGGGGAGGTGTGACGCAATCGAGGCGTGCGACGCTGTAAGGGGTGCGAGCCTTTCACGGCTCTCCCTGATCGACGGTCGGGGCCTCTCCTGTGGGGGGTGGCGGCCCCGACCGTCCTTCTTTTCTCCTTCTTCTCTCCGCCTTCCCTCCCCCTTTTCTCCCGCCCGGGCCCCGCGCTCAGACCCCGAGCCGCTCGGCGAGCCGGGTGAAGTCGGACCAGCTCAGCGGCGGCTTCCCGGGGTTCCACACGCGCTGGGCCAGTGCCGCGAGCGGCAGCCTGATGCCCTGGGCCACCTGTGCGGCCGTCTGGGCGTCGGGCCGGTCACCCCAGATGGCGAAACGGGCGCCGAGGATCCGGTTTGGTCCGGTCAGGGACTTGTCGGCGACGGGCGTGGAGCCGCGCAGTACCGCGGGGGACCAGCTCTCGTAAATACGTTCGCCGGTCGGGTAGGTGAAGCCGCCGGGCTCGCCGAGGACGTAGTAGAGATACGAGTCATTGAGGTTGACCACCTTGCGGCCCTCCTTCAGATACTCCAGCGGCGGCCGTGCCGTCTCCTTCAGCCGTCCCGTCCAGTACTCGACCTCGATGTCCTTGTCGGGCTTGACGACGCCGCCGGCGAAGAAGCCGTCGTTCCACGCCTTGGGCTGCTTGCCGAGCTGCCGGGCGAGCCGGGCCCGGTCGTTCAGCCAGCCGGTGACCAGGTCCTGCACCCGGGCGTTGGGGCCGTACTTCGCCTTCGCGGCGGCCACCAGCTTCGGGAACGACGCCTGGGGGTCCTTGACGGTCAGCGCGAGGTACTCATCGGCGCCCAGATGCCACCAGCGGCCGGGGAAGAGCGGGGCGTACTCGCGCATGAGCTGATCGACGATGCGGGCCGAGGCCGGATTGGAGATGTCCACCGAGCCCTGGAAGGTGGTGCCGCCCGCGTTGCGCAGTTGGAGCCGCGGATGGGCCCTGATGACGGCGCCGAGGTGGCCCGGCGAGTCGATCTCGGGGATGACGGTGATGTGCAGCCGCTGCCCGAGCGCGACGATCTCCCGGACCTGGGCCTTGGTGAGGTGCTGGGCCGAGACGATCTCGGGGTGGCTGGTGCTCTGGATGCGGAAGCCCTGGTCGTCGGAGAAGTGCAGGGCCAGTTGGTTGAGCTTGAGGTCGGCCATCTCGCGCATCCGGGCCTCGATCCACCCGGCGGAGAAGAACTTGCGCGCGATGTCCAGGTTGAGGCCGCGCTGGGCGCGGCCGGGCCGGTCGTGGATCACGCCTTCGGGGAGGCGTCCGCCGGAACGCAGCGCCTGTTTCACGGTGCGGGTGCCGTAGAAGACGCCCGCCTCGGCGGGGCCGGTGATCCGGGCGCGGCCGCCGCCGACCGTCAGTGTGTACGCCTCGCGGCCACCGCTCTGCTTCGGCTCGATGGCGAGGGAGAGATCACCGGTGCGGGGGGTGCCGGAGGCGGTGCGCAGCCCCAGCTCCGTGGCGATCATGTGGGCCTCGTCGGCGAGCGGGCCGTTGAGGTCGGCCACCACCCGGCTGCCGCTGCCGGGCCGCCAGCCGGGGCCCGTGGCCGGGGTGAAGTCGCGGACGGAGGGGATGGTGCGGGGCGGGGCGGAGGCCGCCGTTCCGTGCGGCGAGGCGGCGGGGGACCGCGCGGAGGTGGCGGTCGTGGCAGGTGCGGAGTGCGCCGGCGAGGAACGGGCCGGTGAGGAACGGGTACCGGCCTGGCCCTGGCCGCCGCCCGTCTGCTGACAGCCGAGGGCCGCCAGAACGAAGGTGGCGACGGCACCCGCGATGAGACCGCGGACGCAGGACGCCTTGGTGGCTCTGAGCGGCAATCCCATGGCGGTGTACCTCCTTAGGCCCTCCCCACTTCGGGCATTCGGCCGCTTTTGGGCCGAAAAACACCCTGCGCCCCGAATGCCGTCCACC
>NZ_JAHLEM010000724.1 GCF_018883605.1 Streptomyces niphimycinicus | reverse complement strand
CGCCTTGGTGGCTCTGAGCGGCAATCCCATGGCGGTGTACCTCCTTAGGCCCTCCCCACTTCGGGCATTCGGCCGCTTTTGGGCCGAAAAACACCCTGCGCCCCGAATGCCGTCCACCGCATGCAGTAAAACCTCCCCCTTCGGGTGATATCGCGTTCCCCCCGGCACACCCGCCGCCCCGCATCGTTAGCGTGTACTGCTCATACGCCCAGCCATGTCTCCCGCGCCCGTCCCGGGCGTCCGCTTCTCCCGGGTGTCCGTTTCTCCCGGGCGTCCTTATCTCCCGGGCGTCCTTATCTCCTGGACGTCCGCTCCCATGCGTGTCCCCTGCGTGCCGGAGGAGTCCACCGCGTGTCCGAGGAGTCCACGCTGTCCAGGTCCAGGCCCCTGCCCAGGCCCCTGCCCGGGTCCCTGCCCAGGTCCGGGCCCATCTCCGGGTCCCGCGCCGCGGCCTCCCGCCTCGACCGGCTCAACACCGCCACCGCCGACGCGGCCGAAGCGGCGCTGCTCGCCTGCTGCGGCAGCCGCCGCTGGGCCCGGCTGATCGCGGCCCACCGCCCGTACCCCGATCTGGAGGCGCTGCTGGCCGCCGGGGACGAGGCCGGCTACGACCTCACCCCCGCCGATCTGGACGAGGCGCTCGCGGACGAGTCGGTCGTCGGCCATGAGCTGCCGCCCGCGGAGAGCCTGGGGTCGCACGCCGCCCACACCGCACTCCAGGCCGCCCACGATGCGTACGAGCGTCGATTCGGTCACGTTTTCGTCATCTGTCTGGATGGTCTGCGGCCCGGGGAGCGGCTCGACCGGCTGCTGACCGGGATCCGGGACCGGCTGGGCAACGACCAGGAGCGGGAGCGCGAGAACACCGCCGAGGAGCTGCGGCGCATCGCCCGCGGCAGGCTCGCCCGGCTGGCCGCGAACACCTCCCGGGTGCCCGACGTATCCGGGTTCCGTATCGCATGATCGCCCGTTCGTGCTTGATAGATCACACCTGAGCCCCCCGGACGAACCAGCCGACAGCACGTCGGTACGATGTCCAGGGCCGGTGGACCGTACCCGGCCGGGCCCGACCGACCGTGAAGCCGGCAGGCCCCAAATCCGCTTCCGGAGGGTTTTTCCGTGCCGGCTGGAACGTTGTATCGCGGCCGGGAAGGCATGTGGTCCTGGGTGGCTCATCGAGTCACCGGCGTCCTCATCTTCTTCTTCCTGTTCGTACATGTGCTGGACACCTCGCTGGTCCGCGTCTCGCCCGAGGCGTACGACAACGTGGTTGCCACCTACAAGAATCCCGTCGTGAACCTGATGGAGTACGGCCTCGTGGCCGCCATCCTGTTTCACGCCCTCAACGGCCTTCGCGTCATCGCCGTCGACTTCTGGTCCAAGGGAGCGAGGTACCAGCGCCAGATGCTCTGGGGCGTCGTCGGTATCTGGGTCGTGCTGATGGCGGGCGCCTTCTACCCGATCCTCCAGCACACGCTGCGCGAACTGTTCGGGAGCTGACGCACATGTCCGCCGAGACCACCACCCCCGCGAGCGACTCGGTCACCGGGTACGACGTGGATCATCCGGCCCCGGTCATCGAGCCGCCGCGGGCCCGTACCCGCAAGACGCCCAGGGCGACCCGTACGAACTTCGAGATGTACGGCTGGCTCTTCATGCGCCTGTCCGGCGTCCTGCTGGTCGTCCTGGTCCTGGGCCATCTGCTGATCCAGCTCGTGCTGGACGGCGGTGTCACCAAGATCGGCTTCGCCTTCGTGGCCGGCCGCTGGGCCTCGCCGTTCTGGCAGGCATGGGATCTGATCATGCTCTGGCTCGCCACGCTGCACGGCGCGAACGGCCTGCGCACGATCATCAACGACTACGCGGAGCGGGACACCACCCGCCTGTGGCTGAAGGGGCTGCTCTACACGGCGGCAGGATTCACCATCGTGCTCGGCACTCTGGTGATCTTCACCTTCGACCCGAACATCCGCTAGGCCCCGGGGCTGAGGTATCCACTCATGAAGATCCATAAGTACGACACCGTCATCGTCGGCGCCGGCGGGGCCGGAATGCGCGCGGCCATCGAGTCGACCAAGCGCAGCCGCACCGCGGTGCTCACCAAGCTCTACCCGACCCGCTCCCACACCGGCGCGGCGCAGGGCGGCATGGCCGCCGCCCTCGCCAATGTCGAGGAGGACAACTGGGAGTGGCACACCTTCGACACGATCAAGGGCGGTGACTACCTGGTCGACCAGGACGCCGCCGAGATCCTGGCGAAGGAGGCCATCGACTCCGTCCTCGACCTGGAGAAGATGGGCCTGCCGTTCAACCGCACCCCGAACGGCACCATCGACCAGCGCCGCTTCGGCGGCCACAGCCGTAACCACGGCGAGGCCCCGGTCCGCCGGTCCTGCTACGCCTCGGACCGCACCGGCCACATGATCCTCCAGACGCTGTACCAGAACTGCGTCAAGGAGGGCGTGGAGTTCTTCAACGAGTTCTACGTCCTGGACCTCCTGATGACCGAGGTCGACGGGGTCAAGCGGACCGCCGGTGTGGTGGCGTACGAGCTGGCCACCGGTGAGCTGCACGTCTTCCAGGCGAAGGCCGTCGTCTTCGCCTCCGGCGGCTGCGGCAAGTTCTTCAAGGTGACCTCCAACGCGCACACCCTCACCGGTGACGGCCAGGCGGTCGCCTACCGGCGCGGGCTGCCGCTGGAGGACATGGAGTTCTTCCAGTTCCACCCGACCGGCATCTGGCGGATGGGCATCCTGCTGACGGAGGGCGCCCGCGGTGAGGGCGGCATCCTCCGCAACAAGGACGGCGAGCGCTTCATGGAGAAGTACGCGCCGGTCATGAAGGACCTGGCATCGCGGGATGTCGTATCGCGGTCCATCTACACGGAGATCCGTGAGGGCCGCGGCTGCGGTCCGGAGGGCGACCACGTCTATCTGGACCTGACCCACCTGCCGCCGGAGCAGTTGGACGCCAAGCTGCCCGACATCACCGAGTTCGCGCGGACGTACCTGGGCATCGAGCCGTACACGGACCCGATCCCGATCCAGCCGACCGCGCACTACACGATGGGCGGCATCCCGACCAACGTCCAGGGCGAGGTGCTGGCGGACAACGACACCGTCGTCCCGGGCCTGTACGCGGCCGGCGAGGTCGCCTGCGTCTCGGTGCACGGCGCCAACCGGCTGGGCACCAACTCGCTGCTCGACATCAACGTCTTCGGCCGCCGGGCGGGCATCGCCGCCGCGGAGTACTCCGCCAGGGCCGACTTCGTCGAGCTTCCGGAGGACCCGGCCGCGTTCGTCCAGAACCAGGTGGAGAGCCTGCGGGACGCGACCGGCACCGAGCGGGTCACCGAGGTCCGCAAGGCGCTTCAGGAGACCATGGACAAGAACGTCATGGTCTTCCGCACCGAGCAGACGCTCAAGGAGGCCGTCGAGGAGATCGGCCACCTGCGGGCGCGCTTCAAGAACGTCAGCGTCCAGGACAAGGGCAAGCGGTTCAACACCGATCTGCTGGAGGCCATCGAGCTGGGCAACCTGCTCGACCTGGCCGAGGTCATGGCGATCTCCGCGCTGGCCCGCAAGGAGTCGCGCGGCGGCCACTACCGCGAGGACTACCCGAACCGCGACGACGTCAACTTCATGCGGCACACCATGGCGTACCGAGAGGTGGGCGCGGACGGCTCCGAGTCCATCCGCCTCGACTACAAGCCGGTCGTGCAGACCCGCTACCAGCCGATGGAGCGTAAGTACTGATGAGCACCCCCACCCTCGAGAAGTCCGACCAGGCCCCCGAGGCGGCCGACGCCACCGCCTCGCACCTGATCACCGTCACCTTCCGGATCCGGCGCTTCAACCCGGAGATCTCGGACCAGGCGGTCTGGGAGGACTTCCAGATCGACCTGGACCCGAAGGAGCGCGTCCTCGACGGTCTCCACAAGATCAAGTGGGAACTGGACGGCACCCTCACCTTCCGCCGCTCCTGCGCCCACGGCATCTGCGGATCCGACGCGATGCGGATCAACGGCCGCAACCGGCTGGCCTGCAAGACGCTGATCAAGGACATCAACCCGGAGAAGCCCATCACGGTCGAGCCGATCAAGGGGCTCACGGTCCTCAAGGACCTGATCGTGGACATGGAGCCGTTCTTCCAGGCGTACCGCGATGTGATGCCCTTCCTGATCACGACGGGCAACGAGCCGACGCGTGAGCGGCTCCAGTCCGCCGAGGACCGCGAGCGGTTCGACGACACCACCAAGTGCATCCTGTGCGCCGCGTGCACCTCCTCGTGCCCGGTGTTCTGGAACGACGGCCAGTACTTCGGCCCGGCGGCGATCGTCAACGCGCACCGCTTCATCTTCGACTCCCGCGACGAGGGCGGTGAGCAGCGGCTGGAGATCCTGAACGACAAGGACGGCGTCTGGCGCTGCCGCACCACCTTCAACTGCACCGAGGCGTGCCCGCGGGGCATCGAGGTCACCAAGGCCATTCAGGAGGTCAAGCGCGCTCTGATCACGCGCCGCTTCTGAGCGGCAGCTTCTGAGCGGCAGCTTTTGAGCGGCAGCTTTTGAGCGGCAGCTTTTGAGCGACGGAGCCTTTGGGCTCGGAGCTTGTGGGCGAGGGCCCCGCTTCCCGGATTCCGGGGGCGGGGCCCTCGTCGTATCGGCGCACGCCGGAGAGCTATACACGCGATGTATACGCATGGCGTATAGTCCTGTGCATGGCCACCGCCTACCTTCTGCCGATCAAGACGGCCGCCGCCCTCTTCCCGCTGCTGGCACTCTTACTGCTGCTGCCGACAGCCGTCGTCCTGTACCGCCGTCACGGCGTGATGTCCCCGGGGCGGACGCTGTCGCTCTACGGCTTCCTCTACTACCTGCTCACCGCCTACTGCATGACGATCGTGCCGCTGCCGAAGCAGACCGGCGACATGTGCGAGCGGTTCGCACCCGTGGCCCATCCGCAGTGGGTACCCGGGAACACCTTCAGCGACATCTGGAAAGAGGCCCACCACAAGGTCGGGCTCAACTCGCTGATCCTCCAGAACCCCGCCGTCGCCGGGACCGTCTTCAATCTGCTGCTGCTCCTGCCGCTCGGCGTCTTCCTGCGCTACCACTTCGGGCGTTCGCTGCGCGCCACCGCCGTCATCGGCTTCGTGGTCGCGATGTCCTTCGAGCTCACGCAGTGGACCGGGGTGTGGGGCCTCTACAGTTGCCCCTACCGCCTCTTCGACGTGGACGACCTGATCGTCAACACCTCGGGAGCGGTGATCGGCTGGCTGCTGGCCGGGCCGGTCGCGCGGATGCTGCCCGCGCTGGAGACGCTGGACGGGCGGGCGCTGGCGGCACGTCCGGTGCCGTTCGGGCGGCGACTGACGGCGCTCGTCGTGGATGTGGCCGGATATGTCGTCGCATCGGTGTTTACCGCGGCCGTGATGACCTATCAGGGCGGCGCGGCCCCCTCATGGATACCGGTCGGAATCTTCGTGGCCTGGTTCATCCTCCTGCCGCTGGCGACCGGCGCGACCCCCGGAAAGCGGCTGTTGCTGCTGAAGCTGGTGTCGGACGACGGCGGCCCGCTGGTGCCCTGGCGGCTGACCCTGCGCGCGCTGCTGCTCGGGGCACTGGTGATGCCGTTCCTGTCGGGGCTGTTCCTGGCCATGCTGACGCTGCTGCACGAGCCGTGGCCGTCCGGGCTGTTCGCCACCGTCCGCGACTCGGGCGCCCAGGGCGCGGCGGCGGTCCTTACGGCGCTCAGCCCCCTCCAACTGCTGGCGGTGCTGGCCGGGTTCGCGCTGACCGCCATCTGCGCACGGACGACGCTGCGCCATCCGCACCGGCTGGGCCCGCACGACCGCATCTCGGGCATACGCAACGCCCCGCTGCCGCACCGCCGCGCCAAGCGGGCCGACGCGCGGGACGGCGGCGTACGGGCTGCCGCGCAGGGCGCCGACCGGTCGGGGCCGGTCGCGGTGGCGCGGGCGGCGGACGACGACGCTCCGGCGGAAGACCTCGACCGTCCGCTGGTCAGCACGGGTCCCGTCGGTCCCGTCGGTCCCGTCGGTCCCGTCGGTCCCGTCGGTCCCGTCGGTCCTGTTGGTCCTGTTGGTCCTGTTGGTCCTGTCGGTCCCAGCGGCTCGGCGGAGGTTCAGCGGTCCGCCGTCGACTCGCGCTGATGCGGAGTGGGCGGCCTGGACGCCGGGTGCTCGGGCGCTCAGACGCTCAAGTACGGGTCGAGGCCAGCTCCACCACGGTGACGTCCGGTGGCGCCCCGACCCGTACCGGCGGGCCCCAGGCGCCCGCGCCGCGGGTCACATAGAGCTGGGTGTCGCCGTACCGCTCGAGACCGGCGGCGGTGGGGTTGGCCAGCTCGGCCACATAGGTGCCGGGCCACACCTGACCCCCGTGGGTGTGGCCGGAGAGCTGGAGATCGACGCCCGCCTTCACCGCGTCGTGGATCACCACCGGCTGATGGGCGAGCAGCACGGAGGCACGCGAGCGGTCGCGGTCGCCGAGCGCCTTACCGAAGTCGGGCCCATGGCCCTCGCTCTCGCCCGCGATGTCGTTCACCCCGGCGAGATCGAAGCCGGGCAGCTCGGTGCGCTCGTTCTCCAGGGGACGCAGGCCCAGCTCGCGCACATGGTCCACCCACTCGTCGGCGCCCGAGTAGTACTCGTGGTTGCCGGTGACGAAGTAGCTGCCATGGCGGGCGCGCAGCGCGCGCAGGGGCTCGGCGGCCGGGCCGAGATCCGCGACACTGCCGTCCACGAGATCGCCGACGACGGCGATGAGGTCGGGGTTGGTGCGGTTGACCGCCTCGACGACCCGCTGGGTGTGGGCGCGGCCCAGGATCGGCCCGAGGTGGATATCGCTGACGACGGCGATCCGGAAGCCATGCGCCCGGCGCGGCAGCTTGGCGAGCGGCACGGCGATCCTCTTGACCCGCGGCCCGCGCAGCACGGTGTACGTCCCGTACCCCACCGTTCCGGCAGCCACGGCAGTGGCCCCGACGGCCACGGCCCGCGCGACGAACAGCCGCCGGGATGCGGCGGGCGGATGGCCCGCCGCGCCATCCGCGGCGGCCTTGGCAGCCCCGCCCGAGACGCTCCCGGCCGACGCCGCCGCTCCGCTCGCCACAGCCGGGCCCTCGCCGTCCCCGACCGCGACCTTCACCAGGCCCGCGGCGCCTTCCGACGCCCGCCCCGTAGGACCGTCGAACGCGCCCACCGGGCTGTCCACGGCGGCCCTGCCAGCCCACCCAGCGCCGTCTCCGGCCGCCACCGTGCCGCTTGCCGGAGCTGTCGCCCCGCCGTCTGGCACCACCGTCGCGGCGGCCCCGCTGTCGTCGGCGAGCGCCGTCGGCACCCCGCCCGGCGCCCCCTCGGGGGACACTGCCCCACCACCAACGTCGCTCGCGGCG